>CAZGYQ010000050.1:0-24900 GCA_964530695.1 uncultured Caulobacteraceae bacterium
CGATGGAGATCACGAGGCGCAGGTTCGCCTCGACCATTTCCTTCTTCGCCTGACGGGCCTCGCGCTCGCCCTTCTGCACGGCGTGCACGATGCGGCGGTATTCATCCACCGGCACGCCCATTTCCTGCGCGAGCATGGCGATCTCGCCGCGCAGGTCGGAGATGGCGTCCATCTCGTTCTTGACGAACGCCGCCCACTGCTTGGACTTGGCCTCGGCCTTCTCCAGCCACTTCGGATCGAGTTCCGAACCGACATACGTCTCGATGAAGGAGCCGCGCGAGATGCCGTTGGCGTCCGCCAACCGCATCAGGCGGCCTTCGAGCGCGAGCAGCTTCTTGTTGATCGTGTAGAGCTGCTCGACGAGGCTTTCGATCCGCGCGTTGTTCAGCTTGAGCTTCTTCAGCTCGTCGATGATCGTGTTCTGCAGCTCGTCGTAGCGGGCGGTCTGCGCGGCGGGGAGGCCCTTGCCCTTCAGGCGCCAGTCGAGGCGCTTGTCCTGCAGTTTGCGGAATTCGCCGAAGCCTTCCGCGATCGCGTCGAGCGTGGCCATCACGCCTTCGCGCAGTTCCGCTTCCATCGCCGACATGGAGATGGCCGCTTCGTCGTCGAAGTCGGCGTCTTCCTGGGCGGCGGCATCCGCCGGATCGACGTCGTCGGCCTCTTCGGTCGACTTCTCGGCTTCAGCGACCGCGGGCGCGGCGGCGCCGGTTTCCGCGCCATAGGTGGCGTCGAGGTCGATGATGTCGCGCAGCAGGATCTGCTGCTTCTGCAGTTCGTCGCGCCACACCATGATGGCTTCAAACGTCAGCGGGCTCTCGCAGAGACCGCGGATCATCGCGTCGCGGCCGGCCTCGATGCGCTTGGCGATGGCGATTTCGCCCTCGCGGGAGAGCAGCTCCACCGTGCCCATTTCGCGCAGGTACATGCGCACGGGATCGTCCGTGCGGTCGGCGTCCTCGCGCGTGTTGGTGACCATGGGCTTGGCCGGCTCGTCGCGGGCGACGACATCGCGGCTCTCGCTCGTCGTGGTCTCGGCTTCCTCTTCGGAGTCGACGACGTTGATGCCCATCTCCGAGAGCTGGGACATGGTGTCCTCGATCTGCTCGGACGTGAATTCCTCGCTCGGGAGAACCTTGTTCAGTTCCTCGTGCGTGACCCAGCCGCGCGCTTTCGCCGACTTGATCATCTTCTTCACGGCGGCGTCGTTGAGATCGAGAAGCGGCCCGTCGGCGGTTTCTTCCTTTTCCGGGGCTTTTTCTTCGGTCTTGCTCATGAGGCGCTACGTCTCCAGCGGAATTCAAAAATGGCGCGCCGTGGCGCGTGGATCAAATGGTCAGGCGGCGCGGTCGTCGGGCAGCGGTTCGTCGTCGTGCGGCTTGTCCGCCTTGCCGCGCAGGATCGCGGCCTCGCGCACGGAACGGCCGGAGCGCAGGAGATTCATCGCGGCCTCGAACGCTTCGGCGTCCGCATCGAAGTCCTTTCCGCGCATTTCCCTGTACTCTTCATCGACGAGCGGGGCGGTCACATCGAAGGCCAAGAGCGCCATCCAGTCCGCCTCGATCTCGTCTCGCGCCGCCAGTTCAGCGGCCGAAAGGGTTTCACCAACGCCAAGACCCGCCGTGCCGGGAGCCCCGGCCGGCGGCGCGCCGGGCGACATCTCGCTGGCCGATTCCGGGACAATCCCGGCGCTCGGGCGGCTCTCACCGGTCTTTCTGACCATGGGCGGGGGCCACTGCGAGATCCGCGCCTGCGCGGTTTCCCATCCAGCGGCTAGCAAATGGTGGCTCAGGGCCTCGCGGTCAACCGTCTTCGACTCCGCCCAGAGGTCCAGGATCGCATGGCGGATCGCGTCCAGCTCCCGGTCATCGATGGCGAGCTGGGCGAACAGGTCGGCGCCGTGGACGAGGATGAAGGGGTAGTCGACCGGCTGGCGGACCATGTGCTCGACCCGGCGGTCCTGGCTCAGGCCGGCGATCCGCTTGAGGGCGTCGGTGGGCCGGGCGGGCGGCGGGCCCTTTTGCCAGCCGACCTTTCCGCCCTTGGCGCGCTTCTGATCCGGCGTCCATGGCGCGCGCGGGGCGGGGGCGAACAGCTTCCAGGCGCTGTCTGTCAGCGCGCGCAGGTACTGCTTCTTCGTTTCCTCGTGCGTGATGCGGCCGGCGGCCTCCATCAGGCGCTTTTTCAGGTCGGCGCGCGCCTCCGGCGTGTCGAGGTCGCGGCGGGACTTCTCACGTTCGAACAGGGCGTCCACGGCTGGACGCGCCTGCGCCAGCAGCGCCACGAGCGCCTCGCCCCCCGATTTCCGGAACACGTCGTCGGGGTCGAGGCCGGGCGGCAGCACCGCGATGCGCACTGTCCGATCTGGCCCGAAATGGGGCAAGGCGAGTTCGAGCGCGCGATCCGCCGCCCGCAGGCCCGCCGCGTCGCCGTCGAAGCACAGGATCGGTTCGGAGCCCGATCGCCACGCCAGCGCAAGCTGGTCCTCGGTCAGCGCCGTGCCCATCGGCGCCACCGCCGGCACGCCCGCGCGCTCGAACGCGGCGACGTCGAGATAGCCTTCCGCGACGACGAAGCCCGGGCCCTTGGTCTTCGCCAGCAGCTCGCGCGCCTCGCGGAGCCGGTAGAGCATCGCGCCCTTGTGGAAGATTTCGGTCTCGGGGGAGTTGAGATATTTCGCCGGCTCGTCCTTGGCGAGCGCGCGGCCGCCGAACGCGACGGTGCGTCCCTGACTGTCGGTGATCGGGAACAGGACGCGGTTGCGGAACACGTCGATCGCGCCGTTGCGCCCGCCTTCCTTGGCGAGACCGACGGCGATCAGTTCATCGCGGGTGAAGCCGTCCTTCGCGAGCGTGTCGAGCGCCCAGGTCCAGTTGTCCGGCGCAAGGCCGATGCCGAACTGCGCCCAGACGTCGGGGCCGAGATCACGTTTCTGCAGATACTCCCGCGCCGCGCGCCCCTCGGGACCGTGCAGCGCCTTGCGGTAAAGCTCGTCGGCGCGCGCCATCAGCTTCAGGAGGCGGCCGCGCCGGTCCATGGCCACACGCTCGCCGGGTGTGGATTCCGGCGGCTGCAGGCCCGCTTCCGATCCCAGCTTGTCGATGGCTTCGACGAAGCTAAGGCCCTCGAGCTTCTGGCACAAGGTAAAGACGTCGCCGCTCTCGCCACACCCGAAGCACTTGAAGACGCCCTGGCGGTCACGGATGTGGAACGAAGCGGATTTTTCGGTGTGGAAGGGGCACGGCGCCCAGTAGTCGCCGGCCTGCGGCTTCGACTTGCGC
Source organism: uncultured Caulobacteraceae bacterium (assembly GCA_964530695.1). Taxonomy (GTDB): domain Bacteria; phylum Pseudomonadota; class Alphaproteobacteria; order Caulobacterales; family Aquidulcibacteraceae; genus VFBF01. The sequence goes on from CAZGYQ010000050.1 coordinate 3,279, forward strand.
CGATCGAAGGTGAGCCGTTTGCTCGCATAATCCGCGATCGAGGTGCGCTCGCGGACCTGCTTCACATACCAATCCGGGCGCCTCATGCGGCGTTTGTCCTCCGAGCTTCAAGCTGGAAGGTAAGCGATTCGCGGCCGATTCGTTGCGCAGGCGGAATTTCAGGCGTCAGGAAAATGCAAAACGCCGACGCTCCAGGCGCCGGCGTGTGAGCAACCTGTGGATGACTACCGTCAGGCGCGACGCCCGGCCTGGCGCGCCGCGATGCGCGCGCGCATGTCGGCGGTCTGCTGGCGGACGGCGGCGATCAGGGCTCGCACGTCGCCGCGGGCGCCGAGGATGTTGGCGAAGTCGCGCTGCTGGCGCTGCGCCAGCCAGACCTCGTTGCGGTCGAGCACGAGCGACACATCCACGACCTTCCACGCCTGTCCGCGCTTCACGATGCGCCACTGCACCGGCATGGCCTGTGTGGCGCCGCGCGGCGTGATCGTCGATTTCACGACTACGTCGCGTCCGGGGACCCGGTCGATCGAGCCTGTGACGCGCACCTCGTTGCCGCGGAACTGGTCGAGCTGGTCTTCGTAGACCGCGACCGAGTAGTCCATGAACACCTGCTGCCATTCCTGGTTCAGCGCGGGGTTGGCGCGGAGCTGGCCGGCGGCGTTCGCGCCGAGAACGAAGTTCGAGATGCTCGGCACGTCGGCGAAACGCTGCATCAGCATGCGGAAGCGCGCCTGCCGGTCCACGGAGGTAAGCGTGCGGTCGGACAGGGTGGCGAGCGCCTGATTGGCGTTCTGGGCGACGTACTGTTCCGCGATCGGGTCGGCGGCCGAAACCGGCGGCGTAAAGGTCGCGGCCAGCGCAACGGCCGCTGTCACTGCGGAAAACGTCGAGAAGAGGCGACGAGAGATCACGGTCAGTTCCCCTGTGGTGCAATAGGCGGTGCAATAGGCGGTGCGGCGGGCGCCGTTTCGGACGACGTTTCGGACGGCGGCGGGTCGGGCGATGGCGTTTCCCCCGGAGGCGCGCCTTCGCCCGACTTTGGGTCAGATGGTATTTCTTCGAATTCAGGCAAGTCCTGGACGTTTGTTTGTCCGTTGCGGACTGCGGATTCCCGCAGGATCGAATAGGTCGTGCGCACGGACACGTACGGGTCGATCGACGTCTCGCGCAGGCTCTGGACCGCATCGAGCGCGCCCTCGCGGGCGTCGACCGCGCTGATCGCCGCCCGGCTGACGCGGAACGCGTCGTCGCCGTCGAACTGGGCGTAGGTGATGGGGTTGAGCGCCACATCCGTCGCCGAGCCCACGGCGTCGCGGACGGAGGACGGGCCCAGCAAAGGCAGCACGAGGTAGGGACCGGGGCCGACGCCCCAGCGCCCGAGCGTCTGCCCGAAGTCCTCGCTGTGTCTTTCCAGCCCGATCGTCGAGGCGACATCGAAAATGCCGGCGACGCCGATGGTGGAGTTGATGCCGAAGCGCGCCACGGTCGTCCCGGCGCGCACGGGGGCCGCCTGCAGGACATCGTTGGCGAACACCACAGGCGCCTTGAGATTGGAGAGCACGTTGCCGACGCCCTCGCGGACCCGGGCGGGCGTCACCGCCCGGTAGCCGCGCGCGACCGGTTCCAGCGCGTGCTTATCCACAGCGTCATTGAACGCGTACATCGAACGGTTGAACTTCTCGAATGGATCGCTCGCGGCTTCCTGCGCGTGCGCCTGCGCGGCTGCGCCGACCGTCAGCGCGGCCAATACGATGTGCATGCGCATCAAGCGACCCTCCGCTACGGCCAGATATGGCGGCAACGGGGTTAATCAACCCTTTTGTCGCTTTGCAGATACCTTCAACTGTGTCATATAAAGATATGTTTATATCTCCAACCCTGCCGGGCGACCGGGCGAGCGCGGCCCGGATGGTCGCGGCGTTGCGAGGGGCGGGGGAACAGACCCGGCTGCGGGCGCTGGCGCTGCTCGCGCGCGGGGAGCTTTCAGTGGGAGAGCTGGCCGTGGCGCTCGGGCAGAGCCAGCCGCGGATCAGCCGTCACCTGCGCCTCCTCACGGAGAGCGGCCTCGTGGAGCGCATACCGGAAGGGGCTTGGGTCTTCTACCGCATCGCCGCCGAGGGCTCGCCCGAGCGAAGCCTCGTGGACGCCATCGTCGGCATGCTCGACGCCGCGGAGCCGGAGCTGGCGCGCGACGCCGAGCGGCTCGCGGAGATCCGCCAAACCCGGGCGGACGCCGCCGCCGCCTATTTCGCCGCCAACGCCGAGGACTGGGAGCGGCTGCAGAACCTGCATCTGCCGGAAGAGGACATCGAGTCCGCCATGCGCGCCGCCGCCGGCGCGGGGCCGTTCGACTTCATGGTCGATGTGGGCGTCGGGCAGGGACGCATGATCGAGGCGTTCGCAGACCGCGTACGCCGCGCCGAGGGTTTCGACACGAGCCGGCAGATGCTTGCGGTCGCGCGCGCGGCGCTCTCGCGCCTGCCGGACGGCAAGGCGACGGTGCGCTTCGGCGATGTCTACGAGCCGCCCGTGGCGGCGGGCTCCGCCGATCTCGTGACCATCCATCAGGTGCTGCATTTCCTGCCAGATCCCGGTCGCGCGGTGATGGAGGCGGCGCGGCTGCTGAAGCCGGGCGGTCGTCTGGTGATCGCGGACTTCGCGCCGCACGGACATGAATTCCTGCGCGAGAAACATGCGCACCGGCGTCTCGGGTTTTCGGATTCCGAAATGGCTCTGTGGTGCGCCGCCGCCGGCGTGCCGAAGCTGAAGGCGACGACATTGAAGGGCTGCGAACCCGGCGCGCTCACGGTGAAGATTTGGGCGGGCGATCACGCCGCTCCGGAGGTTGCGCGATGACCGCATTGCAGAGAAGCCAACCCGTGCAGGCGGTGTTCGACGCCGCCGCCTCGCGCCTTGGCCGCGCCGGCGGCCCGCGCGTGTCGTTCGAGTTCTTCCCCCCGAAGACCGACAAGCTAGAAGAGCAGCTCTGGCAGGTGATCCGCCGGCTCGAGCCGCTGGCGCCGAGCTTCGTTTCCGTCACTTACGGCGCGGGCGGCTCCACGCGCGACCGCACGCACCGCACGGTGTCGCGGATCGTCGAGGAAACCTCGCTGAAACCCGCCGCGCACCTCACCTGCGTCGCCGCCTCGCGCGGCGAGGTCGACGACGTGATGCGCGCCTATTGGGATGCGGGCGTGCGCCACATCGTGGCGCTGCGCGGCGATCCGCAGGGCGGGGCGGGCGCAGCGTACGAGCCGCATCCTGAGGGGTACGCTTACGCCGCCGATCTCGTCGCCGGCGCGCGCGCGATCGCACCGTTCGAGGTGTCGGTTGCGGTGTACGCCGACAAGCACCCCGACAGCGAAAACTGGCAGACAGAGATCGACAACTTCAAGCGCAAGATCGACGCCGGCGCGACGCGCGGCATCTCGAACTTCTTCGTCGACGCCGATTCCTTCCTGCGCCTTCGGGACCGTCTTGCGAATGCGGGAATTGCGGCCCCGATCGTGCCGGGCGTGATGCCGGTGTCCAATTTCAACGGCTTCAAGCGCATGGCTGGCGTCGGGGGCGTCTACGTGCCGGAGTGGTTCGCCGACATTTTCGAAGGTCTCGACGACGACCCCGAAACGCGGCTGCTCGTCGCCGCTGCGACCACTGGCGAACTCTGCGCCCGTCTCGCGGCGGAGGGCGTCGAGGATTTCCACTTCTACACGCTCAACCGCGCCGAACTCACGCTCGCCATCTGCCGCATGCTCGGCGTCAAGGCGCAGAAGGAAGTCGTTCAATGAACCGGAAAGAGCGCTTCGCCGCGCTGGAGCAGATCGCCGCCGAACGCATCGTCATTCTCGACGGCGCCTGGGGATCGATGATCCAGAACTATGATCTCACCGAAGAGGATTTCCGCGGCGACCGTTTCGTGGCGCACAATCGCCCGCTCAAGGGCAACAACGATTTGCTCGTGCTGACGCGGCCCGACATCATCCGCGAGATCCACGACCAGTATCTCGACGCCGGCGCGGACATCACGTCGACGAACACGTTTTCCGGCACCACGATCGCGCAGGCCGACTACGCGCTTGAAGGCGCCGTCGACGACATCAATATCGCCGCCGCCCGCATTGCGCGCGAGGCCTGCGATGCGCTCACGGCCAAGGACGGCCGCGTGCGCTGCGTCGCCGGCGCCATCGGGCCCACGAACAAGACGCTCTCGCTCTCGCCGGACGTGAACGATCCGGCGCGACGGGATGTGACGTTCGAGGAGGTCGCCGCCGCCTACAAGCAGCAGGCGCGGGGGCTCGTCGAAGGCGGCGCCGACATCATCCTCATCGAGACCATTTTCGATACGCTCAACGCCAAGGCCGCGATCTACGGCGTGGAGGAGTTCTTCGACGAGATCGGAGAACGCCTGCCGATCATGATTTCCGGCACGATCACCGACCTCTCCGGACGCACGCTTTCCGGGCAGACGGTGGAAGCGTTCTGGCATTCGGTGCGCCACGCCAGTCCGTGGAGCGTGGGGCTCAACTGCGCGCTGGGGCCGAAGGACATGGACGCGCACATCCGCTCGCTCGCGCGCGCCGCCAACGTGCGTGTCAGCGCCTACCCGAACGCAGGGCTGCCCAACGCCATGGGCGGCTACGACGAAGGCCCGCACGACATGGTGCGCATCATGGAGCCGTGGGCGGCGCAGGGCGTGGTCAATCTCGTCGGCGGCTGCTGCGGCACGACGCCCGCGCACATCCGCGCCATCGCCGATGCGGTGAAAGGCAAGAGCCCGCGCAAGACGTGGGTCTGCGAGCCGGTGATGCGGTTGAGCGGGCTTGAGCCGTTTACGGCAGCGGCGTGACAGATACCCCCCTAGGGGGGCATTGACTTATGCGGTGGCGGGCATTACCTGAGGTGGCTGAGCGTATAGCGCTCGCGGAGGCTGAAATGGCTTTGGTTGAAGTGCGCGATCGATCGATCTGGCAAAAACACATCGCGGGCGGACCGGAGGTCGTCGCCCGAGTGGACGCCTTGAAACCTGGCGAGGAAGTTTCTTTGCGCGTGGCGGGTAAACGCACCCGCTGGGCGAAAATGCGCAGTCAGCCGACGGGCGAGGCGACCCCCGGGCTCCGCCCCGCCGACACCGCCGCTTCAAAGCTGTGGTCGGAACTCTATGTGACGCAGCGGGGAAAGTTCGTTGAAATTGCGCTCGACGAAGGGGTGGGCGGCGATTGGATCGAAGCAAGTGAAGCGGACCGCGAAGCGGCGTGGGCGGCTTTCAAGGCGTTGGCCGCGGCCGGTTGGCGTTCCGACGGTGCGCCTCTGAGCCGTGAAGAACTGCACGAGCGATGACGACGCGCCTCACCATCGACACCAACGTGTTCGTGTACGCGCTCGACGCAAGCGATCCTCTCAAGCAGGGGATCGCCTTGCGCGTGATCGAGGTCTGCCGAGACAGGGATTGCGCCATCGCGATTCAGGTCCTCGGAGAGTGTTATGCGGCGCTTACCCGGAAACTTCGGCGGGCGCCGTGGGAGGCTGCGCAAGCTGTTCGCAACGTTATGGTGCAATTTCCACACTTCCAGTCGACATCCAGCGCTGTGGATCGGGCGTTGTCGGAAGCGGCGGCCGGAAGGTACGCCTACTGGGACGCCCTTTTGCTCGCAGCCGCGCATGAGGCTGGCCGGGCGGCGTGCTTTTCCGAAGACATGCAGGACGGCGCCGTGTTTGGCGCGGTCGAAGTCGTCAATCCATTCGGGCCGGATGGCTTGAGTTCACGCGCAATGGCCCTTCTCTCATGAACACCGCAAATCCCTTCGCCAATTTCATCATCGTCGGCGAGCGCACGAACGTCACGGGCTCGGCGAAGTTCCGCAAGCTCATCGAGGCCGACGACTATGCCGGCGCGCTCGCGGTTGCGCGCCAGCAGGTGGAGGCCGGCGCCAACGTCCTCGACGTGAACGTCGACGCGGCGATGATCGACGGCGTGAAGGCCATGCGCACCTTCATGAACCTCATCGCCACCGAGCCCGACATCGCGCGCGTGCCGATGATGATCGACAGTTCCAAGTGGGAGGTGATCGAGGCGGGTCTGCGCTGCGTGCAGGGCAAGGCGATCGTCAACTCGATCTCGATGAAGGAAGGCGAGGAAGCGTTTCTCGCGCACGCACGCAAGGTGCGCCGCTATGGCGCGGCCTGCGTGGTGATGGCGTTCGACGAGAAGGGCCAGGCTGACACCGCGCACCGCAAGACCGAGATCTGCACCCGCGCCTATCACCTGCTGCGCGACAAGCTCGATTTCCCGCCGGAAGACATCATCTTCGATCCGAACGTCTTCGCCGTCGCCACCGGCATCGACGAGCACAACGACTACGCCAACGCCTTCTTCGCCGCCACGCGCATCATCCGCGAGACGCTGCCGCACGCGCACATCTCGGGTGGGCTCTCGAACGTCTCGTTCTCGTTCCGTGGCAACGAGCCCGTGCGCGAGGCGATGCACGGTGTCTTCCTCTATCACGCCATCCGCAACGGCATGGACATGGCCATCGTCAACGCCGGCGCGCTTCCGGTGTACGATGACATCGAGCCGGAACTCCGCGACCGCGTGGAGGATGTGCTGCTCAACCGTCGCGCGGACGGCACCGAACGGCTGCTGGAGATCGCCGAACGCTTCAAGGGCGGGGAGAAGCGGCGCGACGTGAAGGACATGTCGTGGCGCGAAAAGCCCGTGGGCGAACGCATCACGCACGCTCTGGTGCACGGCCTCAACGAATTCATCGTCGCCGATACGGAGGAGGCGCGTCTTGAGCTTCCGCGTCCTCTGCACGTCATCGAAGGCCCGCTGATGGACGGCATGAGCCGCGTCGGCGATCTCTTCGGCGCGGGCAAGATGTTCCTGCCGCAGGTGGTCAAGTCCGCCCGCGTCATGAAGCAGGCCGTCGCGCACCTCGTGCCGTTCATGGAAGAGGAAAAGCAGCGCACGGGCCTCGCCGACAAGCCGAACGGCAAGATCCTGATGGCGACCGTGAAGGGCGACGTCCACGACATCGGCAAGAACATCGTCGGCGTGGTCTTGCAGTGCAACGGCTACGAGGTGATCGACCTCGGCGTCATGGTGCCGTGCGAGACCATTCTCGAAACCGCGCGCCGCGAGAAGGTGGACGCCATCGGGCTGTCGGGCCTCATCACGCCGTCGCTCGATGAAATGTCGTTCGTGGCCAGCGAGATGGAGCGTCAGGGTTTCACGCTGCCGCTCTTGATCGGCGGCGCCACAACGTCGCGCACGCACACGGCGGTGAAGATCGCGCCGAACTACAAGCACGCCACGTTCTACGTCACCGACGCCTCGCGCGCCGTGCCGGTGATGCAGAAGCTCCTGTCCGATGACGACAAGGCGGCCTTCGTGGCGGCGGAGAAAATCGATCAGGGCAAGGTGCGCGAGGCGTATCTCGCCGGGCAGGACAAGCGTCCGCGTCTGCCCATCGCCGAAGCGCGTTCGCGCGCGCCGAAGCTCAAGGCCGAAGGCATTGTAAAGCCCTCCTTCCTCGGCGCCCGGCCGGTGGAAGTGACGCTCGACGAACTTGCGCCGTTCATCGACTGGACGCCGTTCTTCGCGTCGTGGGAGCTTGTCGGCCGCTATCCGCAAATTCTCGAAGACGACATCGTCGGCGAAGCCGCGCGCGGCCTCTACAAGGACGCGCGCGCGATGCTCGATCGCATGATCGCCGAACGGTGGGTGACGGCGAAGGGCGTCGTCGGCTTCTGGCCGGCCGCCCGCGACGGCGACGACGTGGTGGTGTTCACCGACGAGACGCGCAAGACCGAACGCGCGCGGCTCCACACCCTGCGCCAGCAGATGGAGAAGGGGCCGACCAAGCCCAACTTCGCGCTCGCCGATTTCGTAGCGGACCCTCAAGAAAATGGGGGCGGCGACTACGTCGGCGCCTTCGCGGTGACGGCGGGCATCGGCGAGGAGGAGGTCGCCACGCGCTTCAAGAAGGCCAACGACGACTACGCCTCCATCATGGTGAAGGCGCTCGCGGACCGCTTTGCGGAGGCGTTCGCCGAATGGCTGCACGCGAAGGTGCGCCGCGAACTCTGGGGCTACGCCGCCGACGAGACCGCCACCGTCGATGAAATGATCGCCGAGAAGTATCGCGGCATCCGCCCCGCGCCCGGCTACCCGGCCCAGCCCGACCACACCGAGAAGACCACGCTCTTCGACCTGCTCGACGCGCGCGCCCACACCGGCATGGACCTCACCGAGAGCCTCGCCATGACCCCGCCGGCGAGCGTCTCCGGCCTCTACTTCGCGCACCCCAAGGCTGAATATTTCGGCGTCGGCCGCATCGACCGCGACCAGGTCGAGGACTACGCGCGCCGCAAGGGCTGGGACATGAAAGAGGCCGAGCGCTGGCTGGCGCCCATCCTGAGCTATGAGCGCGCCTGACCGCCGTCTGACGGCGTTGTTAATGGTGCGGCGAAAGCCCGCGTGTAGAGAAGAAGCATGTCCGATTCCGCTCGCTCATCCGGCCGTCTTTCCGGCCGCGCCTCGGCGACAGTGACCCTCGCGGCCGTCCTGGTTGCGGCCTGCTCGACCGTGGCTTCCCCCGTCGGGCCGTATCCGGTGAGCCGGACGCCCTCCTATCCGGGCGGCCCGTTCGAGGGCGGTCCGCGCTTCATGTCCGCCCCGCCGTCGCAGTGCGTTCCCTTCGCGCGCGAAATCTCCGGCATCGAGATCCGCGGCGACGCCAACACCTGGTGGGCGAAGGCCGAGGGCCGCTACGAGCGCGCCGGAACCCCCGCCGTGGGCTCCGTGATCGTGATCCGCACCTGGGGCGACGGGTCCCGCGGGCACGTCGCGGTGGTCACCCGAATCGTTTCGGACCGCGTAATTCTCGTCGATCACGCGAACTGGCACGGAAGAGGCGAAGTCGCCGTGGCAGTTCCCGTGAGAGATGTGTCTGAAGACCACAATTGGTCGCAAGTTAACGTGTGGTGGCTCGACACGAATAGGTGGGGATCCAAAAATTATACAGTCGAAGGTTTCATCCGCCCCCGTTAACACCTATGAATTAACCTCGAAGTAACTACCTGCGGCACTTTATGGGCTCGACGCTTGCATGTGTCCTCGTGTGGAGAAGCCGCAGAGGACCGAAGGCAGGTCGGAACCACGTAGGCCCTGACGGCAGAACGCCGGCTGGTCAAAACGGAGGCGGAGCGTTGATCGAGACGAAAGTTTTCCCGCGCTGGAGCGCGTCGGTGCGGACCCTGGTCCGCCTGTCGGCCGCAGTCGGGGCCACGGCGGCCCTCGCCGCCAGCCCGGCGTTCGCGGGCGATATCGACGGCGCGCCCGTCGAGGAGACCGCCACGATCACGGGCGCGCCGCTGATGGCCGCTCTCGCGCCGGCCGAGGCCGTCGTCAGTGAAGCAACCCCCATCGAAGCGCCTGCGGTGCACCGGCTCAGCGCCCGCCTGCAGTGCGTTCCCTACGCCCGCGACGAGAGCGGCGTGGCCATCCGCGGCGACGCCTCCACCTGGTGGGCGCAGGCCCGCGGCATGTATGTCCGCGCCCGCAAACCCGACGCCGGCAATGTCATGGTCATGCGCGGCTACCGCAATCCCGGTCGCGGACACGTGGCGGTGGTCCGCCAGGTCCTGTCGGAGCGCTCGATCATCGTCGATCACGCCAACTGGCTGAACAGCGGCGAGGTCACCCTGAACGTGCCGATCGTCGATGTCTCGCCCCGCAACGACTGGTCGCAGGTCCGCGTCTGGCACATCCCGACCCAGTCCTGGGGCGTGCGGGTGTACAACGTGCAGGGCTTCATCGTCCCCGAAACCCTCGGTTCGCGGGGCGGGGCGGTCTCGCACGCGGCCCGCTGAGGCGGCGCGCCGGCGAGACGCCAACAGTGACTTCTGGTGTGACTGGGGTCTCGCCTCGAAAGCATGCCGCCTTGCGAGGCGCCGTCCGGTCGCGTTAGTCCCGTCCCGCAAGGCGGAGAGCGGGCCGGGACATGATCCCCGAACAACCCCATAAATTTGTGAGCGATTCCGCGACGGCGGCGTCCGACGAGGCCGCCCCGCCCGTCGTGCGTCCCCGGCCGGCGTCGGACGAGGCGATCTTCCGGGCGAAGGTCGGGCAGTTCGTCCATTCGGACCCGTTCCGCAACGCGATCCTCGTCGTCATCGTCATCAACGCGATCTGCCTCGGCCTCGACACCGACAGGGCGATCCACGCGCAGTACGGCCAGCTTCTGTTCCAGATCGACATGGTCATCACGGCCATCTTCGTCTGGGAAGTCTCGATGAAGCTCTATGTGGACCGAATGTCCTTCTTCAAGGACGGCTGGAACATCTTTGATTTTCTGATCGTGTTCGCCTCGATCCTGATGATCGGTTCCGAGATCACGGTTCTGCGCATCTTCCGCGTGCTGCGCGTCGTGCGCGTGCTGCGGGTGTTCCGGCTGTTCGGCGTGGTCAAGGAACTGCGGCGCGTGGTCAACGCGCTGTTCAAGGCGATCCCGGGCATGAGCGCGATCATCGCCGTGCTCGGGCTGCTGTTCTACGTCTCGGCGGTCATCACCACCGATCTCTTCGGTCAGGAGGCGCCGGAGCTGTTCGGCTCCATCGGCGCGTCGATCTTCACGCTGTTCCAGGTGATGACCGGGGACGGGTGGTCGGACGTCGTGCGCCTGCTCGGCGATCACTATCCGTGGGCGTGGGCGTTCTTCGTGCCGTTCATCATCCTCACCAGTTTCGCTGTGCTGAACCTGTTCATCGCCGTCATCGTCGATGCGTTGCAGGACGAGCAGACCCAGGCGCTGGAAGAGGCGAAGGCCGAACTGGGGACCGACATCGATGAAGCCAAGAAGGAACTCGGCGGCGAGATCGACGAGGTGAGCGCCGAGATCCAGGACATCGAGGACGCGCAGGCGGTCGCCGCGCGCGAGCGCGCGCAGATTCTCGAGATGCTCGTCGCCATGCGCGCCGAGCTCGGCGAGCTGCGGTCGGGGATGGGGAAGCGGGAGTAGGGGCTCCGAAGGCAACGCCGCGTCGGTGCGGTCGCCGCGGCGCCCTACACGACCGCGCCGAAGACCCGTCCGATGCCTGCCGTGATCGCCATGGCGATTGCGCCCCAGAACGTCACGCGAATGACGGCCGTCGTCATGCGGGCGCCGCCGGCGCGCGCGCCGATGGCGCCGAGAAACGCGAGGAAGAGCAGCGATGCAATCGAGACTGCGGCGGGAAGCACCTCCAGGGGCGCCGCAGTGACGATCCCGAGCGGGAGCATGGCGCCGGCCGCGAAGGTGGCGGCCGATGTCAAAGCCGCTTGAATCGGGCGTGCGGCGGTCATGTCGGATATGTGCAGCTCGTCGCGCGCGTGCGCCGCGAGTGCATCCTTGGCCGTGAGTTGCTGCGCGACCTGCGCGGCAAGCGCCGGTTCAAGCCCGCGCTTCACGTAGATAGCGGCGAGTTCCTCGAGTTCGAACTCCGGATCATCCTGCAGCTCCTTGGTTTCGCGCGCGATGTCCGCCCGTTCCGTGTCCGCCTGCGAACTGACGGATACATATTCGCCCGCCGCCATGGACATCGCGCCAGCGACCAGGCCGGCGGTCCCGGCGATGAGAATGTCGCCCCGGGTCGCCGCAGCCGCAGCCACGCCAACGATCAGGCTCGCCGTCGAGACGATCCCGTCATTGGCGCCAAGAACAGCGGCGCGCAGCCAGCCGATGCGCTCAATCGCGTGCCGCTCGGTGTGAACATGCAGTCGGCTCATGAGAAAGGTTCCCCCTGTGACGTGAAATCGAGGACGAGTTCGCGCCGCTCCGCACGGGTGCAAAGCGCGCCATTGTGGGCAGCCATGATCCTTGCGACGATCGCGAGACCAAGGCCCGCCCCGTTTGCGCTTGCATGGTCCGCGCGTGCGCCGCGGCGCGAAAGACGCGTCAGGTCGTCGTCTGTGAGGCCCGGGCCTTCATCGCGCACCGCCAGACGTGCGCCGGGCCCGGCGATGACCGTCACGGTTCCGCCCGCCGGCGTTACGCGCAAGGCGTTCTCGATGAGATTGCGCAACGCGGCTGTGACGGCTTCCCGGCGTCCAGGAAACGCGACGCCGCCGAGATCCTCGAATGCGATGCAGCGTTTCTCCTTCACCGCCAGAGGCGCAAGAGATGCAACAAGACCGGCGGCCACCGAACTGGGATCGACAGATTGCCTCGGCGTCTCGGCGGCGGACTGCGCATCCAGCCTGGCCACGAGCAGCAATTGGTCGACGAGTCTGGCGAGTGCAGCGACATCGTCGCGCAAGGAGCGGGTCATGTCGGGCGGCAGGCGATCCAGCTCCAGGGCGAGAATGGCCAGCGGGGTCTTGAGTTCATGCGCCGCATCCGCCGCGAACGCTTCCTGCGCTTCGGCGACGGCGTCCAGCCGCTCAAGCAGCCGATTGACCGAGGATGCAAAAGGCTGCGCCTCCAGCGGGAACTGGGAATGGTCGATGCGCACGCCGCGCGGCGCCTTGTGCGCCGTGCTGTCGACGTCCGCCGCCGCCTGCTGCAGCGGACGCAGCGCGGCGCGAATGACAAGCGCGCCCGCAATGGCGACCAGCCCCAGCAGAACCACTAGCGGCGCCAGAACGTGGTCGGCCACCTCGTGGGCAAGCTGGGGCCCCGACAGCGGCGCTTCGGCGCCGACGACATACTCAACGGCTACAAGGCCGAGAAGCACGATGGCCCCCAGCACGGCCACAAGGCCAAGCCCCAACGCAAGGCGCCCGCGCAACGAGCGCATCAAAGCGCCCTGAAACATCACGTGCGATCCTCCAGCAGGTACCCGACGCCGCGAACCGTGTGCAGCATTCCCGGCGCACCCGCCTCATCAAGTCGCTTGCGCAGGCGCGACACTACGGCCTCGACGGCGTTCGGCGTGACTTCGTCGTCGAACGCATAGAGCGCGGTTTCGATGGCGTCCTTTGACGCCACGGCTCCGGCGCGGCGCAGGAGAAGCTCCAGAAGGGCAAGCTCGCGGCGCGTCAGCTCCAGCGCTTCTCCGTCGACCGACGCACGCCTTGCCGCGACGTCCAGACGGACCGGGCCGGATTGCAGGATAGGCGCGGCGCGCGGACCCGGACGGCGCAGGAGCGCCCGCAATCGGGCGGCGACTTCCTCGGTGGCGAAGGGCTTGGCGAGATAATCGTCGGCGCCGGCGTTGAGCCCCAGAACGCGCTCTTCCATCGTTGCGCGCGCGGTGAGTGCGAGGACCGGAGGAAAGCTCTCGCCTGTCCTGGCTTTCAGCCATGCGAGGCCGTCCCCATCGGGCAGTCCGAGATCGAGAATGATCGCGTCGTAGGTTGCGACCGCGAGCGCATCGTCCGCCTCGGCGAGCGTCGCGGCGCGGTCGCTGGCGAAGCCTTGCTTCGCCAGCCCCTCCGCCAGGAGTGCGGCGAGCCGCGCGGTGTCTTCCACGATCAGCAGCCGCATGGATGCGGCTCAGGAACGGCGTTCGTCTTTCTCCCGTCCATCATCCTGGTCTCGTCCGCGATCGTTGTCGTTGCGCTCCCGGTTTGCGCGCCGTTCTTCCGCGCGATGGAGGATCGCCCCGGTGTAAGGATCAAGGATCACCTCCACGGACCGTCCGTCCGCGGTTCGCGCCCTCGTTTCCACGCAACCGTCCTCGTGCTCCCAACCTCCGGTCTGGGTCAATCCAGCGCCCGACAGCGTCCGCGCAAGCGCCGGTTTGTCCAACGGAGTCCCTTGCGCGCTTGCCGGGCACGTATGTCCTTCCGACGCCAGGGCCGACGGTGCGTGCGCACAGAGCATTGCGCCAGTGGCGAGCGCGACGCTCCCAAGAAGCGATTTCATAGCTGAGTTCCTTTTTGCGCAGGTTGAGCCAGATCAGTCTGCGTCACGTTCCCGTCCGGTTTTCCTGCCGCCGCGTCCGGCGGACGCGCCCGGCGCAGGCACACTGGAGCGTGACGGCGACGCACTTAGGACGCTTGCCTGACCTCAACCTGACGCACGGGGGAGTGGTGCGGTCCCGGCGGCGCACGGCGGCCCGCGCGGCTTGTGTCAGGCTCACGTCAGGAAGGGTCGCTAAGCGATGCGGCGAGGCCCCGGCCATGGGGCTCCTCGTGATCAAGATTCCGCCGCTGCAGGGGGCGCACAATGAGCACTGCCAACGCCGCGAACTGGGCCTTCGGGAAACGCGCCTTTCACTGGGGTCTGGCGCTCGCCGTCCTGGTGGCGCTCGTGGCCCCCAAGCCCGAGGATGAGGGCGGCGGACTGGTGCACATTTTCGCCGGCACATTGGCTCTGGCGCTTGTCGTGGCGCGGATCGGGTGGCGGTTGCTCGGCGAGGTGCGGCCGTTCGTGAAGGACGCCTGGCGCGTGACATGGCCAGACCCGTCCAAGGGCGCGCGCGGTTTTGCACCCATCCTGATGCAGGTCGTGCGCATCGCCGGCTTCCTGTTCCTGGCTCTCATCCCGGTCGCCGTCGGACTGGCTCTCGGCGGAATCGGGCAGGGCGAGGAGTCGCCGCTGCTGGAAGCGCATGAGGCCGTCGGCACGACGATCATGGTTCTTGCCATCGGTCACGCGGTCGCGATCGTCCTGTTCGCCCTCATCACGAAATACGACTTGCCCAGCGTCACCCTCCTTGGGGGTGCGCGATCCTTCTTCGAAGGCGGGACGCGCGGCGTGTGGGGGGTCGCCATCGGGACGGCATTGGGCGTGGCTGCGCTCGGCTATGTGTGGGGCCCATTCGATATCGCCGCCAAGGCCGCGACGCTGGCTGAACAGGAATCGGGCGAGGGCGAACACGGCGAATACGGCGACGATGACTAGCTGCGGGCGCGCCTGAGCCTGCGCTGGATTCACCTCACCCCCTTTGCGCCGCGCGCCAATCGCGCGACAATGGGTCATGTCCGTCTGGTCGCGCATTGTCGAACTGGCCGCGCGCGCCTTCGATCCGGCGGGCGATGAGCCGGCTCAACCCACCAACGAGTGCGCGCCCGACGTCAACGACGTCGGCTTCACCGCGGCGGTGATCGGGCTCGCCGCGAAGATGGCCAAGGCCGACGGCGTGGTGAGCGATTCCGAGATGCTTGCGGCGTCGCGCGTGTTCCAGCCGCCGCCGGGGGAGGAGGCCGCGTTCCGCCGCGCCTTCCTGCTCGCCCGCCAGACGGTGCTCGGCTTTGAAAGCTACGCGCGCCAGATCGGGCGCAAGTACCGCGCGCGGCCGTGCCTGCTGGAGGACGTGCTCGACGGCCTCTTCCATATCGCTGCGGCGGATGGGCGCGTCGGGCCGCAGGAGATCGACTATCTCGCGCGCGTCGCCGAGCTCTTCGGGTTCAGCGAGCTTGAGTTCCGGCGCATCAAGGCCAGCAATCTCGGCGCCGACGCAGGCGACCCCTACGCCGTGCTCGGCCTGTTGCCGGGCGCGACGTTCGAGGAGGCGCGGCAGGCCTGGCGGCGGCTCGTCGCCGAGAACCATCCCGACCAGATGGCCGCGCGCGGCGCGCCGCCGCAATTTGTGGCGATCGCTGCCGACAAAACAGCCGCCATCAACGCCGCGTGGGCCGCAATACGTGAAGAATTCTCCACGCCAGTTGCAGCCGATTGACGCCGGCCTCCCAAATCCCGCCATGATGCGGGGAGAGGTTTTCGCGATGAACACCGAGACGTTCGCAGACCGGCCCGTCGCCCCGTTGCCCCAGCCGCACCCCCCGCGCGCCGGCTCCAGCCGCGCGCTGACATGGCTGATCGCGGCGGTGTTCGGCGTGCTCGTGGCCATCGCGCTGGTCGTGGCGCTCGCGGCGGCGCTGGTGGTCGGCGCGGTCGTGGCGGCGGCGGCTCTCGTGCTGCGGCTGGCGCCGCGGCGGCGCACGGGTGGCGCGCCCGCGACGCTCGAAGGCAAGCGGACGCCGGACGGCTGGGTCGTCGAGGCCGCGCTGCGTCGCTGAGGGTTTCACTTCGGGCGACTCTTGCTCTACGCCTCGCCGCGTGACGCTGCGCGACTTCGGGCTTCTTTCGCTGATCTGCCTGTGCTGGGGCCTGAACCTCGTACTGACCCGCTGGGTCGTGCAGGACGTGCCCCCGCTGTTCTATGCGTTCGTGCGCTTCGCGCTGATCGGGCTGGTGCTGACGCCGTGGCTTCTGCCGGCGCCGCGCCAGCTGGGCACGGTGGCGGTGGTCGGGCTGTGCGTCGGCGGACTCAACTTCCTGTTCCTGTTTCTCGCGCTGAAGCTCGGCACGGCGTCTTCGGTGGCGCTGGCGGGGCAGGTGGGCCTGCCGTTCACCACCGTGCTGTCGATGCTCTTCCTCGGCGAGCGGATCGGCTGGCGGCGCGGGCTCGGCATGACGCTGGCGTTCGCCGGCGTGATCGTGATCGCATGGCGGCCGGAAGGCGTGGGATTTTCCGCGGGCGTCGCACTCGCGGTGGCGGCGGCGTTCGTCGGTTCGGTCGGCGGCGTGGTCATGAAGCGCATGGAGCACATCTCCTTCATGTCGCTGCAGGCGTGGACGGCGATGGTGTCGTGGCCGCTGCTGCTGGTGGCGTCGGGCGCGACCGAAACCGGCCAGATCGCCGCGGTGGAGGGCATGGGCGCGCCGTTCTGGTGGGTGGTCGGCTTCTCGGTGTTCGGCGTGTCGATCTTCGGGCACGGCATGTTCTACGAGCTGGTGAAGCGCTACGAGGTCACGCAGGTGGCGCCGCTGACGCTGATGACGCCGGTGTGGGCGGTGGCGATCGGCGCGTTCGCGCTGCACGAGCCGCTGACGCCGCAACTCTTGACGGGCGGCGCGCTCGCGCTCACCGGAGTGTTCATGATCGCCGTGCGCCGCAACATCCGCCTGCCGGACGCCGCCGCCATCTGGCGGAGATGGACAGCGTGATTTCCTCCTTCATCCACCGCTCTTTTCCGTGCTTCCCCGCGAGGGGAAGCTGTCACGACGCAGTCGTGACTGATGGGGCGGCAAGCGCGCTTTCCAGCATTGAGCCGCCACCCCATCCGTCAGTCGCTCGCGCGACTGCCACCTTCCCCTCGCGGGGAAGGACTGAAGATGTTGTCAGACGTCACACATGAAGATCATTGATCGCCCTTCGCCGAACTTCGACGAGCGCAAGCTGCCGATATGGTTCGTCGTGCTGCACTACACCGGCATGAAGGACGCCGAGACGGCGTTGAAGCGCCTCACGGATCCCGCGCCGAAGGCCGGCGATTATCCGGGGCCATGGCAACCGGCCGACATCGATCCCGCGACGCCGCTGTCGCGCGTGAGCGCGCATTATGTGGTCGGCGAGGACGCGACGGTGTTCCGCGTCGTCGACGAAGAAAAGCGCGCCTGGCACGCGGGCGCGGGGAGCTGGGCGGGGCTGAGCGATCTCAATTCCTGCGCCATCGGCATCGAGATCGCCAACGGCGGGCACGACTATGGCCTGCCGCCGTATCCGGAAGCGCAGATCAACGCGGTGATCGACCTCGTCGGCGACATTCTCGCCCGCCGCGGACTTCTGCCGGAAAGCGTCATCGGCCATTCCGACATCGCGCCCGCGCGCAAGGATGATCCGGGCGAGCATTTCCCGTGGAAGCGCCTCGCGGACGCGGGCGTCGCCGTCTGGCCGGATGCGGATGGTGTTTCAAGAATCGTCTGCAAGCGCGGCGATCGCGGCGAGGCCGTGCATCACCTGCACGCAGCGCTCGCGGCCTTCGGCTACGACGCGCCCGAGGATGAAAGCGCCAAGAAGGCGCAGTTCACCGAAGTCACCGAAGCCTGCGTGCGCGCATTCCAGCGCCGCTTCGAGCCCGACGCCTGCGACGGGATCGCGCGCGACAGCACGATGTTGAAACTCGAAGCGCTCGTGGAGATGATCGAGGCGGGCGAGGAATAGACCTCCCGCCGCACCACGTCACACAGCTGTGACGCCGTGGCGCTTCAGCCTGAAGAAGTAGACGAGGAAGAGGGCCACGAACACGACATCGCCGGCGATGACGACGATGGCGAAGTCGGAGGTCCATCCGTTTCGCCACATGCTGAACAGGTTCAACGCAAACAGCGCCTTGCCCGCGCCGCCCATGGCGACGATGCCGGCGTGGCGCAGCGGATCACGCGCGACCATGAGGAAGCCGAAGCCGTAGAGCAGCGCCGTGCCCCAGGCGCCGCGATAGATGGCCACCGCCACCGGATCTGTCAGCGCCCTGCCGAACTCGCGCTCAAACATGCCGGCGCTGTCGATGAGGCCGGGCGCGGCGCCGGCGAAATTCCACAGCGCGGCGATCACGAAGAACGCGCGGAAGAACGTGAGTTCGCGACCCGCCATGCGGGGGGCGTCAGAAACCGTCGCCATCATGGGCCTTTCTGTTGCGAGGGAGAAACGCGGGTCCACACCTCGGTGCGGCAAAGCGGGCCAAGGCAGCCGGTGACGTGCATCTGGCGCGCGGACGTCACGCGAAGCGAGGACCGGAATGTCTGTCCCGTGTCGGGATTGTAGAGGCGCCCGTCTTCCCAACCGCCGTTCGCGGGGGTCAGACCCCACAGGATGGGCAATCCGACCAAGTGCCTGCGCCGCAGCGATCGATTGGGGTTGCGCTGGTCGGTGGTGATCCCGCGCGTCGTCGCAGGCGCCGCCCACGCAAGCACGCCGCATGGCGAACCGTTGCAGTCCTGGATGTCGACGAGGGCCCCGTGCCGCTGCGTGCGCCAGCGCCCGGACACGTCTGCGGCCCCTTCGGCGCTTGCGGCCCCACAGAGCAGAAGGGCGACTATCGACGCTGTGGCGACAAGGAAGCGCATGGCCTGTTCCATTAATATATATCGCGTTATATTTTATTATTTCCCGCTGTCAAGCGTTCGGCGCGCGTGGTCGTGCGCCTAAAGGATCCGCAGATGAGTCCACCGCCCGATCCCAAGCCCCGCGGAAGGGGGCGCCCCGCCAGATCGCAGGCGCACATCGAGGATGTGCGCGCGCACATCGCTGCGTGCGCGCTCCGACTGTTTCGCGAAGAAGGCTACGCCGCCGTTTCCATGCGCCGGCTTGCGCAGGAAGCCGGTTGCACGGTGGTGACGCTCTACAAGTATTATGATCGCAAGATCGACGTCCTGCGCGATCTCTGGGCGCAGATGTTCAGCGAACTGTTTGACGACCTGGACCGCCGGCTTGCTGCCGAGCGCGATGCTGTCGCGGGGCTGAACGCCATCGCGACCGGATATGTCGAATACTGGCTTGAGCGTCGCGACCGCTACTTCATGGTGTTCATGTCGAGCGGGCTTACGCAAACGGACGTCAGCGTGTTCGTGCAGAATGATGCGTTGCTTCAGCGGTTCGCGATTTTCCGTGACACGCTCGCGCGTGCGCTTGGAAAAAAGGCGAGCGATGCGGACCTCACCCTGAAATCAGATTTGCTCCTGTGCGTTCTCAACGGCGTCGCGCACAACCTGATCACGATCAGCGGCTATCCCTGGGCAAAGCCCGAGGAACTCGTGCGCGCCGCCGTGCGCGGCCTGCTGCGCGGTTGATGCGAGACGTCGCCGGCGCGTTGGGCAATCCCGAAGCGCTGGTGGAGATGATCGAGGCGGGCGACGAGGACTGAACGGTTCAGACAAGCTCGCCGGTATCGCGCCGTTCTCTCCGCGAGGCCGCTGCCGCCGGCGCCGGGGCGCGCGCGTAGGCGATCGCGAGCGCGGCGCTCATCAGCACGATCCCCGCGAACAGCACCGTCCCGAACAACGGAAACCCGATCAGCGCCATGTCGCGCAGGTCGCGGTAGGCGATGTAGTCCGACTGCGCGCGTCCCACGCCCTCGATCAGCCCGTCGGCGCCCAGCGCGAGCCAGAGCCCGATGAGCGCGCCGTTGACGAGGCGCATGCCGAGCCGCGCGCGCTTCCAGTCCTTCGCGGCAGCGCCCGTCGCCAGCCGCAGGCCGCCGGCGACGACGATGACCACGCCCACGCCGATCATCGAGCCCATGGCGTGGATGACGATGAGATTGGTGCCATGGACGAGGAGATTGACCTGCGGGATCGCAAACAGCACGCCGCTGGCGACCGATACGAGCGTCCATCCCTCGACGCTGCGCCAGAAGTCGTCGTCCGGCGCGCGCGTGTGCGCCGGCGGCTGTTTCGCGGCGAAGACCGGCCAGCGGCGCACGAAGGAGGTGACGGCGAGCAGGCTCGCCCCGAGCGCGATGATCTTGAAGATCAGCGGTTGCGGCGAGATGTAATGGTGGTGGGCGAAGGTGAACAGCACGCCGATCGCCGCGATCGCGTAGAGCGGCGCGCTGCGCAGCGGCTTGGGCTTGCCGCTGACGATCAGGACGCCGCACCCGTAGAGAAACGCGTTCAGCCCGGCGAACAGCGTGTCGACGCCGTGCCATTGTACAGAGAGATCGCGCACGACATCGCCCGACACCGACGGCAGCAACCAGAGCGCGGACTCGATCGTGCTTGCGAACACGAACAACGCGCCGAACCCGATCAGCCACAGCCCTTCCGGCGAACGGTCGCGCAGCACGCGCCACGCACGCGCGATCTCCAGCAGGATCAGCGCGAAGCCAAGGCCGAGCAGCGCGTTCCCGGCCACGGGCCAGGCGAAATACTCCCGGCCGCTGCCGGCGTGAAAAAGCACCGCGAGCGGTCCCAGCGTCACGAAGGCGAGCATCACAGCGGCGACCGGCGCCTCTGCGGGCCGGGCGCCGGCGTTCGACATCGTTCGCAGCACAAGGCCCGCAGCGCCCGTCAGCAGGCCGGCGAGCGCCAGCGTCTCGTGCAGCGGGCGCAGCCGCTCGAACGGCGGCAGCAGTCCGGCCGTGTCGGGGAAGGCCAGGCGCACGGCGCCGGCGAGGCCCGCGCAGCAGGCCAGCAGGAACGCCCCCGCCGCCGCGAAGATCAGCGCACGCGAACCGTTCATGGATGGCCCGGCGCCGCAGGCTGGGGAGGCGCCGCAGGCTGGGGAGGCGCCGCAGGCTGGGGAGGCGCCGCAGGCTGGGTTGGCGCGGCGGGCTGCGGTGGCGCGGTCCGGCCGAACGCGTCGTCCGTGAGCGTGGGAAGGGGATAGGTCGCGAGACTGTCGACGTGCGCGAGGTAGGCGTTCACGGCAGCGATGTCCTCAGGCGGCAGCCCGCGCGGCGGCATGCGGCCGAGGCCGTAGGTCACGGCCGCCGCCACATAGTCCGGACCGCGCCGGCGCATGACGTTGGTGAGATCGGGGCCCATGTGCCCCCCGAGGCCGAACAGCGCATGGCAGCTCGCACAGCCGTTCTCGCGCCAGACCGCCTGACCGCGACGCGCGCCTTCGTCCAGCGCCGGAACCTGCATCGGGTCCTGCGCCGCGCCGGCGCTCTCATGCGCCGCGAAATATACCCACACGGCGATGAGCGCCTGCGCCAGGCCCAGCATCGCAACGCGCGCGCCCACACCGAGGGCCATGCATGCCTCTTGCTCTTCGCGAGACGCCGCTCGCCAAGCGCGCTCAGGTCAGCCTGCATAGGCAGCGGAGCCGCCGCGCTCCATGCGCTGGGATGTCGCAAGCGGGGGTGGAGGGGCAGGCGGGGCGCGAAATGGGGGCAAAATCAGGGGGATAGATTGCGCTCAGTCCCACGGAACTGCGGGGATAGATCTCACCTGTCCCCGGATCGCCGCGGCGC
>CAZGYQ010000051.1:0-24579 GCA_964530695.1 uncultured Caulobacteraceae bacterium
GCGATCACGCCTTCGGCGATGACGTCGCACTTCATGATGCCGCCGAAGATGTTGACGAGGATGCCCTTCACTTTCGGGTCGGCGGTGATGATCTTGAAGGCGGCCGTGACCTTTTCCTTGCTCGCGCCGCCGCCGACGTCGAGGAAGTTCGCGGGCTCGGAACCGAACAGCTTGATGATGTCCATCGTCGCCATGGCCAGACCCGCGCCGTTGACCATGCAGCCGATGTCGCCGTCGAGGGCGATATAGGCGAGGTCGTACTTCGACGCCTCGATCTCCTTCTCGTCCTCTTCGCCGAGATCGCGCAGCTCGGCCCATTCGGGATGGCGGTAGCCGGCGTTGGAATCGAAGCTGATCTTCGCGTCGAGCAGCTTGAGATGGTTTTCCTTCGTCACGATCAGCGGATTGATTTCAAGAAGGCTCATGTCCTCCTTGGTGAACATCTCGTAGAGCTTCTTCACGACGTCGACGCACTCGGCTTCAAGATGGCCGGTGAGGCCCAGCGCCGCGGCGACCTTCCGGCCGTCGGCGTCCGTCGCGCCCGTTGTCGGATCGGTGGCGATGGTGTGCACGCGCTCGGGCGTGTCGTGGGCGACCTTCTCGATGTCCATGCCGCCGTCCGGCGAGGCGATGAACGAGATGCCGCCGGTTTCGCGGTCGACGAGCGCGGAGAGATAGAGTTCGCGTTCGATGTCGGAGCCGTCCTCGATGTAGAGGCGCTTCACGACGCGGCCTGCGGGGCCGGTCTGTTCGGTGACGAGCGTGGAGCCCAGCATCTGCTCGGCGAAGATGCCCACGTCCTCGGCCTTGAACGCGAGGCGCACCCCGCCCTTTTCGCCCGCCTTGGCTTCCTTGAACTTGCCCTTGCCGCGCCCGCCCGCGTGGATCTGGCTCTTCACCACCCACAGCGGCCCGCCCAGCTTCGCGGCGGCCTCGATGGCCTCCTGCGGCGTGAACGCGGCGTAGCCGGCCGAGACCGGGAGGCCGTACTTCTTGTAGATGGCCTTGCCCTGATACTCGTGGATGTTCATTGGTCGCCCTTCCGGTCGGCAGTGGAAAAATCAGCCGCTCTAATGGACTGGGCCGTCAGCGACGGCAAGAACCAACCCCGCTCCTGCGCCGGGCTGACGTAGAGACAGTCTCAGGGCGCGGGCGTGTCGTCCGCGCCGTACGCGAGGTCGGCGGCGGCGACGCTGGTGGCGGTGGCGGGCGCCATGGATTCCGTGCGGGTGGTTTCAGCCTGGCGCCGTTCGGTGCGCCGCAGCAGCATGAAGGCGACAAGCGCCGCGCCGGAGAGCCCCGCGAACCAGAACATCGCATTGCGGCCCGCCGCCTCCACGGCGAGCCCAAGAAGAAGCGGCCCCGCGATCGACCCCGCCGCCCACACGAAGAGCAGTCCCGACGCCGCCTGCGCGATGCGCCCCGGCTCCGCGCGATCGGCCATGTGCGCGACGGCGATGCCGTAGAACGAAAGCGCGCCCGCGCCCCACAGCGCAAACAGGACTGCCGCCGCCGCGAACCCCAGATGCGGACCGAACAGCGCCAGCGCGAACGCCGTCAGCGCCGCGAGCGCCGCCAGCCCGGCGATCACAAGGCGCCGGTCCACGCGATCGGAGAGCTTGCCCGCCGGCCATTGCAGGATCAGCGATCCCGCGAACGCCGCCGCCTGGAACGTCGTCGCCTGCGCGACGCCGAAATGCTCCATCGCGTAGAGCGGCGCAAGCGTCATGACGCCGGCGTTGACGAAGCCCGCGAAGAACGACGCCGTCACCGCCGCCGGCGCCACGTCGAACTGCTCGCGCAGCGCCAGCGGATGCGCCATCGGCGGCGCGGGTTGCGCCTTCGACGTGAGACTGATCGGCACGATCGCCAGCGCCTGCAGCGCACCGGCGATCATCAGCGGTCCGGCTGCGCCCGGAATGGCGCCGAACGCCAGGAACGGCCCGAGCGTGAGCGCGGCCTTCGTCAGCACCTGGTAGACGCCCATCACCCCGCCCCGCTCCTCGCGGGCGACGGAAATGCTCATCCAGCTGTCGACGGAAATGAACACGAAGGCGATGGCGAAGCCCATGATCCCGCGCAGCACGCCCCACGAGATCGCATCGTTGGCGCCTGCAAGGCACAGCGTCGACGCCGTCACGATCGCCGCCGCCGCCGCGAACACGCGGATGTGGCCCACGCGCGCGAGCATCATCGGCCCGTACCAGGCGCCGGCCATGAAGCCCGCCGAATACATCGCGCCGACGAAGCCGATGGCCGCGCCCTGAAGGCGGTCCGCGCTCATCGCCAGCGGCAGATAGACGCCCATCAGCCCCTGCGCGAGCTGCAGGATGGTGATCGCCGCCACGAGCGACGCAATGTTGCGCAGGGATGTCATCGCGCTGGTCCTAACGGGTCAGTCGCCGGCGAGATAGGCTGCAATTGCCACATCCGGCTCCGGACAAGATTGCGCAGCGCAGCGTTCCTGCCTAAATCTTATGGGATCTTGTGGGGGTCGTCTTGAACCAGAACGCGCTTTTGCTCTTTGCGCAGCACTTCGCCGTCGGCATTGGGCTGGCTGTGCTCTTCGTTCTGGCTTACAGCTCGGTCACGCCGCACAAAGAATTCAGACTTATCCGCGAGGGCAACATCGCGGCGGCGGTCGGCCTTGTCGGCGCCACCGTAGGGTTCGCCCTGCCGCTGAACCTCGTGCTGGCCGTTACGGCCGATCCGGTTCAGGCCGCAATCTGGGGATTTATCGCACTCGTCATCCAGACACTCGCCCATTTCTGCGCACGCTTTGTGTTTCCGAAACTCTCCGAGCACATCACCGAGGGCCAGCTGGCGGCAGGCGTGGTGCAGGCAGGCGTCGGCATAGTCGTCGGCATGATTTCCGCCGCCGCCCTGACGCCGTGAGCCATCGCCATGGCTGAAGATCAATCGGACTGGAAATCAAGCGCCGTTGTGCTGGCGCTCATGGGCGCCGGCTTGGGTCTCTCCCATTGCAGTCAGCCGGAGTATCGGCGCAACGGCTACGCCAGCGCGGCCGAGTGCATGAAGGACTACAGCCCACAGCAGTGCCAAGCCTCGAAAGGCTATGACGCCAACGGCTACTATACCGGCCATCATGGCAGTTATTTCGGCCCGTGGTATCAGCGGGGCGCGACCGCATCCGATGGAAATCCGGGACCCGGGCGAACGGCGCTGAACGGCGTGTCGCAAGCCGCAAGCCCCTCGATGTCGACGACCCAACGGGGCGGCTTCGGCGGCACCGGACGCTCCAGCGGCTATCGCGGCGGATGAAACGCCTTGCCGTCCCGCCGCGCGCCAACTGGCAAGCGGAGATGGAAGCAATCGAGTTCTTCGGCTGGCGGCGGGATGACGGCAGCGCCTACTGGGTGGAAGACGCGTGCTTCGAGCTTTCGGAAGACGAAGTGGAGGTGCTGCACGAAGCGGCGACCGTCTGCGAGAGACTCGTCAACGAAGCCGTCGCGCGCGCGATCGGCGATCGTGCGCACCTCGCGCGCCTCGGGCTCGACAATCGTCTCGCCACTCTCGCTCAAGTGAGCTGGCGACGCGGCGATCCCACGCTCTACGGCCGCTTCGACTTTGCGTGGGGCGGCGTCGGGCCGCCGAAACTGCTGGAATACAACGCCGATACGCCGACCGCCCTCTACGAGGCCGCCGTCGTTCAATGGCGCTGGCTCAATGAGCGCGACCCGGGCGCAGACCAGTACAACGCCATTCACGAGCGCCTCATCGATGCCTGGCGCGCGCTTTCTCCTGCCATTGCGAAGGGCGGACGCCTGCATCTTTCCAGCATGCGTGACGACGTCGATGACGCCACAACGACCGCCTACCTCGCCGATTGCGCCAAGCAGGCCGGTATCGAAACCCAACTGATCGATATCGCCGGCATCGGGTTGAAGGGGCGGTTGCTCGTTGATCTGGACGACCGCCCGATCACGCATCTGTTCAAACTCTATCCGTGGGAGTGGCTCACCGCGGAGGAGGATGCATTCGCGGCTGCGTTACTGGCGACCGATATTGGCGTATTGGAACCGCCATGGCGCGTGGCGGCGGCATCGAAGGGCCTGCTCGTCGATCTCTGGAACGCAACGCCGGATTGCCCCTATCTCCTGCCCGCCTCCTGGCGCGAGGGAGATATCGCCGGGGACCGGGTCGGCAAGGCGATTCTAGGGCGCGAGGGCGCGAACATTCGCACGCATTTCGGCGGGGTCCGCGCGGAGACTGACGGCCCATTCGTCGGTCAATCCACCGTGTGGCAGGCGCGCGCGACGATGCCGGCCTTTGACGGCCGCACACCGGTATTTGGCGTCTGGACCGTCGCGGGCGAACCGTGCGGACTTGGAATTCGCGAAGACACCAACCAGATCACCGGACGCGGCGCCTGGTTCATCCCGCACCGGATGGCGTGACCGTCAGGCCGCCGCCGTCACGCTTGGGCGCGCGGCCATGCGGGCATACCAGGCGGCGAGGTTCCTGTTCGCGGGATCGAGCGGCTGGCCCACCTGGGCGCCGAACTCGAGGAACGAAAACAGCATAATGTCGGCGAGCGAGATCTTCGGTCCGGCGATGAAGTCGCGGCCGGCGATGAGGCCGTCGAGCCAGGCGAGGCGGCTGCGCGCGATCTGCTTGAGATCGTCGGCCGCGGCGGGAATGCAGTGCAGACGATCCTTGAACAGCGGCAGACCCTCGGCGAAGCGGAAGCCGTTGGTCATCGGTTCGCAGATGTTGAGGTCCACGCGGCGCGTCCACATGCGTACGTTCGCGCGCTCTTCCGGCGTCGCGCCGATCAGTGCGGGCGCCGGGCGCTTCTCTTCGAGGTATTCGCAGATGGCGGTGATCTCGGCGAGCATGGTCCCGTCATCGAGTTCAAGCGTCGGCAGCTGGCCCGCCGGATTGCGCGCGGTGTGCGCGGGGCCACGGTTCTCGTTCGCCATGATGTCGACGGTCACGAGCGGCAGCGTGACGCCCTTCTCGGCCATGAACAGGCGCACGACGCGCGGATTGGGTCCGAGACCAGTGTAGAGTTTCATCGCGCGTTTCTCCGTCGAGTATCGGCGTCAGCCAATACGCAACGCGCCGTTCACGCAACCCCGCGCACGGCGATCAGCTGGCCCTGCGCAACGGCGCGGCGGCGCCTGCGGAGGCCTCGCCGACCTTGAACTGCCGCACCATGGACGCCAGCGAGCCTGCCTCTCCCGCAAGGGAATGGCTGGCGGCGGTCGATTGTTCGACCATCGCGGCGTTCTGCTGGGTGATCTGGTCCATCTGGTTCACCGAGATGCTGACCTCGGCCACGGCGCGCGCCTCCTCCTCGGCGGACGCCGCGACGGTTTTCACGAGGCCGCCGATTTCCCTGACCCGCCCGGCGATCCGCTCCAGCGCGTCGGCGGTGCGCCCGACGAGCTTGACGCCTGTGCCCACATCCGTGGTGCTGGTGTTGATCAGGTTCTTGATGTCCTTGGCGGCTTCCGATGAACGCTGCGCGAGCGCGCGCACTTCGGTGGCCACGACCGCAAAGCCGCGCCCGGCCTCGCCGGCCCGTGCCGCTTCGACGCCGGCGTTGAGCGCGAGCAGGTTCGTCTGGAATGCAATCTCGTCGATGACGCCGAGAATGCGGGCGATCTCAAGCGAGGACTTCTCGATCTTCGACATCGCCTCGATCGTGTCCTTGAGAACCACGCCGCTCTCCGCCGCCTCTTCCCCGGCGGAGGTCGCGACCGCGCTCATTGTCCTGGCGTTCTCGGCGTTGGCCTTCACCGTCGCCGTGATCTCCTCCAGCGCGGCGGCGGTCTCTTCGAGGCCGGCCGCCTGCTGCTCGGTGCGTCGGGAGAGATCGTCGGCGGCGGAAGTGATCTCGCCAGCCGTACCGTGCATGCCGTCGGTCGCGGCGAGGATCGACGCCATCGTCTGCTCAAGACGCTGGGCGGCGTGATTGAAGTCCATCCGGATGGATTTGAACTGAGGCGGGAGGTGATCCTTCATCCGGTGGCGCAGATCGCCCTCGAAGAGCTTGGTGAGCCCCTCCTTCACCTGCGTGACGACAAACGCAAGCTCGTCCGCCGCCGTGATCCTGGCGGCTTCCGCCCGCGCGCGCTCGGCCTCGGCGGCGGCGCGCTCCACGGCGGCCAGCGATTCGATGCGCTCCTTCTCATCCGCCGCATCGCGGAAGGCGACGAGCGCGCGGGCCAGATCGCCGATCTCATCCTTGCGGTCTGCGCCATCGAGACGCACCGACTTGTCGCCATGCGCCAGAGCATTGAGCGCGCCGATGGATTGCCCCAACGGCGACAGGAGTCTCCGCTGCGTCATGACGAGAATGGCAAACCCGAGCGCGGCGATGGCGAAGGCCGTGGCCAGCTGGATGATGACGTTGTGCTGCTGCTTTGACAGGTAGGCCGCTTCCGCATTGTGGTCCCGCGATTCCAGCGTCTCCACATAGGTGTCGAACGCCTTGTCCAGCCCCAAAATGCTTTCATGCAGCCGCTCGGCGGAGGCGTCGAACTGACCCATCATCCTGTTGCCGGAGGCGGGGCCGCCGGCGACATAGAGCCGGGCCATCCGCTGGCCGGTTTCATAGTAGACTGGAAAATCCGCCGTCGCGTGGTGCAACGCCACGACCAGGTCCTTCGCGTCGCGGCGTTGCGCGATTTCCTCGAACGCCTGGACATCCTTCCGGAACAGCTCCGCGTGCGCCGCGGCTTCCGAAAAGCCGTCGTCGAGACCATCCAGGGCGCGCGTGGCTGAAACGTCGCTCAGATACTGCTGCACCTGGGCCGTCTGATACTTCAAATCGGCATGCAGGCTGACAAGCTGGTGCAAGTCCTTCGCCTCGGCATCGTCGCGCTCGTTCTTCTCGGCGCGCTCTCGCATCAGGTCGAACATGCCGACGGCGGACCAGCCCGCACCCGCGACGCTGATGCCCATCAGAAGGAAGATCGCATTGCGCGTAAACTTCGCGATCGGACCAGCTGCTCCAGATTTTTCACCAATCCTGGCCACCGACATTCGCACAACCCTTCCCAGATGCAGGCGCACTGCCGTGATGAGCCCGCGCCGCCTGCTTCGCCGCATCACGGGCGGAAGCTGACCGGATTGGGTAAACGAACCATGCTTGGGCCCCGGGTCGAGCGGCCCAATGCGGGACGGTCCCGGGCGAACCGTGTCAGCCGAGGAACACGTCCCACATCAGCCGGCCCGGCAGGAAGGTCGCCAGGCCGGCGATCACCAGCCCGCCGGTGAACAGCCCCGTCATCATCCGCCGGTGCGTCTCCACCTTGCGATTGCGGATCGCCAAGATCGCCATCGGCAGCGCGATGATCGTCCAGCCGGACAGGAGGTGGATCAGGCTCATGCGATCGCCGTTGAGGCCCTGGAGGAAGAGCGAGCTGACCGCCGCGGTCGCCATCGCGACCACCCACGTCCAGCCGAGCGCCTTGTGCAACACCCGCCCCTTCGGTCGCGACAGGATCACGATTCCCACGACGAGCGCCGTGAGCGCCGAGAAGATGTGCGTGAGCAGCGTGGGCGATTGCATTGCGAGCAGGTGCAGGTCCGGCGCCTTCAGCCGGACCTGCGCCCGCCCCAGCGCGTCCGACAGGTCGCCCGGGCTGAGCGCGATCAGCGCGGCGACCCCTCCGGCGACGGCCAGGGCGCCTCCTACCCGCAAGGCGGTCGGCAGGAGGGCGGGCTTGTCGGCGAGGGTGTTCATCGGGCATCTCCGTGGGCGTTGATCGCCCCCTTCCTGCCCGCAGCCCCGGATGAGCGCTCGCCCGCATGCGTGAACCGACCGACAAATCCCGTGAGCCGCATGGGTTCGCCGTTCGCGCATCGCGAACGGTCGCGGAGCTGGCGCAGGCGCACGGACGCACCGCGACCATCGCCATCGGCGCTGGCGTGTTCATGGCCGTGGTCGGCGCGTTCGGCTTCTCCGGCGAGCCGCTCTGGGTCCGGCTTGTCTACTGGATCGGCGTGCTGCTCGCGGGAACGATCATGGGCGCGATCGTCAGCACGGTGGTCGAGCGTCGGCCAAAGTTCGGCGAGAAGCCGTTCCGGTTGTGGGCGCTCGCCACGCTGCTGATTTCGATCCCGACCACGCTGATCGTCTGGGTTGCGACCGCCGTTGCGTTCGCGCGTCCGCGCGTGCTGCACGAACTCCCCTATTTCTTCGGCGCGGTGCTGACCGTGTCCGGCGCGATGACCGCGATCAACATGATCGCCAACAGGCCAGGCCCCGCCACCCATGCGCCGCCGGACGGTGCGCCGCCGCGGATCCGCTTCATGGAGCGCCTGCCGCCGAAGCTGATGGGCGCGGCCATCCACGCCGTCTCGGCCGAGGACCACTATCTGCGGCTGCACACCTCGAAGGGTTCCGACCTCATCCTCATGCGCCTCGCCGACGCGATCGTGGAGCTCGAGGGCCTCGAAGGCGCGCAGGTGCACCGCTCCTGGTGGGTGGCGCGCGATGCGGTGAAGGACGTCAGGCGCGACGGCGCGCGCGTCAGCCTCCTGCTGCCGGATGGCGGCGAGGCGCCGGTGAGCCGGCCGAACGTCAAGGCGCTGCGGGACGCGGGCTGGATCTGAAGCGCACGCGGGCTGGTTCAGTACAGCGGATCATTTGCGACGTACATGTACAGGTTTGGATCGTCCTTGGTCCCTATGGGGTCAGTTTGCAGGAATGGTCCCGCGCGCACGTCGTAGCGGCGCCGATGGGCGGCAATGTTGCGTAATGCGCCTGGATCGCGGCGTCGTAGGCATGAGGGACGGACTCTCGATGGCGGACGCCACCCGTTCCAAATGCGTGGGCATGCTTTTCATGCTTTTCGGCTTTTACAGCTTTTACAAACCAGCTTGAAGTTTATCACAATGCTGTTGAGCTTCGGCGCGTGTAAAATACAAAACTCCTCCACGGGCCACTCGGCCATCGAACATCATGTTCGGTTGAATGCGGCCGCCGGATCGCTCCGGCAAGTCGGAGCGGGCGACACTTAGGTATGGATCGTGCTCTGGCAGCTGAAGTGACTTTATGTTGCCGGACTTGCTCCAAAACCGCGCCCTGTAGATCACGCCTCGTGAGAAGTCGCCACCATCGTTGGAGGCCTTCAATAGGACATTCAGGCTGAACCCTTCCGCCAGCGGCTCAGCGTATCCATCGACGTAGGATAGCTCGACAACTTCGCACGGTGAGACGTAATCCACTGCCATATAGTACATCATGTCAGCTACCTCATTCACTGTTCCGGTACATTTCGCGGAACTGCTCCGCATCGTAGGTTCGCGCAAGTTTTACTACGTCTTCCACTCTGGGGGTAAGTATAGTGTATTCTCGGCCACCACCATTTTGTCTCGGCGGACCAACTGGTGGCCAAGGCAATGCGGGGCGGACGCGAACCATAGCAGGATTAGCGAGATCAACTTTCCTCGCCCATCCAACGGTAATTCGGTGCATGTCATTGTGGATTGGAGGGTATGGTGGAGATAGCCCGTCTGGGATGCCCCAAGTTTGTCGGGGGGCGGGGGCGAAAATTGCAGAATAACCATCCATCCAAGACCTGCCCATTGGGCCTGAATGCCCGGAACGATCAGGATCGCTGTCAGAATAACGTACGATGGCTACCCAATCTTTCGGATTTCTATTGATGTCGTCTGACAACCAGTGCTCAGCAGCCATCTGACCTTGCCGAGTTGCCAAGTCCAACCCGGTTAGCGCCTTGAAAATCTTGAAGAAGGTTATTCGGCTCTCATTCGCTCGATTGGTCCGCTCCTGCTCAATGCTGCGAGGCGGCCGAGTCTCTCGAAGCCCCAATGGATCACGCATGTTTGTCGGATCATTGCCGACATACATGCAGAGGTTCGGGTCGTCCTTCGACCCGATGGGGTCAGTTTGCAGGAATGGCCCCGCGCGCGCATCGTAGCGGCGGCGAGGGGCGTCATGGGCGGGTCGTAGATGTAGAGTGCAGCGTCGCAGGCATGGATCGTACGGTGTCGGCAGGTGTGTCGACTTGTCCGCTGCGGGACGCCGGCTGGATCTAGCGCGCGCCGAGGTCGGCGAGCCGCACGACCTGTTCGCGCGCCGCGGCGCCGGTTTCACCGTTGACCTGCAGCGTGAGCGCGCCTGCGTTCCAGTCCATCAGCGCCGTGCCGTAGTTCACGGGCGCATACATGTCGCCGACCTGGTTGGTGCTGCGCTCGTCGCTCGTGGCGCGGAAAGACAGGTTGAGCGACGACGTCGTCAGTTCATGGGCCGGATAGCCGATCAGGCCGTCCTGCCGGTAGAGCCCCGCGATGTGACGGTCGCCCGAAACGAACACGACGCCCTTGGCGTTCGCGCGCTTGATGGTGTCGAACAGGCGCGCCTGTTCGCGCGGCATCGTGTGCCACGCTTCCCAGCCATGGCCGTCCGCGAGCACCTGGATCGAGGAGACGACGAAGCGCACGTCCGCAGGCTTTGCCAGTTCGCGCTCGAACCACGCCCACTGCGCGTCGGAGAGCATGCGCTGGGCCGGATCGGCCGACGGCGCGTAACGGCCGCGCGGATCGCCCTGCGGGAGTTTGGTCAGCGCCGTGCGGCCCGAACGCGTGTCGAGCAGGATGATCTGCGTGCGTTGGCCCGCGGGCCCGTAGACCCAGGAATCGTAGACGCCGTCGCGCCCCGCGAAGCGGTCGCCGAGCCCCCAGAACGTCTCGAAGATGCGCCGCGACAGCCCCTTCCCCGAGAAGTCTCCGCCCGCGTCATTCAGGCCGTAGTCGTGGTCATCCCAGACAGCATGTGTCGGGATCGCCGCGCGCAGACGCTGGAATTCCGCGCGTCCCGCGAGCAGCGCGTACTGGGCGCGCAGCTCCGGCAGCGCCATGTCGCCCGCATAGGCGTCGCCATACACGTTGTCGCCCATGAACACCGCGAGCTGCGGCTTGTCGGCGACGATGCGGTCTAGGATCGGGATCGGCTTTTCCGCCGTCTGGCAGGAAGCGAACACGATGCGCGAGAGCGCCGTGGAGGAAGCCGGCGGGGAAACGCCGGGCGGCGCCGTCGGCAGATCGCGGACAGAGGCGGCGAACGGCGCGAGCGCGGCGACGGGATCACGCGGCGCAGGCGCGGTCTGCACGCAGGCTGCGACGAGGGCGAGCGCCCCAAGGGCGACGAAGGCGGTCCGGAACGAGTTCATGACGTTTCATACGCGCGTTGCACGAAGGTTTTGCGGCGGTAACGCGTCTGGGTCTAGGGCGCGACCGCGGGCGCGCAGTCGAGGATCTTCGGCTCCATGATCGCCCCGATCAGCAGCCGCTGGTCGAGGCCCGCCGCCACGCTGACGCCGGAGATCTCCGCGCCGTCGTTGTAGTAGATCGTCTGCGGGACGAAGCCGCCCTTGCCGTCCTGTTTCAGCCTCATCACGTGGCTGGGCGACAGTTTCGACGCGTCGCCGAAGTGCGCGAGGAGCTGCAGGATCTTGGTGTGGAGGCCCAGCAGCAGGTCGCCGTCCGCCAGCACTTCGATATTGTCGGCGAAGCCGGGCACGGCCACGGCGGCGCGATGCGTGAGCGCGTTGGTCGCTGGGTCGCGGTCATAGACATGGACGGTGCGTTCCGAGGCCGCCGACAGATAAAGCGAGCGGCCGTCGGCGCTCACGGCGATGCCGTTGGCGCCGCCGACGCCGTAGAGCACGCGTGCGAACACTTCGCCGTTGAAGAACTGCACCGTCGTCTCGCGCAGCCGCAGATAGTCTTCCGCCGTGCGCCGCCAGCCGCTCACGTTGGCGTGATCGTTGGTCACGTAGAACGCCTCGGGGCCGACGCCGACGAGATCGTTCGGCGAGACCAGCGCGTCGCCGCTCACCGTCTGACGGTGCGTCAGGGTCGCGCCCGCGACGTCGAAGATCTCCACGGTGTGGCGGTTACCCGCGTGATTGATCGCAAACAGCGCCTTGCGCCCGTCCGGCCCGCGCCAGAGCGAAATGCCGTGCGGGGAAAATCCCGCCGGCAGCGCCGTCGCGGTCGCGTCGACGGGCGCGGCATCCGGCGCGGAAAGATCGTAGGTCCACACCGCCCCACGCGCCGGCCCGCCCGCGCCATCGGCGCGGCGATCATACCCCGAGAGGAACGCGAGCTTCGTGTCGGGATCGATCGTCAGATCTTCGACGCCGACGATGTCGCCGCCCGTAATCGTCCGGCAGACGCCCGCGGATTTCGGCGCGACAGTTGTAAACACGCCGGCGTCCCGCAGGAAAAAATACAGCCAGACCCCGAATGCGAGCGCCAGGGCGCCCAGAAGCAATCCAAACACGCGGCCCATCACGCCCTCCCCTGTCGATGCCCGATCCCTACCGCGCAACCGGCGCCGGAGTCTCCGCCGTCTTGCGGAAATCCCAGTCCATTTCGGCAGCAAGATACGCGAACGTCGCATAGGCGGCGACGTTCTGGTTCAGCTTCACGCGGTCGATCTTGTCCAGCGTGTCATCCGCCGTGTGGTGATAGTCGAAATAGTCCCAGCCGTTCTGGTCGAGATCGGCCACCGGCACGCCGCCAGCGCGCATGGCGCCGACATCCGCGCCGCCGCCGGCGTCGTTGCCGCCCATGTTGATCGCGAGCGGCGCCATCGCCCGCTGGATCGCGCGCGCGTACGGCAGGGCGCCATCGCCGAAGCGCGTGGAGAAGCGATAGACGACATCCGCGCCGAAATCGGATTCCGCGCCGACGATGTGCTTGGGCAATTCCGCCGCATGCTCGCGCGCGTAGGCGCCGCCGCCATGCACGCCGGTCTCCTCCGAACCCCACAGCACGACGCGGATGGTGCGGCGCGGACGGCGCGGCAGATCGCGGATGAGACGCGCGGCGGCGGTGGTGATCGCCACGCCCGCGCCGTCGTCGATGGCGCCCGTGCCCTGGTCCCAGGAATCGAGGTGGCCGCCGATGACGACGATCTCTTCGGGCCGTTCGCGCCCGACGATCTCGCCGATGACGTTGCCGGAGGTGACATTTTCCGCGGTGCGCACGGTGATCTCGAGCTTCACGCGCACGGGGCCGCGCCGCAGGAGACGCGTGACCTGGTCGGCGTCCGGCGGCGAGAGCGCGGCGGCGGGCAGCGTCGCGCCGTCACGGCCGCGCGACGGGCCGCCCTGGTGCGCGAAGCGATGTGAATCGGTGCCGACAGAGCGGATCAGGCACGCGGCGGCGCCCTTCCCTTGCGCGATCGGCGCGCACAGGCCGCGCTTGGCCACGCCCGCGCCGTAGCCCGAACCGTCCTGCGTGCGGTTGGTGACTTCATCGATGAACACGATGCGCCCGCGCACGCTTTCGGCGGGTGCGGCGGTCAACGCGGCGATCGACGGGAAGCGCACGATCTCCGCCTCCACGCCGCCTTCCGGCGTCGATCCCGAGCCGCCGAGCGCGACGACCACAAGCCGCTGCGCGCCGTTGGCGGTGATCACGGACGCGCGCTCGCTGACGCGCTCCCAGTACGGCAGCGTGAACGTCTCGATGCGGACGTTCTGGAACCCCTGCCGGCGCAGCATCGCGGCCGCCCAGTCACGCGCCTTCGCTTCCGCTTCCGAACCCGCAAGGCGCGGGCCCACTTCCGTGGTCAGCCCTTCGACGATGTCCCAGGCGTTGGCGCTCTCGCGCGCGGCCTTCTGCAGCCGTTCGACGTTCGCCTGCACGGCGGGCGGGATCTCGGCGACGACGGGCGGCGGCGCCTGTTGCGCGGATGCGGTGGCGACAAGGGCGCAGAGCCCGGCGGCGGAGGCGATAAGAAGCGTGCGCATGGACGACGCCTGCCCGTTTTCGCGCAGGCCTTCAACAGCTTGCCCCCAATCAAGTGATCCGGGCGGGCGGTTTCCGCCCGGCGGCTCGGCGCGCCTTCATTGCACGGCGGCCATGATCGCGCCATTGTCCGCCGGCGACAGGCGGGGAGCGCGCGCGATGACCGATGTCTTCATCAGCTACAAGAAAGAGGACGCGGCCCGCATCGCGCCCATCGCCCGGGCGCTGGCGCAGGCGGGCTTCGAGGTCTGGTGGGACCACAACATCCCGCCGGGCCGCTCGTATCGCGAAGTGATCGGCGCGGCGCTGGAATCCGCCCGGTGCGTGATTGTCGTCTGGTCCAAGCTCTCCGTCGAGGGGCAATGGGTGCTCGACGAAGCCGACGCGGGCAAGCAGCGCAACGTGCTCCTGCCGATCCTCATCGACGAGGTCGAGATTCCCTACGGCTTCCGCCAGATCGAGGCGGCGCGGCTGATCGGCTGGACCGGCGACCCCGCCGACCACGAATGGACGAACGCGGTCGCCGCCGTGGCGCATTTCGTCGGCCGTGCGCCCGGCGGCCCGCCGAAGCCGTTCGCCACGCCGAGCGCGCGGCCGGCCGCGTCCGTATCGGCAACGATCGAGAAAGATAAGTCAGGCGGCGCCGGGCCCTTGCTGATCGGCGTGGCGTTCGTCGCGCTGCTCGCGGGCGGCGGATTCTACGCCTGGAAATCAGGCCTCATCGGCCGCACGCCGATCACCAGGGACGCCGGCCTCAGCGCGCCGGACGCGGCCGTGCCGATCGACGCCGGCGCGCCGGGCGCCACGCCGACGGTCGGCGAGGTGGAGACGCACGACTACGTCGAGCCGCCGCCCACAGCTCCTGACCTCGTCCCGCCGTCCTCCCCCGCGACGAAGCCTTCGCCCAGAACCCAGGGCCTGCGCCGCGCCACGTTCCAGAGCGGCGGCGCGATCGTGCGCGAAGCGTCGGGCGCATGGATCGAGGAAAACGCGCAGACCGGCGCGCTCGACGGCGCGCGCTGGCGCGAGGAAAGCCGCGACGCCGACACCATCACGCTGCGCGATGACGGCCGCCGTGCGGGCATGCGCATCGAACTCGCGGAGAACGCAATCTATCTCTACTTCCCCGACTGGGGAGAGTGGAAGAAGCAGTGGATCATCGGCGAGACCAACTACGAGTAGCGCAATGTCCTTCGACGGCTTCGACAAGTCCTTCTTCGGCTTCTTCCGCGAACTTGCGGACAACAACGGGCGTGCGTGGTTCGAGGCGAACAAGCCGCGCTACCGCGAGGTCGTCGTCGCGCCGTGCGTGGCGTTCATCGAGGCGATGGGCCCGAAGCTCAGGAAGATCTCGCCGCACTTTGTCGCCGATCCGCGCCCGAACGGCGGCTCCATGTTCCGCATCCACCGCGACGCGCGTTTCTCGAAGGACAAGTCGCCGTACAAGACGCACGCGGGCCTTCAGTTCCGCCACGGCTTCGGCAAGGACGCGCACGCGCCGGGCTTCTACCTGCACCTTGAACCGAAGCAGGTGTTCTTCGGCGGCGGCGTTTGGATGCCCGACAGCCCTGCCCTCGGCAAGATTCGCGACGCCATCGTCGCAAAGACCCCCGCCTGGAAAAAGGCGCGCAACGCGAAATCCATCGTCGACACATTCGGCGATCTCGCGGAGGGCGATCCGCTCATCCGCGCGCCGAAAGGCTACGATCCGGACCACGAGATGATCGCCGACCTGCGCCGGAAGAGCTTCTTCGTCACCACCACCGCAACGCTCAAGGACGCCGGCGCGGCCGCCTTTGTCGATCGCGTGGCGTCCGCCTACGCCGATGCAAAGCCTGTGATGAAATTCCTGACCGAGGCCGTCGGCGCGCCGTTCTGAAGCGCGACCTTCCGACCAACCCACCACAATTCAATTACCGCCGCGCAAGGGATGGCTGGACATTCACGCGCTCCGCGCAAACATGCTCCATGCCGAGGAATTCAAAGTCATCCGCCGCCCAGCGGGATGCCGCGGCGGCGGCGCATCCTGACAGCATCGTCCGGGCCGCCCGCTTCAACAGCGGGGTCGCCTGGTTGCGGCTGCCGGTAACCTTCGCGGGCGGCGCGTTTCTCTTTAGTTTCGTCGGCCCGCAGGTGGCGCTCATCTGGCTCATCGGCGCGCTCCTGGTGGAGATCGCCGGCACGCTTGTCCGGGACCGTCTCATCGCCGGCGATCTGCGCTTTCGCAGGCCGCACCTCTTTTTTGTAACGGCGCTGGTTCTGTGCTGGGTCGTGCTTGCGGGGGTGCTCTGGCGTGTCGGCACGGAGGCGCCGCGCATCACGGCGGTAATCGCCCTGCTGTCGACCGCGCTTTTCGGCGTCGTCCGGGGGCACAAGGATCGACGCATCCTGTTCGTCATGACCGCGCCGGCGCTCATCGCGTTGACCGTGCTCATGGCGCTGTATTTCTGGGAATCCGCCGACACGTGGGCGGCTATCGTCGGCACGCTCGCGACCGCCAGCGCATCCGGCCTTATCTATGCAAACGCCTACGTGCTTTACCGCAACGATCGCGCCTTGCACATCGCGAACGCCGCCCGCGACCGGCTCGCCGCGGATCTGGCCGCAAGCAACCGGTTTCTCGAAGACGTGTCTGAAGTTTCCGGCATCGGCGGATGGCAGCTTGAGGTCCAGACGACGCGCATGGTCTGGACCCCGCTGGTGTTCAAGATCCACGAGATCGAGGGCCCGGACGCCCCGGATCTGGAGACCGGGCTGAAATTCTACGCGCCTGAGGCGCGCGAGCGCGTCCGCCAGGCGGTCAACGCCGGGCTGGCGCACGGGACGCCGTGGACGTTCGAGGAACCCTTCGTCACGGCCAAGGGCCGCCGGATATGGGTGCGCACGTCCGGCAAGCCGTTCTACGAAAATGGCGTCCTCACCAAACTTGTGGGCAGCTTCGAGGACATCACCGAGTACATCGATATCCAGCGACGGCTTCGGCGCGGCGAAATACTGCAGGCCGTCGGGCAGCTCAGCGGCGGCATCGCGCACGACTTCAACAACCTGCTCACCGCCATCGTCAGCGCGACGGAAGTCCTCGATGGCGACGCGGTGGCGGACCCGCGAAGCGCACATGCCGTCGACACGATCAAGACGGCGGCGCGGCGGGCGGGCGATCTCACGCAGAGCCTTCTGGCCTACTCCAGACAGCAGGTGCTGGCGCCGCGGCGCGTGAACCTGAACCTCATCGTGGCCGAAACATTGCGCCTTGTGCGCCCGATGATGCCCGCCGACATCGAGATGAAATCCGAGATCGACGTGCGCGCGCCGCATGCCCTGCTCGACCCGACGCAGCTTTCCGCCGCCATCCTGAACCTCCTCCTCAACGCGCGCGACGCCATGCCGGGGGGCGGCGCGATCATTGTGCGGACGCGCGCGGGCGACCGGGCCGTCGTCGAGGTCAACGACAGCGGCGTCGGCATCCTGCCGGAGGCGCTGCCGCACATCTTCAATCCGTTTTTCACCACCAAGAGCGTCGGACGCGGCAGCGGCCTCGGCCTCAGCATGGTGCAAGGCTTCGTCGAGCAATCGGGCGGCCGGGTGACGGTGTGCAGCGAGCCTGGCGCAGGCGCGACATTCGTGCTCGAATTCCCGCCGGTCGAGGCGACGACAGCGGCGGCGCCCGCCGAACCGCGACCGCCCGCGCGCACGGTCCCCGGCGGAATTCTCCTCGTCGAGGACGACGATCTGGTGCGCGACGCGCTTTCGATCGCGCTGGAAAGCGTCGGCTACAAGGTCACGGCCGCCGCCGATGGGCCGACGGCGCTGGCGCTGGTGGAAGCGGGCGCGGCGTTCGACCTTCTGATCACGGACGTGGTGATGAAGGGCGGAATCGCGGGGCCCCAGCTGGTCGACAGCGTCCTGGCGCGCAAGCCGGCCTGCAAGGCGCTCCTCGTTTCCGGATATCCGCGCGAGAGCCTCACCGAACTTGGAAAGCTTCCCCCAGGCATGGCGTTCATCGCCAAGCCGTTCGACCTCGCCGAACTGCAACGCAAGATCGCGGACCTGCTCGGCAAGGGCCCGCCGGCGCCGCCGCCGATGCAATGAAACCGTTCACGAATTGTCCCCTGCAACACCGCTTTTGCTGAAGCGCCAGAATGTGCGCCGGCCAACCCTGGAAACGACCCCCAAATACCCAATGCGGCGTCGCTTTTTGGTTTTGGACCGGAAGACTGCGAGGCGGCCCACCCTGCCCTGTCGCGTGTTGCAGCAGAGCTGACTTGATGAGGGCGAGTGCGGCCGCCGAGTGCTTCCGCCGTGTGAGTAATTCACTCGCGCGCACTTGCGTCAAGCGGGATCTGGAAAAACGCGCCGTAGCGAACATCACAACTTCGCCGCCGCTTTTCCGCCGCGCTCGCACGTGACAAGCAGGCGCAAGTTCAACAGACGGATCACTCACATGCGCGCCGCACTCCTGACGCTCGCCGCCATCGCCGCATTTTCCTCCGCCGCCTTCGCGGAGGAAGGCGAGGAGCCTGCGTGCGCCGTTTCGCGCCCCGTGACGGCGCGTCTTGTTGCGGATGCAGGCGAATTGCAGGCCCTGTCGGGTCGCACGGACATTCTCGTCGGCAACCTGAGTTACATGCGCGAACCGCAGGAAGAGGCCGAGCTTGCGAGCGGCACGGTGCTGTTTGTGAAAAGCGCGGACGGCTGGCGCGCGGTGCTGCCGTCGAACTGGGAGAACGAGGTCGGCGTCTACGCCACGGCGGACGGCCGCGGCCTCGCGATCCTCACGCAACGCCAGATCGAAGGCCCAGGCCCCTCCTTCACCTTCGTGCGCACCACGGATGACTTCGCCACTTTCACCTGCACGCTCATCAAGTTCCCCGACGCGCTGAACCAGCCGGCGTGGAACAACGAATTCCTCGCGCCGCACGACCTGGATCTGAAAGCCAACGGCCGCGGCATGCTCGTGGCGTCGGCGGCGCTGGAACGCTCGGGCGAACAGCCGCGCACGCTGTGGTTTTCCTACGAGACCCGCGACAACGGCGCGACCTGGCGGGCGCCGCGCGCACTGAAACGCTCCCGCGAGGCGCCGCGCGGACTCTACGCCCCCGCAACGCTCTCGCCCGCGCCCGCGCTCGCCGCGGACCTCACAGCCTACGCCGCCGATCGCTAGAGCCGGCGCAGCCACGGGCCCTCCCCTTCGTCTCCCAGCAGCAGCACGGCGAGCGCCCACACCAGCGCGTCGGCGCGATCGAACGGCCCGTCGCGATTTGCATCGAGCGCCATCATCTCCTCCTCGAGCTGCACGAACGCACCGCAGTGCGTGATGCGCCCGCGTTCGTAGAGCGCTGACACCGGCGTCGCGCGCGCCTTCTTGCTCACCTGCGCGCGCTTGAGATCGATGGCGCATGGCGCGCCTGCCGTCGCCAATGTCGCGCGCACCATGTCGCCGCCCTGGTTGGCCTCCGCAACGATGGCGTGGGCCGCCCAGTCGCGCGCCGCGTCCGCAACCCGCGTCGCCCAGCCGAGCGGACTGAGACCGGCCACGGATAAATCCGCCAGCACATAGCCGCGCCGTCCGCGCCGCCCCGCGACGATGATCCCGCACGCAGAGCCATTCGTTCCCGCCGGCGGATCGACGGCGACGATGATGCGATCAAACGATTCCGGCCGCGCGCCGCGCACGCCGAGCAAAGTCTGCGCCGTCCACACCGCGTTGGCGTCGCCATCCACGAGCATGCCCTCGATCTCCTGCGCGGCGAGCGTGGTGTTGGCGTAGAGATCGAGCAGGTTCTCCAGAAACCGCGGCGCTAGATTGTCCGCATTCGCCGCCGAGCCCGCCTGCGTCACCACGCACGAGGCTTCCGCGCGCAACGTGCGCAGTTCGGGGATCGGACGCGGCGTCGTCGTCACCACCAGCCGCGGATCGCCGCCGCGTCGCAATCCAAGCCTCAAATTCTCCAGCGTTTCCCGAGGGTTCTGCCAGGCGCAGAACTCGTCCGCCCAGGCGCCGTCGAACTGCGGCCCGCGCAGGCGGCGCGGCTCTTCGGCGGAAAACGCATACGCCATCGCCCCGCGGGGAAACACGACGCGCCGTCGCGAGGATTCAAACTTCAGCCCCGCAAGCCCCGGCAGGCTCATCAGCCCCGCCGGCCCCTCGATCATCACCTCGCGCACATCGTGCAGCGTCGCGCCGACGAGCGCATAGATGCCGTTCGGATTGTCTCGCGCCTGTTCTGCAAGCCACTCGGCGCCCGCGCGCGTCTTGCCTGCGCCACGTCCGCCCTGGAAGAGCCACGTCGACCACCGCCCGTCAGGCGCCAGCTGCGCGGGATGCGCGATGTCCTTCCATGGTGGCGGAGGCGGCGGCGGATCGGGCTCTGGCGGAAACGTCGGGGGCCCAAGCGCGCATTGCGTCTTGGTCTGCCGTCGACGCGCGGTCTCCACGTAAAGACGCCCCGGCTTGATGCCGAATTCCTCGAAGATCTTCGATCCCGTCCATCCAAGCCGATTGTGATAGTCCACCGCCATGTCGAGCGCCTCGGGCGTGTGATGCACGCGATGGGCGATGCGCTTCTTCGGCGGCAGCGGCGAGAGATCGTCGAGCGTCATCGCCCGCTGCAACGGGTGCGCGCTTTCCGGCGGCGGCGCGATAGACCCCATCCGCCTGACCTTCTGCCAGCCGCCTTTCGCGGCCTGATGATAGATGGCCGTCGGCGTCATGCCGAATTCGCGCGCGAGCTCCGTCGCGGACTCGCCCTCGGGATAGCGCCGCGCAATCTCGGCCCAGACCTCGGGCGCGAAGCGATTGCCCTTTGAGCGATGGGCGCCTGCCTGAAATGGCGCCGGGTTTCGATTTTCATCCGCTTGCGCGGGGGGAGTAGTGCTCGATGTGTTTTCCATGCCGCGATGATGACGCGGGGCCGATACCGGTCGGATAGATTGTGGAAAGAATTCGTGTTTCGGGCGCCGGAAGCCTTGGTTTTCAAGGATTTTCGCGCGGAAATGTGTGGCGACCGGTGCGGTGATCGACCCGATCTATCCCACACTTTCGGGGTGTTGGGGGGGTGGAGAGTAGGACCGCGCACCTCCCGGTGCGCCTCAATTGCTTCGGCCAAGCCCCAGCGCCCGATCATTCACTCCATTGCGCACCGGGAGGTGCGCGGTCCTACTCGCGGACATCCGAGATCTGTGCGAACCTCCCCAGGGGAGCACGGCATGGGACGCAAAGGCTGGCATTCGCGCGGCTATCTTCCACACATGGACGGTTCGGAAGTCGTGCAGCATGTCGTGTTCCGCCTTGCGGACGCGTTGCCGGACGACGCGCCGGATGCGGGCGACGATGTGCTGGATCTTGGTCGCGGAGAAGCGATCCTGAAGGATGCCGCGTGCGCGCGGATCGTAGAGGAAACTCTGAAACACTTCGATGGGACGCGGTACGACCTCAAGGCGTGGTGCGTGATGCCGAACCATGTCCACGTGCTGATGGCGACGCGCGCGACCCACGAAACCGGCGCCATCGTCAAATCGTGGAAGATGTTCACGACACGAAGTATCAATGCCGCCGCCAACCGGACCGGGCAACTCTGGGCCAGCGACTATTTCGACCGATACATCCGCGACGAGGACCATTTCCAGACGACGAAACGTTACATCGAGATGAATCCGGTCAGCGCAGGCTTGTGCGCCACACCCAAAGATTGGCCCTCCAGCTCCGCCGCCCGCGAGTAGGACCGCGCACCTCCAGGTGCGCAACGGAGCGAACGATCAGGCACCGGCGCGTGGACGGACCATCGAATGCGCACTAGCCTTCGCGAGCAGGACCGCGCACCTCCCGGTGCGCAACGGAGCGAACGATCAGAAGCCGGCGCGTGGACGGACCACCGAATGCGCACCAGCCTTCGCGAGCAGGACCGCGCACCTCCCGGTGCGCTATGGGACGAACGATCAGACGCCGGCGCGTGGACGGACCACCGAATGCGCACCAGCCTTCGCGAGCAGGACCGCGCACCTCCCGGTGCGCTATGGGACGAACGATCAGACGCCGGCGCGTGGACGAACCATCGCATGCGCACCGGGAGGTGCGCGGTCCTACTCGCCGAGACCTTCGCTACGCGCCCAAACGCGCGAACGGATACAATCTGTCTTTCCAAAGAACGATGACTTCGCGAAACTTGAAACACGCGACGGAGACCGCCTCTGGCATAGCAGCTTCTATTTCTTTTCGATGCCAATCGTACTCGCTCAGGTTCAGATAGATCACAAGGCCACAATCGTTTCCGTAGTCTCTAAGCGACTTCCTCGCAGCAGCGTCTCGCAACATCTGAGGCACCATTGCGGCACGGGCGAGCACCACTTCGGCCGGATCATCAACCGGCTTTGGATCGCTGTCTTCAAGGGCCAAGCGATACTCATCACCTCGACGTCGTCCTGGCTCGTCCGCCTCCGTGATCTCGTATCGTCGAACATCACTCGACACGACGAGTTCGCAGTCCGGACGATCGTCGGGAAGCAGCTTCACGCTTGAGGCGCCACTTAGCAGTCCAAGTCGCCCAGCGACAAATGCCTCCCGTTGGAATTGCAAACCAGGCTGGATGAAGAAGTAGCTTCCGACAACTCTCGCCAATCGGCGTTCCAACTCAATCATCTCATGCGGCGACATCGGTTGCTGAAAGCGCGCCTCCCA
This sequence comes from uncultured Caulobacteraceae bacterium, assembly GCA_964530695.1. Taxonomy (GTDB): domain Bacteria; phylum Pseudomonadota; class Alphaproteobacteria; order Caulobacterales; family Aquidulcibacteraceae; genus VFBF01. The sequence goes on from CAZGYQ010000051.1 coordinate 22,436, forward strand.
GTCTTTGATTTCAAGCGGTTCCAGACGACGAGGCTCACTCATCGAACAAGCTCAGCCGCTAGCATCGCCCGCCCCAGACCCTCACACATCCACATCCGCCTCAAGCGCATTATCCTGAATAAACTCGCGCCTGGGCTCCACGACGTCGCCCATGAGCTTGGAGAACATCTCGTCGGCTTCGTCGGCGTGATTGACGCGCACCTGCAGGAGCGTGCGCACTTCGTGGTCCAGCGTGGTTTCCCAGAGCTGTTCGGCGTTCATTTCGCCGAGGCCCTTGTAGCGCTGGATCTTGATGCCCTTGCGGCCGGCGTCGAGCACCGCTTCGTGCAGCGAGAGCGGGCCGTGGACGGGGATGACGTCGGCGCCGCGCATGAGCTTGCCGTGCCCGGCGTAGGTTTCCATCAGCGCTGCGGCGCGCTCGGCGAGGCGGCGCGTGTCGGAGGCGTTGAGCAGGCTTGTATCCATCACCACGCGCTCGGCGACGCCGCGCACCATGCGTTCAAGCACCAGCGCGTGATCGGGATCGAAGCGGCCGGACCAGGTGGCCTCCCCTTCTTCGGCAAGCGCGTTGAGGCGTTCGGCGGCGTTCTGCGCGTGCGTGTCCGTGGCGCCGGGCGCGAGCGCGCCGGCGAGCGAGGACTGTTCCAGCGTGGAGGCCGACGCGCGCTGCGTGAGACGCTGGCACAGCGCCTTCACGCCGGCGGCCTCGCGCACGATGCGCTTCAGGTCCTCGCCGCCGATCTGCACGCCCGTCGACGTCTGCAGCACGGCGTCCTTCGTGCCTTCCTCGATGAGGTAGGCGTCCATCTCCGCGTCGTCCTTGAGGTACCGCGAGGAGCGCCCGCGCGTGGCCTGATAGAGCGGCGGCTGGGCGATGTAGATGTGGCCGCGCTCGATGAGCTCGGGCATCTGGCGATAGAAGAACGTGAGCAGCAGCGTGCGGATGTGCGCGCCGTCCACGTCGGCATCCGTCATGATTATAATTTTATGATAGCGCAATTTCTCGATGTTGAACTCGTCCCGCCCAATGCCGGCGCCGAGCGCCGTGATCAGCGTGCCGACCTGATCGGACGCGAGCATGCGATCGAAACGCGCGCGCTCGACGTTGAGGATTTTTCCGCGCAGCGGCAGCACGGCCTGGTTCTCACGGTTGCGGCCCTGCTTGGCGGAGCCGCCTGCGCTGTCCCCTTCGACGATGAAGATCTCGGATTTCGCGGGGTCTTTTTCCTGGCAGTCGGCGAGCTTGCCGGGCAGCGAGGCGATATCGAGGCCCTTGCCCTTGCGTGACAGCTCGCGCGCCTTGCGGGCGGCCTCGCGCGCGGACGCGGCCTCGATGATCTTGCTCATCACCGCTTTCGCCTGCGCGGGATTTTCCTCGAACCACTGCGAAATGGCTTCGTTCATGACGTTTTCGACGACGGGGCGCACTTCGGAGGAGACGAGTTTCTCCTTCGTTTGCGAGGAAAATTTCGGGTCCGGCACCTTCACCGAGAGCACGCACGTGAGGCCTTCGCGTGCGTCGTCGCCGGTGATGTCGACCTTTTCCTTTTTCGCAAGACCGCTGTCCTGCATGTATTTCGTCACCACGCGGGTGAGCGCGCCGCGGAAGCCCGCGAGGTGCGTGCCGCCATCCTTCTGCGGGATGTTGTTGGTGAAGCACAGCATCGTCTCGTGGTAGCCGTCGTTCCACTGCAGCGCTGCTTCGACGTTGATGCCGTCGCGATCGCCGATGACGTAGAGCGTCTCGGGAATGAGCGCGACGCGGGAGCGGTCGAGATGCTGCACGTAGGCGCGCACGCCGCCCTCGTAGTAGAGCGTCTCCTCAAACGGCTCGGGACCGCGCAGGTCCCTGAAGACGATGCGCACGCCGGAATTGAGGAAGGCGAGTTCGCGCAGGCGGTGTTCGATGGTCTTGCGGTCGAACTCGATCATCGTGAACGTCGCGGGCGACGGCAGGAAGCGCACGGCAGTGCCGCGTTTTCCATTCGAGTCGCCACGCCGCGCCAGCGGGGCTTCGGCGTCGCCGTGGCGGAAGCGCATGTAGTGCTCGGCGCCGTCGCGCCAGATGGTGAGGTCGAGCCATTCCGAAAGCGCGTTGACGACCGAGACGCCGACGCCGTGCAGGCCGCCGGAGACCTTGTAGG
>CAZGYQ010000052.1:0-23912 GCA_964530695.1 uncultured Caulobacteraceae bacterium
CCTGCATGAGATCGGCGATCTCCTCGGCGGCGGCGAAGACGTAGGAGAGGTCGGCGTGGCCGTCGCCGCGCCGGCTGGGCGTGCCGACGGCGATGAACACGGCGTCGGCGTTGCGGATCGCGTCGGAGGCGTCGGTGGTGAACGCGAGACGCCCCTCGCGGACGTTCTGCGCAACCAGTTCGTCGAGGCCGGGCTCGTAGATCGGCATCTTGCCTTCGCGCAGCAGTGCGATCTTGCGCTCGTCCTTGTCGACGCAGGTCACGTCGTGGCCGAAGTCCGCAAAGCACACGCCGGAGACGAGGCCCACATAGCCGGCGCCGATCATCGTCACGCGCATGGCTCAGATCTCCTGGTTGTAGGCGCCGACGCCTTCATACTTGCCGAGGCGCGGTTTCACTTCCTCGCGAAAGAGGGCGCGCATGTCGGCGTCGCTGGTCATGCTTTCAACGACCACCACAAGCTCGGGCTTGTTGGACGAGGCGCGCACCAGCACCCACGAGCCGTCCTCAAGCGTGACGCGGGCGCCGTTGACCGTGTTCACGTCGCGAATGCTGCGGCCGAGGATCTTGCCGCCGTCCTTCGCGAACTGCCCGTATTCGGCGACGATCTTGTCGACCACGCCGTACTTCTTCTCGTCGTCGCAGTGCGGCGACATGGTGAGCGAGGTGAACGAGACGGGCAACGCCTTGCGAAGGTCGGAGACCTTCTTGCCGGGGTTGCGGTCGAGCATGGCGAGGATGGCGATACCGGCGACGATGCCGTCGTCGTAGCCGTAGCCGATCGGATCGCGGAAGAAGAAGTGGCCGGACTTCTCGAAGCCCGCCACCGCCTTGAGTTCCGTGGTGCGGCGCTTGATGTAGGAGTGGCCTGTCTTCCAGTAGTCGACAGTCGCGCCGTTCGCCTTCAGAACCGGATCGACCGCATAGAGGCCCGTCGATTTCACGTCGACGACGAATGTCGCGTTCGGAATCGAGGCGGAGAGGTCGCGCGCGAGCATGAGGCCCACCTTGTCGGCGAAGATCTCCTCGCCCTCATCGTCCACCACGCCGCAGCGGTCGCCGTCGCCGTCGAAGCCGAGGGCGAGTTCCGCGCCATGCTTGCGCACGGCGTCGGCCATGGCATGCAGCATTTCGGTGTCTTCGGGGTTGGCGTTGTAGTTCGGGAAGCGCCAGTCGAGTTCACAGTCCACCTCGACCACGTCGGCGCCGATGCGGCGCAAGGCTTCGGGCGCAAACGCGCCGGCCGTGCCGTTGCCGCAGGCGGCGACCACGCGGATCGGACGCGAGAGCTTCACCTTGGAGGTGAGGTCCGCGATGTAGCGTTCGCGCATGTCGGCGACGCGAGAAAGCGAGCCGCCCGGACGGGGCTCATACTTCGCGTTGAGCACGATGTCCTTCAGCTGGCCCATTTCGTCGGGGCCGAAGGTAAGGGGGCGCGCGGCGCCCATCTTCACGCCGGTCCAGCCGTTCTCGTTGTGGGACGCCGTGACCATCGCCACCGCCGGCGCATCAAGGGCGAACTGGGCGAAATAGGCGGTCGGCGAGAGCGCCAGACCGATGTCGATGACCTCGCAACCGGCCTGGATGAGGCCGAGCGTCAGCGCCTGCTTGATCGTCAGGGAATAGGACCGGTAGTCGTGGCCGACGACGATCTTCGGCTCCACGCCCATCTTGTGGAGCAGGGTCCCGAGTCCGAGGCCGAGCGCCTCCACGCCCAGGGCGTTCAGCTCCGGCGCCTTGGCGGAGCCCGGCGCGCCGAACCACCAGCGCGCGTCGTATTCACGGAACCCTGTGGCCTTCACGAGAGGCGTCGTCTCGAAGGCGTAGGAATTGGACGCGAGTTCAGTCGCCGGTTTGGGGAACATGGGGATCCTGTAAGAGAAGTGGCGTGGTTCTAGACGGACCAGACCGCCCGGGCAACGCGGCGTGTTGCAGGTGCGAAAGGCAAAGGTGTGGCAGGGCGGATGCACGCGTGGGTAGGGGTCAGATTCCGCCGGCTGCATGCAGGGTCTGGACCATCGCATCCATGACAGGGTGCGCGACAAGCGGGCGCTTGACGGCGCGCGCGACGGTAGCGGATGACGGCGCATGTCTCATCTTGCCCTCATCCGCCACGGCCAGAGCCAGTGGAACCTCGACAACCGCTTCACTGGCTGGGTCGACGTCAATCTCACCGCTGAAGGCGAGGCGCAGGCCCGCCGCTCCGGGGAGTTGCTCAAGGCCTCCGGCGTCCACTTCGACCGGCTCTATACGTCGGTGCAGACGCGGGCGATCCGCACCGGCCAGATCGCCATCGAGGCGATGGGCGAGGCGTGGCTGCCGGTGGTCAAGGACTGGCGGCTGAACGAGCGCCACTACGGCGGCCTCACCGGCCTCGACAAGAAAGAGACCGCCGCCAGGCACGGCGAGGAGCAGGTGCTGGTCTGGCGCCGTTCCTACGACATCCCGCCGCCGCCGCTCGCGGCGGGCGGGGAGTTCGACCTCTCCGGGGACCGCCGCTACGCCGGCGTCGCGGTGCCGGCGGCCGAGAGCCTCAAGGATACGCTCGCGCGGGTGCTGCCCTACTGGGAAGGCGTCATCGCGCCGGAGCTGAAGGCGGGCAAGAACCTGATGGTCGCTGCGCACGGCAATTCGCTGCGCGCGATCGTGAAACTCCTTTTCAACGTGCCGGACGACAGGATCGTCGGCGTGGAAATCCCCACCGGCAATCCGCTGCTGATCGATCTCGACGCCGCGCTGCGCGTGACGGGCGCGCGCTATCTCGACGAAGCCCGCGCGCAACCGCTGCCGGCGCTCGCGTGAACGACGAGGCCTTCATGCGCGCGGCGCTCGATCTCGCGGCGGTGCTGAAGGGACGTACGGGGCCAAATCCCACCGTGGGCTGCGTGATCGTGAAGGATGGCGCGGTCGTCGGTCAGGGCGCGACTGGCGAAGGCGGGCGACCGCACGCCGAGGAGGTCGCGCTCGATGTTGCGGGAGCGCTCGCCGAAGGGGCGACCGCCTATGTGACGCTTGAACCGTGCGCGCAGAGATCCACGGGTGCGGCGAGCTGTTCGCAGCGCCTTGTTTCGGCCCGCGTGGCGCGGGTCGTCATCGCCGTGGCCGACCCGCATCCGTTCGCCGCGGGCGCGGGCGTGGAACGGCTTCGCGCAGCGGGAGCCGTCGTCGAGACAGGCCTGCTCGGAGCCGAAGCCGCTGTGCTGAACGCGGATTTTTTTGCCGCCGTTGCTGGGGCCGGCGGATAGCAGGGAGCGCGGGCCTTCAGGCCCGCAAATTCGTCGGGGACCTAGGCAGGCCCGAAGGCCCGCGCTCCCTTACCTACTGAGCCGATCCGCTCTTGATCTTCTCGTACAGCGACATCGCTGCGCGCACGAAGGCCTGCTTGGTGAACTCCGCCTCGTAGGCGCGCTTGCCGTTTGCGACGAGGGTGCAGGTGAGGCCGCCGTCTTCCAGCACCCGCTGCAGCGCATCGCGCAGGGCGTGGACATTGTCCTTTGGCACCAACAGCGCGTTGACTTCGTGGGTGACGGTCGCCGCGGGGCCCGCGGCGTCGGCGACGACCAGCGGCTTGCCGGCGGCCCATGCCTCGACGGTCACGGTGCCGAACGGTTCATAGCGAGACGGAAACGCGACAATGTCACAGGCGCCAAGCAGGGCCGCACGGTCCGTGCGCCAGCCGAGGAAGCGGACGCGGTCATTCAGCCCCAGCGTTTCCGCGCGTTGCTTCAGTTCGGCTTCGAGCGGACCGGAGCCGGCGATCCACGCGTACACCCCCGGCAGTTGCGCCACGGCGTCCAGCAGCGTGTCGATCCCCTTCTTCCAGTGCAGCCGCGCCAGCGCCAGCACGACGGGCGCGTCGGCGGGAGTGTCCAGGCTCGCGCGGGAGACAGGCTCGGCAGGTTCGATCGCCGCAAAGGTGTGGAGCGTGGAGACACGGTCGGCGGGCGCGCCCTGGTCGATGATGTGGCGGGCGATGTCCTTGGTGACGCCCGCCTGCCACGCGCAATTCGTGAAGCGCGACAGTTTGTAGTAGCCTCCGTACCAGCCGAGGCTCTTCTCGCGCCATTGCGCCGGGGCGAACATGCCGGCGCGGCCCATCCAGTAGTGGATGACGTCGGGCGAGAATTCGTGAATGGCGTTGCGGATCGTCCTCTGCGTGGGGAGGCGCCAGATCTTGTTGAAGGACGCCTCGTCGACCTGCACGCCTGCCGCGCGGATGGCCGCGATCCGGTCCGGCGCCCCCCGGGTCACCACGCGTTGTTCAACGCCGGCGTCCGCCAGCGCGAGCACGCCGTCGAGCATCATCGTTTCCGCGCCGCCCGCGTCGGCGCCGGCCATGACGTGCAGGACACGCATGCAGTTTCCTGAAGGTTGTTGAAGTCAGGCAGGAGATACCCGGACCGTCACGCAACCGTCAAACACGAACGCCTTGTGCAACTGCGTAAGACGTAGACTGTGGCGCCTGCACCGCAGCAAAGGGGCTTAGACTGGATCGGCCTTTGCCAGCCTGTCGAAGGCCATCAGCGATTCAACCAGCGCGGGCAGCTCGGCGAAGGGCACCATGTTCGGGCCGTCGGAGGGCGCCTTCTCCGGGTCAGGGTGCGTTTCGATGAACACCGCCGCGACGCCGATGGAGATGGCGGCGCGCGCGAGCACCGGCACGAACTGGCGCTCGCCGCCCGAGCTGTCGCCCTTGCCGCCGGGCTGTTGCACGGAATGCGTGGCGTCAAAGACGACCGGCGACCCGAAGCTCTTCATGATCGGCAGCGCGCGCATGTCGGAGACGAGCGTGTTGTAGCCGAAGGACACCCCGCGCTCGCAAGCCATGACGTTCGGGTTGCCCGACCCCGTTACCTTGGCGAGCACGTTCTTCATGTCCCACGGCGCGAGGAACTGGCCCTTCTTGACGTTGATCGCCTTGCCGGTCTCGGCGGCGGCGATCAGCAGATCCGTCTGGCGGCAGAGATAGGCGGGGATCTGCAGCACATCGACGACCGCGGCCACGTCCGCGCACTGGTCGGGTAGGTGGACATCGGTGATCACGGGCACGCCGAGCTTGCCGCGGATTTCCTCGAAAACGGGCCCTGCGTACTCTAGCCCCGCCCCGCGCTTGCCGGCGAGGGAGGAGCGGTTCGCCTTGTCGAAACTGGTCTTGTAGATGAAGCCCGCGCCCGCTTTCGCGAAAACGCCCTTGAGATGCTCAGCCGTCTCAAGCGCGTGCGCGCGGCTTTCCATGGCGCAGGGGCCGGCGATGAAGACGAGCGGGAGATCGTTGCCGATCTTCAGGTCGCCGACGCGGATGGTGGCGTTGGGTGATGTCATCGGCGTGAAATAGAGGCTCGGGCCCCGGATCGCAACGCGGCTTGTGCTTCCAGCCCGCAGGCGATGCTCAGGCGCGGGCCCGCAGCACGGCGTTGATGCGGACGGCCAACGCCGACGCCGAGACAGGTTTCACCAGATAGCCGCTAACGCCGAGAGCGGTGATCTGCTGGACGAGAGAGGCTTCCGTACGGCCGGTCATCATGATCACAGGGAGACTGATTGTTGCTGGCGTCGCGCGGATCGCCGCCAGCGTATCGACGCCGCCGAGTTTTGGCATTTCAACGTCAAGCAGCACGAGGTCGGTCCGGCCACGTTCGATCTCCGCGAGCGCCTTTTCGCCGTTCTCGGCGTGCGAGATGCGGTGTACGCCGATCGCACGCAGCGACGACGCCACCAGCTGGCGCATTGATTCTTGGTCGTCGACAACAAGAACGCGAAGAGATGCAAGCATGCGCGCACCGTGGCGCGTGTTGGTGAACCGTTGATGAAGGCATGGACGGGATCGGGCGATCAGCCCTGCGCGGCCTTCCTCGCTTCTCCGGCGATGTAGTCGGCAATGACCTCAGCGATTTCCGGCTGGTCAAAGTAGGTGGTGTGGATGAGGCTGTCCCACGTCATCGCATCGGTCGCCATGGCGTTCATGGATGCGTTGGTGTCCGGCCCGACGGTGAACAGCGCCCAGCGATACCGTTCGATGAGCTTGCCGGCGCTCTCGGCCGCGGCCTTCTGCATGCGTTGGGCGACCTCGCCGTCCACCACGTGCTCTTTGACGCCGTAGGTGTGCGAGGCGGTGGCGACATTGCCGATGCGCTCGTCGCCGTCCTGGCCGAACGCCATGCCCTTCACAATTCCGCTGATGGCGCCGTTCAGATATCCGCGCAGCGCCCACTCCGGCAGCAGCCCGCCGAACAGCCGCGCGAGCGCGTAGGCGACAGCGAAGATCAGCGGCGCGCCGAGCAGGCCGCCGAGCATGATCCAGCCGCCGAGGCCGACCAGTGTTATCGGCGCGCCGTTCTGGTCCACCAGACTTGAGGGCGCGTTTACGCCTGCAAGTCCGAGCAGCCACATGGCGAGCCCGCCCAGCGCCACGAGGCTGATGGCGCGCACGCCCCACACGATCCCCGATGTCCGCGAGCCGCGCCACAGCGAGCCCTTCGGGAACGGCTGCACCGGAAGCTGCTCGATCTTCTGGAGGAAGGCGATCGCCTCGTCGTTGGGATGCCAGAGCGAGAAGAGCGCAGCATTTCCGTTCTTCTTGGCCCGCAGGCGCATGATCCGGCGCAGGCCCTGCAGCGCGATCGGGAAGATGAAGAAGAGCGGAATGACGCTCAGGCCGGTGAGGCCCAGTGTCAGGAACGTCGATGCGGCGAGGGACTTGTTCTGCGCCGCCAGCGCGCGCGCCTGCTCCTCGAGTTCCGCCGGCGTCAGGTTGCTGCCCGCCGCCTGCGCCGCCGCCGTGATCTGCGCGAGCGTGGCGTCGAAACTGCGGGTCTGCTCGGCGGCCATGAAGATCAGCGCGATGCCGAGCAGGATCAGGGTGATCACGCTGATGACGGAGATGATCAGGAAGATGATGCCGCCGAGCGATTCGGAGGCGGAGAGCTCCGCCTTGAAGAACGGCGTGCCCACGGTGGTGATGCTGTCGACCTTCTGCTTCTTCTTGCCGCGTCGCCACGAGATCATGGTCGCGGCGTCGTTGGCGACGTTGCCGCCGTGGCTGTGACCGAGGACGTGGACGCCGGCGTATTCCTTGGCGGCCTGCTTGAGGGTCTTTGCGAGTTTTTCAGAACCGATTTCACGACCCTTGGCGCTGTTGGCGCCCGACCACAGGTGCGGGATGACGTCGGCGACGACGCCGTGAGAAGCGAGCCGCTTCGTCAGCCGCTCGGAAAACACCGATCCGCGCTGGAACCATTTCTGGCCCTCCGGCCCGGTCGCAGTGTCGCCGGTGCCGTGCACCGTGACGATCGCGATGCGATCACTCTTGCTGTCGCTCATCGACCATCCCCATGGCTCATGACCGACGTTCCATTAGGGCGCCCGGGCCCCGCTTCCAAGGCGAAAGCGGCCCGCATTGACTTGGGGGCTTGCGACCCTAGGGTCCCGCCCGCATGTTGCTCGTCACCGGCGCGGCCGGGTTCATCGGCTATCACGTCGCCCGCCGGCTGCTGGAAAGCGGCGCGGCCGTCACCGGCGTGGACAGCGTCAACGCCTACTACGATCCGGCGTTGAAACGCGGGCGGCTGGCCGAGCTCGCGCGGTTCGCGAACTTCCGCTTCGTCGAGGCCGATATCGCCACGCCGGGCGCGCTGGAGGCGGCGCTGCCGCGCGCCGACGCGACCGCCATCGTCCACCTCGCCGCACAGGCAGGCGTGCGCCACTCCATCGAGGCGCCCTTCGAGTACGAGCGCGCCAACGTGGCGGGGCACCTCAGCGTGCTCGAGTATGCGCGCCACGCGCCGAACCTGAGGCACCTCGTCTACGCCTCGTCATCGTCCGTCTATGGCGACCGCACGAGCGGCCCGTTCCGGGAGGATGACCGGTGCGATCAGCCCGCCTCGCTCTACGCCGCCACCAAGCGCGCCTGCGAGCTGATGAGCGAGACCTACGCGCGCCTCTACGCCATCCCGCAGACGGGCCTGCGCTTCTTCACCGTCTATGGCCCGTGGGGCAGGCCGGACATGGCCTACTTCAGCTTCACGGAGAAAATCCTGAAGGGTGAGCCGCTGACGCTGTTCGGCGACGGCAAGCTCTCGCGCGATTTCACCTATATCGACGACGTTTCCGCCGCGATCGTGGCGATCGTGGGCCAACCGCCTGCCGGATCGCCGCCGCACGCGATCTACAATCTCGGCAATTCGCGCCCCTCGACCGTGCTCGAACTCGTCGCCGCCATCGAGGCAGCCACCGGCCGCCGCGCGGAGCGCATTCTGGCGCCGCCGCAGCCCGGCGACGTCACCGTCACCTACGCCGACCATTCCCGCGCGACGGCGGATTTCGGCTTTGCGCCGAAGACCGGGCTGGAGGAGGGGATCGCGCGGTTCGTGGCGTGGCGGATGGGGTGGTCCGGTTCGTGACCCTCTCCCGCAAGCGGGCGAGGGTTGGAGATATGCGCATATCCCGCCGCGAGCTCTCTTGCCCTTGCGCTTCCGGGGGCGGGCGCTAAACGGGCCTCGCCTCCCATTCCCGCGAAAGATTCGTCATGGACACCAGCCGCACCGACGCCCTGCTCGCCGCCGAACAGAAGCGCCAGGAAAACTCGCTCTGCTTCATCGCCTCGGAGAACCACGTCTCCAAGCGCGTCATGAACGCCATCGGCTCGGTGTTCACCAACAAGTATTCCGAGGGCGAGCCGCGCAAGCGCTACTATCAGGGCAACGCCGTAGTCGATGATCTCGAAGAGTACGTCCACGATCTCGTGCGGCAGGGCTTCGGACTTTCCGCCGACGAATGGCATGTGAACCCGAAGGCGCTGTCTGCGGGCGTGGCGAACTTCTGCGTCGAGAACGGCCTGTTGCGCCCCGGCCAGAAGATCATGGGGCTTTACCTCTATGACGGCGGCCACCTCAGCCACGGCTGGGACATGGACGACAAGCGCGGCGTCACCATCGGCTCGCGCATTTTTGAATCGTTGCTCTACCGCGTCGACGAGAAGACGCACCTGATCGACTACGACAAGCTCGCGGTGCAGGCGAAAGAGTTCAAGCCGGATCTGCTGATCACCGGCGGCACGGCCTATCCGCGCGAGATCGACCACAAGCGCATGAAGGAAATCGCCGCGAGCGTCGGCGCCTACTACATGGCTGACGTTGCGCACGAAGCGGGCCTGATGATCGGCAAGGCCTTCCCCGATCCGTTCCCGCATGCCGACGTCGTGACATTCTCCACGCAGAAGACGCTGCGTGGCCCCCGCGCCTCGGTCATCATCTGCCGCAAGGAACTCGGCGACCAGATCGACCGCGCGATTTTCCCCGGCCTGCAGGGCGGGCCGTTCGATCACCACATCTTCGCGCTCGCGTGCGCGCTTGAAGAAGCGCTAACGCCGGCGTTCAAGGATTATTCCGCGCAGGTGATCAGGAACGCCAAGGTGATGGCGGAAACGCTGCAGAAGCGCGGCTTCGTGCTCGCCACCGGCGGCACCGACAAGCACCTCGTGGTCGTCGATTTTCGCGACCGCACGGGCCGTCTGCCGAAGAAGCTCTGCGAGGACCTCGAGCAGGCCGGCATCGTCTGCAACTACAACACCGTGCCGCACGATCCACGCAAACCGTTCAACCCGTCGGGACTTCGGTTGGGCACGCCCGCCACCACGACGCGTGGTTTCAAGGAAGCCGATACGGCGGAGGTGACGAACCTGATCGCCGACGTGTTCGAAGCGGACGGCGATGCGGCGAAGATCGCGAAAGCCGGCGAGGGTGTCGCGAAGCTCTGCAAGAAGTTCCCGGTGCCGGATAGGTTCGTGTAGCGGCTGGCTTCCGTCCTTCCCCGCGAGGGGAAGGTGGCTTGCAGCGAAGCTGCAAGACGGATGGGGCGACGGCTCACCATTCGCAAGCGCGCTTACCGCCCCATCAGTCACCCCGGATCAAGTCCGGGGTGACAGCTTCCCCTCGCGGGGAAGCACGGCCGCCGCTTCTATCCGTTTGAGTAATCACACCGCAACGAAAGCGTTCCCGCAGCGCGCTCCCAGACGAATTCGTAACAGTGGGAGAGCGCCTGCCGGCCAAGCGTGACCACGCGGGGCTTGTCATCTTCCGTCGCCGCGGTCGCGCGCACCACGTCGACATCCTCGGACCCCGCGAGCGGCGCGTCGGTTCGCGCGATGATCGGGCCGATCGCATAGCCGGCGATCTGGACCTCGGTCGTCGCCGGTTGCACGGTGGTCGAAAGACCCAGGAAGAAATCGCGGCGGCGAACTTCGCCGTTCAGCGTCAGCAGTCGCTGTTCGTCGAGGTGACGTGCAGCGCGGCGGTTCAGCATGCTCTCGGCCATGAGCGGGCGAAAGGTGACGCGGCTCGGCGCGCCGGCGAGCGGGCTCTCGAACATCCAGTTTTCCGGATCTGCAAGTCGGTGCGTGCGCGATGTGCCGCCGTCGCCGTCGCGCAGGATGATGCGCACGCGGTCATAGGGAAGCACGCCAGGCCCCATCGCGCCGTCCACGCCGGCTGTTTCGGACCATTTGGCGCCAAAAAGACCGGTGAATGCGCGGCTCGACTTGCCGTTGGCGAACACGATGCGCGGCCGTGCGATGCGCGCGCGGACGGAGGCGTCATCGAATACCGCGCGGCCGCCGACCATCGGGATCGGACGCACGCCGAGGCGGGTCTGGGTATCGGGATTGAGCACCATCATGTCCGGCAGGAATGTATCCACCAGCATCCGCGCCGGCTTGCCGTTGATGGTCACGTCGACAATCGGCGAGTCCGCGCGCAACACGATCTCGTCGGCGCGCGCCGTCGTTGATGCGGCGCCCACGCACGCCGCGACAAGCAACGCTTTCAGGATATTCATGAAATGGGTTCCCGCTGGTTTCGGCGGGACAGATCGCCAGCGCGTGCGGCGGAATTCAGGCGGGGAAGACGCGCTCCACGGGCGCGCCGAGACTTCGCGCGCGCCGGGCGACGTCGGACGGCGCGCCGACGAGCACGATGCCCTTCGCGCGTCGCCAGACCGCGATGTCGGCCGCGCTGTCGCCGGCGTAAACGAAGCCCGCGGGAAACCGTGCGACGAGCGCGCGCGCCTTCGCGTGCGATTTCAGGTTCACCGCGCCATCGCTCGCAAGCACGCCGTCGAACACGCCGATGTGCGCGGCGATTTTTTCGGCTGTCGCGCGATCCGCGGCGGTGGCGAGCCAGAGCGTCCGGCCGGAGGCTTTCTCGGCGCGCAGCCAGCCCAGAAACTCCCGGCGTACCGGCAACGCCGCGAGGTCGAGCGCGGCGAGCGTCGCGATACGCCGCTTGAACGGCGGGCGTCCACCCAGCGCCAGCCGCATCAGCGCGTCGAGAAAACCGAGCGGACGCTCGCGCCAGACCTTGCGCATGCCCTCGGCGAGCACGTCGGTTTCCAGCAGGGTTCCGTCCATGTCGACGGCGAGGGGCAGAGGCGCGGCCGCCGCAGCGCTCAAGCGGCGTCGCTCCGCGAGGTGTTTTCGAACACGGCGACCAGTCCGTCATAGCCGCGCGCCGCCCGCAGGCGTTCGCGCACATCCGGCTTGCGCAGGAAGCGCGCGACCTTCGCCAGCGCCTTCAGGTGATCGGCGCCGCGCTCGGCGGGCGCGAGCAACAGGAAGACCAGATCGCACGGGCGGCCGTCGAGCGCGTCGAAGTCCACCGGGGGATCGAAGCGCGCGAAGGCGCCCATGGGGTGCTTCAGGCCGGCGACGCGCGCATGCGGAATGGCCACGCCCTCGCCCATGCCCGTGCCGGACAGGCGCTCGCGCATCAGCACGGCGTCGAACACGCCGCGCCCATCCAGCCCCGCGGCCTCCGCCAGCGCCTCGCAGACGGACTGCAGCGCCTGACGCTTGGAGGAGGCATGCACCCGGGGCAATATCGCCGATGGGGCGAGCACTTCGATCAGATCCGGCATCGTCCCAATCCTGGAAGGGAGCCCGAGTAAGCCTGCAAGAACCGCGCTGCCCGCCTTCACGGGCCGCGCCGCCGTCAGCCGCCGTTGAGCCGCGCGCCCGTCGACGCCCCGGGATCGACCCAGCCGATGTTTCCATCGTCGCGGCGGAAAACCATGTTCAGGCCTCCGTGCGCGGCGTTGCGGAACATCAGGGCGGGAGCCTCGGTCAGTTCGAGCTGCATGACCGCCATGGCCACGGGCATCGTTTTGACTGCGGCCTTCGTCTCGGCGATCACCAATGGGGCGGTCTCGGCGGCGCCATTGACGCCGACGTCCTCGCTGTCTTCCTCGTCCTCATCCTGAAAACGGGCGAGCACATACGCCGGAGCCTCCTCGGCGGGAAGTGGCGACTTGTTCATGTTGTGATGATTTCGCAGCCGGGACTTGTAGCGCCGGACCCGCTTCTCGATCTTGCCGAGGGCGTCGTCGAAGGCGAGGTGGGCGTCGCCGCCCTTGCCGCCCACTTCGAGGGTGATCCCGGAAGCCAGGTGGACCACGCAGTCCACCCCGTATCGAGGCCCGTCCTTCTCGACGGTGACGAGGGCGTCGGTCGCCCTGTTGAAATATTTGGAGATTCCGGCGGAAAGCTCTTCCGATATCCGGGTTCGCAGCGCCTCGCCCACATCCATGTGACGGCCGGCGACCTGTACGCGCATGAGCGCCTCCTTGCTCGTGGAAAGCAGGACGGAGCCGGGCGGTCAGGCCCCCGGGAGGGGGGGATCGCCCGGTCCGTAGCCTGAACTTGCGCCGATGAGGGGGCGAGTCAATCTGTCCGGAGCCGGTCAAGGTCGGCTTGCACAGTCCATGTGCAGTTTAGATCGCCGGCGCGTCCACGAGCACGATTTCGGCGTCCGCGTGCGCCTCCACGGCGACCGCCGGGAGGTCCTTCAGGGCCGCGCCGTCGCGCGCGCCGAGGCGGGCGCCGTTCACCGTGACCTCGCCCTTGGCCACCACGAGGTAGGCGTGGCGGTCGCCGCCGAGGGCGTATTCGGTCCGCTCGCCGGCCTTCACCGTCGCACCGAGGACGCGGGCGTCGGCGCGGATCGGCAGCGCACCGGCGGCCTGGTCGTCCGCGAAGCCCGAGGCCAGCGGCACGAACTTTCCGGCCCGGTCGCCTTTCGGGAACTTCGCCGCGCCCCAGTAGGGCTCGCCCCCGCGCGCCTTCGGCAGGATCCAGATCTGGAAGAGGCGCGTGATGTCGTCCTCCAGATTGTACTCCGCATGCGTGACGCCCGCGCCCGCCGACATCACCTGCACGTCGCCCGCTTCGGTGCGGCCGCGATTGCCCATCGAGTCCTCGTGGGTGATCGCGCCCTCGCGCACGTAGGTGATAATCTCCATGTCGGCGTGGCTGTGCGGGGAGAAGCCGGTCTTCGGCTGGATCGCGTCGTCGTTCCACACGCGCAGCGCGCCCCAATGCATGCGGGCGCGGTCCTGATAGCCGGAAAAGGAAAAGTGGTAGTTGGCCGCCAGCCAGTCGCTCTCGAACTTGCCGAGGGAGGTGAACGGACGGACTTCGATCATGGCGGCTCTCCTTCTGCGTGGATCGACATGTAGGCCTTGCGATTGCGTCGTAAAGACGAATAAACAAGACGCATTGTTTCGTCTGGTGATCCTGTGGCGGCCATCTCGCTCGACCTCTTCACCGTGTTCGCCCGCGTGGCGGAGACCGGCAGCTTCTCCAAGGCCGCCCGCGACCTCGGCCTCTCCAAGGCTACGGTCTCCAAGCGCGTCGCGGAGCTGGAGGGCGCCTTCGGCGTCGCGCTGGTGGCGCGCACCACGCGCCGGGCGTCGCTGACGGAGGCGGGGGAGCGCACGCTCGTCCACGCCCAGCGCATCCTCGAGGAGGCCGACGCCGCAAGGGACGAGGCGCTTGAGGCCCGCGCCTCGCCGCGCGGCCGGCTGAAGATCACCGCGCCGATCACCTTCGGGCTGCGCTACCTCGCGCCCATCCTGCCGGAGTTCCTCAAGGCCTATCCCGACATCCAGCTCGACGTGGCCCTGGGGGACAAGCGGGCCGATCTCATAGGCGAAGGCTTCGATGTGGCGGTGCGCATCGGGGTCATGGAGGATTCAAGCCTGATGGCGCGCAAGCTCGCGCCCGTGCGCAGCCATGTGGTCGCCTCGCCCGCATACTGGGACGCCAATGGCCGGCCCGCACGCCCGGAAGATCTCGCCGGCCACCGGTGCTTCACCTACGCAAACCTGGCGAACGCCGATGCGTGGCGCTTCGAGAACGCCGCCGGACAGCGCGTCATCGTGCGCATGGAGAGCATCGTCGCCTACGACAACGCCGACCTCGTGGAGCCCGCGATCTGCGCCGGTCTCGGCGTGGCGCGTCAACCGGATTTCATCTGCTGGCGCGATCTCGCCAGCGGAAAACTGGAAGCGGTGCTGGAGGATTGGGCGACGGGGGAATTCTGGCTCCACCTCCTGACGCCGCCTGGCCGCGGCGCGCCAAAGAAGATTCGCGCCTTCAGCGATTTCATGCACGACCACCTCGGCGCGGGAAAAGCGCCGTGGGTGAAGGGGCGGGGATGACGCGCACAACTGCGTGCTCCGGCTCGCAGAGGCTCAGCCGTGGAATCTTGCTCGGCCGCGCGAAATGGAACCCCTGCATGAAGTCCACGCCTAGCGCCGAAAGAGCGTCAGCCTGCTCCTGTGTTTCGACGCCTTCCGCCACGACCGCCATGCCGAACCGGCGCGCAATCATCAGCGCGCTCTCGACGATGACCGATCCTTCGTCGCCCACGCGCGTCACGAAGGACTTGTCGATCTTTATTGCGTTCACCGGGAACTGGTGCAGCCGGGATAGTGACGAATAGCCGGTGCCGAAGTCGTCGATGTGAACGGACACGCCGATTGCGCGCAGGCTCGCCGCGACGTTTCGCATCGTGTCGAGATGGTCGTCATCGAACACGGATTCGGTGACTTCAAGTTCGAGCCGTTGCGCCGGCAGGCCGGTTTGCGTCAGCACCTGCATGACCCGCAACGCAAATCCCTCGTGCAGCATCTGCTTCACCGAGATGTTCACCGCTACCTTCGGCGGACCGTCGGATCTGGTCCAGGTCTTCGCATCCGCGCACGCACGGCGCAGGACCCAGTCGCCCAGTGCGACAATCCGGTCCGAGTCCTCGGCAAGACCGATGAATTCCGCCGGATCGATGTCGCCGAGCTCGCGATGGCGCCACCGCGCCAGCGCCTCCAGCGAGGCGACGCGCCGGGTCCGGGCGTCAATGATGGGCTGGTACAGCAATTCCAGTTCGTCGGCTTCGATGGCGGCGCTCAGCGCGCGGCCCAGGTCGAAACGGCGGCGCTGTGTTTCCGCATAGGTTTCGCTGTACGCCAGCATGTGGCCGCGTCCCGTGCGCTTCACTTCCGCAACCGCGAGATCGGCGGAGAGTATCGCGTCTTTCGGCAATGCCGCGTCGGTCGGGTAGTAGGCCACGCCGATCGACAGGCCGAGTGTGAGCTGTTGTCCTTCGGAATCGTAGGGCCTGGCGATCGCCGACAGCAGATTTTGCGCCGTGGAGTCCGTCAATGGGCGAACGTCTTCCGCGTGAGGAATCACGACGACGAATTCGTCGCCGCCCCAGCGCGCGAGAATGGCGCCTGATGGAAGCTGTTGCGACAGTCTGGAGGTGACGGCCTGTAGAACCTGGTCGCCGACCTCGTGTCCCATCGCGTCATTGATTTGTTTGAAGCGATCGAGATCGAGAAACAGGACGGCGGCTTCGTGCGCGGAGTCCGCTCTGAGCTGCGCGATCATCCACTCCGTCAGCCCGCGCCGGTTCGGCAGGCCGGTCAGCGTGTCGCGATTGGCCACGCGCTCAAGCGCCTCGGTGCGTTCGGCGACCTTTTCTTCAAGCCCCGCGTTGAGCATCCTGAGGTTGCGGACGAGGACGTCATTCTCGATCTGGAGTGTCACGCTCTGGCGGACGATCGCGTGGTTGTTGCCGTGGACGACCAGCATGGCCGCCGCGAAGATCAACCCCAGGATGCCCAGTATCAGGAAATCCGGCGAGGTGAGCATCAGGAAGAACGAGCCGGGCACGAGCATGATCGCGATGTAGAGCCGGCCTTCTTCGCGCATCGCTGCGGCGATGCCCGTGCCGCCGCCCGCGAGCGCGGACATGATGATGGCGAGCACGTATTGCGCGGGCGACGGCGTCGAAATCGCGATGAAGGTCGGTAGAGTCCACGTCAGGGCGGAGATCATGAGCCCCAACCCATAGTGCCGCCGCCATGCACGGACCTCGACTGCCTCGTGCACGCGACTGTCCGCTCTGGCGCGCAGGTATTTCCGCCAGCCGAGGACGCGTAGGGCTGTCGTGACCATCATGCCGACCAGCCACCACCAAGCCCAGCCGTGGCCATTGTGGGACAGGACGAGCGCGGCCCCGCAAGCGGTGATCGCCGTCACGCCCAGCATCGGCGGCAGGTTGCGGAACGCGAGCGCCAGCAGGCGACGCTCGACCTCCGCTTCCTGATGCTGCGCAGTAGCCATGAACCCTTGCCCGCTCGGCGTCTGGTGCGCAGGGCGCGCGTCCATCGGGCGCGAAGTAGCCCATCTGGGTTAGAGGACCGTTCAAGACGCGGATATTTTTCGGAACAACTTGACCCAAATTGGGCCCAGACGATGCTAAACGCTCCGGAAATGGAGGGATCGCCACACGGCGTTCCCGCACTTTTTTCGGCTCCAGCCCATGCGCGCCAACAAACGCACATGAATCTATCCGACCGGACTCCCGGCCGTGGGATCATCGCTCCGTCATTCACAAGGCGACGGAGCCATGCAGATCTTTTCCCCCATCACACGCACCGACCTTCAAGCGCACGCCCAGAGTTTGAAACTCTGGCTGCTGGAGATCGCTGTCTGGCTGGTGG
This sequence comes from uncultured Caulobacteraceae bacterium, assembly GCA_964530695.1. Lineage (GTDB taxonomy): Bacteria > Pseudomonadota > Alphaproteobacteria > Caulobacterales > Aquidulcibacteraceae > VFBF01. The sequence goes on from CAZGYQ010000052.1 coordinate 16,833, forward strand.
AGGCGATCGGGTTTCGCGAAGGGCGTATCGCGCTAAGAGAAATGCGCATCGAAGCACGGCGCGAACTGCGCCAGCTCATCTTCATGATGATGTGCCAGCGGATGCGGTTCCGCAAAACGGAGCGCCGCAAGCGTTGGCTACGTCCGCCGTCGACGGCGCGCGGCTTTCGCTACGCACCGCGACGCCTCGACATGGTGCGACTCTACACGCGCGGAATTGCGCTCAGGGGCTTCGCGGAGATGCGAAGCGCTCTGGATGATCTCGACGCCATCGTGACGCGCGCCATCGCCCGCGTGCCGAAAAGCGTCTCGACAGGAAGACTGGTTCTCACCCGGAGCGGCGCCCCCGCCGCCGTAAATCCGCCGCCCAAAGACGCCGACGAGGGCGCCCACGCCCCGGACACCTCATGACAGGCGCCGTCGAAGGGACCGCGCGTCTTCAGACGCGCGCTACGGTGTCTGGTTCACGCGAGAGTCCGCCGACTCTGGCGCCGTCTTCCCGTGCGCGTCTGAAGACACGCGACCCCGCTCCCCGGAATCGCCTCGCCGAAGGGCGCGCGATGAGCTATTGGACTGCATCGTCGCCGCTCCAGGGACCTTTCATGGCCAGACCCGCATTGTCGATCGCCCTTGCCTTGGCCATGGTGATCGTCGCGCCCGTCGCACGCGCGCAAGAGCAGCCGCCCGCCGCCGAGGAAGAGGTCGTCGTCGTCGGCCAGCGCACCGAGGAGATCGTGCGGGCGTTCGTCGCGGAAATCGCCCTGTCGGCGCGCGGCGCCAACCAGCTCGCCCGCTGGGACCGGCGCATCTGCCCCGGCATTTCCGGCATCAAGGCCCAGTATGCCCGCCCCGTTCTCGACCGCATCGCGCAGCATGCCTACGAGATCGGGCTCGATGTCGGCGAACCGGGATGCAAGGCGAATGTTCTGGTCCTTGTCACTCCGACGCCTGACGAACTCACCAGGCAGATCGTCGACAGCAACCGCGATGTCCTCGGCTGGCATGCGCAGCGCGGGCAGGTGTCCGAAGGACGCGACGGGCTGCGCGCGTTCATCGATTCCGATGCGCCGGTGCGCTGGTGGCATGTGAGCAACGCGACCAACAGCGACGGCGCCAGCGTCGGCGACAGCTCAACGGGCGATGCGCAAGCCATACGGGTCGACGGCGCGTCACGCATCCACCGCCCGACCCGCATCGATTTCGGCGGCGCGTTCATCGTCGTCGATGCAAACCGGATCGGCGGGCTGCCGCTCGGCGCGCTCGCCGATTATCTCTCCATGGTCGCGCTCGCGCAGATCGACCCGGACACCGACACTTCCGAGTACCCGACGATCCTCAACATATTCAATGGCATCGTCGGCGGCGCGCCGGCCTTCACCACGCTGACGGAATGGGATCTCGGCTACCTGCGCGGACTCTATGCCGTCCAACGCAGCAGCGACACGCAGAGCCAGCAGGCCGACATCGTCAACCAGATAACGCGGTCCATCACGTCACAATAGGATTTCCGGGCCGCCCCACGCGCTTGATCTCCCAGTGGAGATCCACGCCGCTCTTTTTCAGCACCGCCGCGCGCACGTCCTCGCCGAGGCCTTCGATGTCGGCGGCCGTCGCGTCGCCGGTGTTGATCAGGAAATTGCAGTGCTTTTCACTCACCTGCGCCCCGCCGCGGCGCGCCCCGCGCATGCCGGCCTCATCGATGAGCTTCCACGAACTGCGCTGGTCGGGGGTTCCCGGCGGATCGGGATTGGCGAAGGTGGAGCCGCCAGTCTTCTCGCGGATTGGTTGGGCCGCTTCGCGCCTGGCCGTGATCTCCGCCATGCGCGCCTCGACGGCGGCGGGATCGTCCGGCGTTCCCTGAAAAACGGCCTGCGTCCAGATCATGCGATCGCCGACTTCATTGCGCCGGTAGCTGAATGCGAAGTCCTCGTTCTCCCAGATCCGCATTTCGCCGGTGCGATCGAAACCCGTCGCGACGACGAGGATGTCCTTCGTCTCGCGCCCGTAGCACCCCGCATTCATCGTCAGCGCGCCGCCGACCGTGCCGGGAATGCCGACGAGAAACTCGAGCCCTGCAAGTCCTGCTTTCGCCGCCGCCCGCGCGACGGCCATGTCGAGCGCGCCCGCATCGGCGATCACCCAGTTCTTCTCCGCATCGACGACCACCTTGCCGAATGCGCGGCCCGCAAGGCGGATTACGACCCCCGGCATGCCGCCGTCGCGCACGATGAGATTGGAGCCCACGCCCATGGGAAAGACCGGCACGTCTTCAGGCAACGCGCGCAGAAAGTCCGCGAGGTCCTGATCATCTGCAGGAATGAACAGAGCATCCGCCGGCCCGCCGACGCGGAACCACGTGTAGGGCGCAAGCGCTTCGTTGCGGAGCAATTTTCCGCGCACGGGAGGAAGATCAGGAAGAGACATCGACGCTCGGTAGCATTGTCGCCGCGCGGACGTCCATCAGATCGGCGCCGATGGCCTGCAGGGGCGAGCCGATCGCGCCCGCCACGAGCGCGGCGAGGATCTGCGGCGCGGGCGGAATGCGCGAGAGCGGCCCGGCGATCGTGTCGCGCAGCCACGGCAACAAGGAGGAATCCGATTGATACACCGGCGTGAACAGCCAGCTCGCCATCTGGTAGAGCCGCGTGTGCGTCAGGCGCATCCGCGCGTAGGCCTCAAGCGCCTCGTCGATCCCGCGCACGCTCGTCAGCGCATGGCTCAGCGCGAATGCATCGAGTAGCGCCATGTTCGCGCCCTGCCCGAGCTGGGGACTTGTGCAGCGGAAGCTGTCGCCCACATGCACGAGACCGCGCGACAGAGGCGTCGGCAGCGTGCGGTGCATGTAGTTGGCGAACACCAGATCGTTGTGCGTGTTCACCTGGGCGAGAAAGGGCTCGGTCTGCGGCCAGACGGAACGCACCGCACCTTTCCAGACATCGATCGAAGCATTGCGCCAGGCGCCGAGGTCGCCGCCCTTGAGGCTCCAGAAGAACGCCGCCTGCCGCCGCGCCCGCTCGCCAGACCGCCCGATCGGCAACACGCCAACCATGCGCCGCGCTGCGACGTAGCGTTGCTCAAGCGCGTGTGCGTCGAAGCCCGCGTCATCCGGCCAGTCGAGGCTCGCCCACAATGCGCCATACGCCAACGGCCGCCCCGCCTTCGGCGACAGCGGAGACCGTACGCCGAGCGCGTCGACGAGCAGGTGAAAGTGCGCGGACTCCGTTCCGTCCGCGAACTGGAAACGCCCCGACTTCACCGCCCGCACGTCACGGTTCGGCTCGAACGCGACGCCCGCCTTCAAGGCCGCATCGAACAGAAGTTCGAACAAGGCGCCACGATGGATTCCGATGCCGTGGGATAGCTGATCCAGCGCCCTGTAACGCACATCGAGCACGACGCGTTCCGTTGGCAGCACTCGCCCGAACAGACGATCGATCCGCGCGCCGAGTTCGCGCGCGCGTCCCGCAAGACCGAGCTTTGCGAGCACCGCCATGCCGACAGGCTGCAGGATCAGGCCCGACCCGATCGGCGCGGGCCGTTCCAGCTTGTCGTAGATCGTCACGCGCCAGCCCGCCTTCGCGAGCAACGTCCCCAGGGCCAGTCCGGCTACGCCGCACCCGGCGATGCCGGCGTCCATCTCCGCGGACATCTCAGACGCCGATCAGCTTGCCCGGCAGAGCATTCGCATGCGCCGTGATGTCCCCCGCGCCCAGGCACACGACGACATCGCCAGCCTGCGCCTCTGCACGCACAAAGGCGGGAAGATCGTCAAACGACTTCAACTTCAGCGCACGCCGGTGTCCGTGTGCGGCGATGGATGCGACCAGCGCATCGGCGTCCACGCCCGCAATCGGCGCTTCGCCGGCGGGATAGACGTCGGCGATGGCCACGACATCAGCCTCGTTGAAGCAGGTGGAGAAATCCTGGAAGAGATCGCGCAGGCGCGTGAAACGGTGCGGTTGCACGACGGCGATGACGCGCCCGTCCGTGATCTCGCGGGCCGCTTTCAGAACTGCGCTGATTTCCACCGGGTGGTGGCCGTAGTCATCGACGATGCGCACGCCGTGGCTAACGCCGGTTGTGGTGAAGCGGCGCTTCACGCCTTCGAACGCCTTCAGGCCCTTGCGGATGCCGCCGTCAGTCACGCCGAGTTCGCGCGCAACCGCGATTGCAGCCAACGCATTCTGCACATTGTGCCGCCCCGCCACCGGTAGGAAGAGGTCGTGCATCGTGACGCCCGGACCGTCGCCCTTCTTGCGCGCGACGACATCGAAGGTGGAGCCGTCCTTCGAGGGGCGGACATTGGTTCCGCACACATCGGCCTGCGGATTGAAGCCATAGGTGATGATGCGGCGATCGACGATCTGCGCGGCCAGCGCCTGCACCTGCGGATGGTCGATGCACATGACGGCGAAGCCGTAGAACGGAATCGATTCCACGAACGTCGCGTAGGCGTCGTTCATCGCCTCGACCGAGCCATAGTGATCGAGGTGTTCGGGATCCATGTTGGTGACGACAACGCCCGTCGCGCGCAGGCGCGTGAACGTGCCGTCGCTCTCGTCGGCCTCCACCACCATCCAGTCGCCCGCGCCCATCCGCGTATTGGAGCCGTAGGCGTTGATGATGCCGCCGTTGATGACGGTCGGGTCCTGCCCGCCCGCTTCCAGCAGCGAACCGATCATGGAGGTCGTCGTCGTCTTGCCGTGCGTACCGCCGATGGCCACCGTCCATTTCAGGCGCATGATCTCGGCGAGCATTTCCGCCCTGCGCACCACAGGCACGCCGCGCGCGCGCGCTGCATCGACCTCGGGGTTGCCGCCCTTGATCGCCGACGAGATCACGACGACGCCGGCTTCACCGACGTTCTCCGCCGCGTGACCGACGAAGATGCGCACGCCCTGCTTTTCCAGCCGCTCGGTATTGGCGGACGCCTTCGCGTCCGAGCCCTGCACCTTGTAGCCGAGATTGAGCATCACCTCGGCGATGCCCGACATGCCGATGCCGCCGATGCCGACGAAGTGGACGGGTCCGGTATCGAACGGAACGGGTCGGCGGATGGTCATGGGGCCTCTGGCATGGTGGGGCTGGCCGGACGGGATGCGCCATTCCGGGCCTGCGTTCAAGCGCGTGGGGCTGGACGGGCGCGGGCTTAATTGTCCAGACTGGCGCGCAACGGCGGCGCAGACGCCCCGACGGAGGAAACGCGCATGTCCGCCAAGAGCCTCGGCTTCGACGCCGCCCGCCTGAAACGCATCGACGCCTTCTTCGCGGAAAAGTACCTCGCCCCCGGCAAGCTGCCCTGCGCGCTGACGATGGTGGCGCGCGGCGGGGAGGTGGCGCATCTCGGCGTGCAGGGCTTCGCCGACGTCGAGCGCAAGGAAAGGATTACCGAGGATACGGTGTTCCGCATCTATTCGATGACCAAGCCGATCACGAGCGCGGCGTTCATGATGCTGGTGGAGGAAGGCAAGGTCGCGCTCGACGATCCCGTCCACCGCTTCATCCCCGCGTGGCGCGAACTTGGTGTTTTCGACGCGGGCTTCGTCGGTACGTTCCGCACCCACCGGCCTGCGCGGCCGATGCTGATGGTCGATCTGCTGCGGCACACCTCCGGGCTCACCTACGGCTTCCAGAACCGCACCAACGTGGATGCCGCCTACCGCAAGAGCGGCATCGGCGAACTGCCGCACAAGGGCACGCTCGACACGATGATCGAAGGGCTGGCGAAGATCCCGCTCGAATTCTCGCCGGGCGATGCGTGGAACTATTCGGTGTCCACCGACGTGCTCGGCTATCTGGTCGAGAAGATTTCCGGCATGCCGTTTTCGCAGTTCCTGAAGGAACGCATCTTCGATCCGCTCGGCATGGTCGACACCGCCTTCGATGTCGCAGCCAGCGCCGCGGAGCGCTTCGCAAGCTGTTACGCGGCGCTGCCCAATGGCGGCATGTTCCGCCAGGACGATGCGCGCGAAAGCGAGTACCTGAAACCGCCTTTGTTCGTGTCAGGCGGCGGAGGGCTCGTTTCCACTGCAGGGGATTATCTGAAGCTCTGCCGCATGTTTCTCAACGGCGGCGAACTGAACGCCAGACGCCTGCTCGGGCGCAAGACCACTGAACTGATGACGATGAACCACCTGCCCGGCGGACAGTATCTCTCGGACATGTCGAAGTCGCTGTTCAGCGAGGTGGCCTATGACGGCGTCGGCTTCGGTCTTGGATTCGCCGTTACGGCAGATCCGGCGAAGACGTTGCTGCCCGGCAGCGTCGGTGAATATTCCTGGGGCGGTGCGGCGAGCACGTATTTCTGGATCGACCCGAAAGAAGAGCTGATCGCGATCTTCATGACGCAGCTCCTGCCATCGACGCTGTATCCGCTACGTCGCGAGTTGCGGACGCTGGTATATTCGGCGCTGGCGTGACCTGGATCCCGCAGAGAGCGAAGGCATGACGACCTGTCGCCAGATCAGAAATGGCTACGCCCGCCTGCGTCGGCTGGACACGCCGGCGGCGCCCGGTCCCGGGAAGAGGCTGAGTTTGCGCGCAATCTATCCCGGCATCTCAACACCGCTCCCGTCCGCCGCCGCAGGCGCAAGCTTGCACCCGCGACATGCTTTCGAGATACAAAGGGAACGGAGCGGCGTCAGCTTGGGGCGAACGCAAACCCCGCCGCCTCGCTCATCCCTCCTCCAAGAACTTCAGCCCCGCCACGCCGTCGCCCTGCCAGACCACCCGCGCCCAGCGTTCCATGGCGAGCGCGGGCGCGGCGATGACGATGCGCGACGGCAGGTCCACGCGCGCGGCGTACGCCACGCACGCGCCGCGCGGGCTGAGGTCCGTGATCGCCGCGCGTATCCTGAAATAGCCTTCGATGGTCAGCGTCGCGTCGTGGAACACCGGCAGACGCCCGATCGCGCGCCGTTCGACGAACGGCGCTGCTTCGGGTTTGGTGGTTTTGCCGCGCGTGCTATCGAACAGATGCAATTTGAACATGGAACGGCGTCCGGTCTCGACACCATTGTCCGCTACCTAGGTGTGGAGTCTGAGCGGGTTGTTCACGGGAGCTGAGTGCGGAAAGCTGGCG
>CAZGYQ010000053.1:0-23698 GCA_964530695.1 uncultured Caulobacteraceae bacterium
GCGAGGACGACATTCCGGGCCTCATCCTCATTCCTGCAGCGGCCGACAAGGTGAAGATCCCGATGCTCGCGTCCGGCGGGTTCGGCGATGCGCGCGGGCTTGTCGCGGCGCTTGCGCTGGGCGCGGACGGCATCAACATGGGCACGCGTTTCTGCGCCACGAAGGAAGCGCCCATCCACGACAACTTCAAGCAGCAGATGGTCGCCAACGACGAGCGCGCGACCGATCTCATTTTCCGCACGCTGCACAACACAGCACGCGTGGCGAGGAACGCGGTCAGCCAGGAAGTGGTGACCATCGAGCGGAAAGGCGGCGCGAAGTTCGAGGACGTCCAGCATCTCGTCGCCGGCGTGCGCGGCCGCGAGGCGCTCGGCACGGGCGACACCGACGCCGGCATCTGGTCGGCCGGCATGATCCAGGGTCTCATCCACGACGTGCCGACGGTGAAGGAGCTCATCGACCGGATCATGAGCGAGGCGGAGGCCATCATCAAAGGCCGGCTGAAGAACATGGTCGTCTGAAGCGAAGGACGCCGCCCGCTGCGGGAGCGCGCTTGACGCCTCCGCCGGATTCCGCCTGAAAGACGTTACAATTCACGACGTTGGCGCCGCTTCGCGCGGCAGGAGATCGGCATGGCGTTTCATAAACTCGGATGGGCGCTGGCCGCGGCCGCATTCATCGCCCTCGGGGTACCCGCAGGCGCCATCGCACAACATGCGCTGGCGCCGGTCCCCGCGCCGCGCGACACCGCCTACCCCGGCACGGTGACGCTCGCGGTCGACGCGACGGACGTTGCGCGCGGCGTCTTCCGCGTGTCCGAAACGCTGCCCGTCGCCGGCCCCGGCCCGCTGACGCTGCTCTATCCGGAATGGCTGCCGGGCAACCACGCGCCGCGCGGGCAGATCGACAAGGTCGCAGGGCTCGTCATCACGGCGGGCGGACGCCCGCTGCCGTGGCTGCGCGATCCGGTGAACGTCTACGCCTACCACGTGGACGTGCCGGCCGGCGTTTCCGCGCTCGACATCCGCTTCCAGTTCGTCTCGCCCGTCACGACCGCGCAGGGCCGCGTCGTCGCGACCCCGGTGATGCTCAACCTGCAATGGAACGCCGTCGCGCTTTATCCCGCCGGCTACAACACCGCGCGCATACCGTTCGCCGCGCGCGTCACGCTGCCCGACGGCTGGAAGCAGGCTTCCGGCCTCGATGTGAAATCGACCGAGGGCGCCACGACGATCTTCGAGACGACGGACTTCACCACGCTCGTCGATTCGCCGATGTTTGCGGGCAAGCACTTCCGCCAGATCGATCTCGATCCCGGCGCGCACGTCCCGTTCCGGCTGAGCATGATCGCCGACCGGCCCGACCAGCTTGAAGCGACCGACGCGCAGATCGCACCGCACCGCAATCTCGTGAAGCAGGCCTATGCGCTGTTCGGCCCCGGCCGCTTCGCCCACTACGACCTGCTGCTCACGCTCAGCGAGACGATGGGCGGCATCGGCCTTGAACACCTGCGTTCGAGCGAGAACGGCCGCGGCGCGAACTACTTCACAGAATGGGATGCGACGCCCGCCGGGCGGGACTTGCTCGCGCACGAACTCACCCACTCCTGGAACGGCAAGTGGCGCCGCCCCGCCGGCCTCGCGACGCCGGACTACGCCACGCCGATGCAGAACCATCTGCTGTGGGTCTACGAAGGCCAGACCCAGTACTGGGGCAACGTGCTGGCCGCGCGCTCCGGCCTGCAGACGAAGGAACAGGCGCTGCAATCGCTCGCGCTGGTCGCTGCGACCTATGACAATCGCGTGGGCCGCGCCTGGCGCTCGCTCGAGGACACCACGCACGAGCCGATCATTTCCAGCCGCCGCCCGCAGCCGTGGCGCTCGTGGCAGCGTCCGGAGGATTATTACTCCGAAGGCCAGCTGATCTGGCTCGACGCCGATACGCTGATCCGCGAACGCACGCGCGGCGCGCGCTCCCTGGACGATTTCGCGAAACGCTTCTTCCACGCGCCGGAGCCGGGCCTCACTGAATCGCCCTACGCGTTCGAGAATGTCGTTGCGGCGCTGAACGCGGTCATGCCCTACGACTGGGCAAGCTTCCTGCGCACGCGCATCGACGCCGTGGGCGGGCCTGCGCCGCTCGATGGTCTCGCGCGCGGCGGCTTTCGGCTCGTCTATGCGGAAGAGCGCACCGACTTCCAGAAGGCGTCGGAGAAGCGCGCGAAGAACGCGGACTTCATCTATTCGCTCGGCTTCGTCGTCGGCGAGGACAAGAAGCTCACGGAAGTCCTCTGGGACAGCCCTGCGTTCAACGCCGGCCTCACCGTGGGCGTGGAGATCGCGGCGGTGAACGGGGTTGCCTACGACGCAGACGGCCTGCGCCGCGCGATCACGGCGGCCAAGACCGACGGCAAGCCCGTGGACCTGCTGGTGAAGGCCGGCGACCGCTACCGCACGGTGTCCATCACCTATGCTGGCGGCCTGCGCTATCCGCGCCTCGAGCGCATCCCTGGCACGGCGGACCGCCTCAGCGCCATCCTCGCCGCGCGACGCTAAATTTCGATCTGGCCGCGCAAGCCCTTGCTTGCGCACGGAAAAAGCCCTGAGATGGGTGTTGCGTTTCAGGGCCTTGGAACTCGGGGGCAAAAAACCGTGCGTGCATTCCTTCCGGCCGTGACGGCCGTCCTCGTCGGCTTCGCACTCTCCGCCTGCGCCACGACGGACGCCGGCGAAACGTCCGCACCGGCGGCGGCGGCGGTGCCTGCGCCCTTCGCATCCACCTATGCGGCGAAGCCCTCCACGCCCACGATCATCCGCGGCGCCACTGTGCTCGACGGCGAAGGCGGCGAATTCCCCAACGCCGATGTGCTCATCGTCGACGGAAAGGTCGCCGGCATTGGCGCGAACCTGACGGCGCCCGCGGGCGCTGCGGAAGTCGACGCACGCGGCAAGTTCGTCACCCCCGGCATCATCGATGCGCACTCGCACCTCGGCGTCTATCCCTCGCCCGGTCTTGATGCGACCTCGGACGGCAACGAGCTCACACAACCGAACACCGCCGAAGTCTGGGCCGAACACTCGGTGTGGCCGCAGGATCCGGGCTTCAGTCGCGCGGTCGCTGGCGGAATCACCACGCTCCACATCCTTCCGGGCTCCGGCAATCTCTTCGGCGGACGCGGCGTGACGCTGCGCCCGGTCCTCGGCGCGCGCACGGTGCAGGAGATGAAATTCCCGGGCGCGCCCTACTCGCTGAAAATGGCGTGCGGGGAAAATCCCTCGCGCGTCTATGGGCAGCGCAACAGCTCGCCGGCGACGGGCATGGGCAATGTCGCTGGCTATCGTCAGGCGTTCGCGGAAGCGCAGGCCTACGACCGGAAGTGGAAAGAGTATCGCAAGAAGCTCGCCGAACGCAGCGCGGAACAGGAACCGGAGGGCGATCCGCCGGAGCCGCCGGATCGCGATCTGGAACTGGAGACGCTGGCGGGCGTCCTCAACGGCGAAATCCGCTTGCAGTGGCACTGCTACCGCGCCGACGAAATGGCGGTCGCGCTCGATGTGGCGCGCGAATTCGGCTTCCACGTCTCGGCGTTCCATCACGCCGTGGAAGCCTACAAGATCGCCGACCTGCTCGCGCGCGAGAACGTGTGCGCGGCCATGTGGGCCGACTGGTGGGGCTTCAAGATCGAGGCGTATGACGGCATCCGCGAGAACATCCCATTCGTGCATGCGCGCGGCGCGTGCGCGATCGTCCACTCCGACAGCGAGGTCGGCATCCAGCGGCTCAACCAGGAGGCGGGCAAGGCGCTTGCGGACGGTCGTCGCGCTGGCGTGGCGCTTTCACGCGGCGTGGCGTGGACGTGGCTCTCGCGCAATCCGGCGCGCGCGCTTGGCATTGACGAAAAGACGGGCACGCTCGCCGTCGGCAAGGCGGGCGACGTGGTCGTGTGGTCGGCTGATCCGCTGACGAGCTACGCAGTCGCCGAACGCGTCTACATGGACGGCGCGCTGGTGCTTGAACGCGGCAGGGCGATCGACCCGCCTTCAGACTTCGAACTTGGCCAGACCTACCGGGAGCGCGCGCAATGAACCTCCGCAACGCGCTTCTCGCGGCCCTCGCCGCATTCGCGATCGCGACCCCCGCTTCGGCGCAGTCGATCCTCATCAAGGGCGGCCGCGTCGTCACAAACGCCGGCGCCATCCTTGATCGTGGCGATGTTCTCATCACGGACGGCCGCATCGCCGCCGTCGGCGCGCGCATCACCGCGCCGCGCGACGCGCAGGTCATCGATGCGACGGGCAAGTGGGTGACGCCCGGCGCCTTCGCGGCGATGAGCGAAGTGGGCCTCAGCGAAATCTCCGGTTCCGGCGCGCCCAACGACGCCGACATCGAGGGCGACAAGATCTCCGCCGCCGCCGATGCGGGCCGGGCCTTCGATCCGACCGTCACCGCCGTCGCGGTCACGCGGCTTGAAGGCGTCACGCGCGCGGCGATCGCGCCGACCGCATCGGGTTCGATGTTCTCGGGGCGCGGCGCGCTGGTCTCACTCGACGGCGGCCGCGACAGCGTCTTCCGCCAGCGCGCCTTCCAGGTGCTTGAACTCGGTGAAACGGGCGCCGGCCGCACGGGCGGCTCGCGCGCGGCGCTGTGGCCGATGCTGGAGGCCGCGCTCCGCGATGCGCGGGAGTATCCGGCGCGGTATCGCTCGGGTCAGGGCGGCGCGGTGCTGAACGAGATCGACGCCGCCGCACTGCAACCCTTCGCGCGCGGCGAAGGTTTCTTCCTCGTGCACATCGAGAGCGCGTCCGACATCCGCGAACTCATCCGCTTCAAGCGCGCCAATCCGGCGCTCAAGTTCGTCATCCACGGCGGTGCGGAAGCGTGGCTCGTCGCCGACGAACTCGCGGCGGCGAAGATTCCGGTGATCATCGATCCGCTGGTCAACTTGCCCGACCGCATGGAACGGCTGGCCGCGCGCGCAGACAATGCGGCCCTGCTGCATCGCGCAGGCGTCGTGTTCGCGATCGCGCCCGGACCGGGGACGGTCGATGCGCATCAGGCGCGCCTCGTGCTGCAGCTCGCGGGCAACGCGGTCGCCAACGGCCTGCCCTGGGACGCGGCGTTCGCCGCGGTCTCGAAAGCGCCGGCGGAAATCTTCGGCGTCGGCGGACAACTGGGCGCGCTGTCGCCCGGACGCACGGCGGACGTCGTCGTCTGGGACGGCGATCCGCTGGAAGTGGCGAGCGCGCCGACGGCGGTGTTCATCGCGGGGCGCGCAATGCCGCTCGTCTCGCGCCAGACCCGCCTGCGCGACAGATATAGTCCCGTGGCGCGCTGACTGCGCGAATCGCGTCCGCGCTCTTTCGTCCCAACGCCGCCCACTGCGCTACGTCCGGAAAGGCGCATCCGCCATCTGGACTAGGTCAGTCCAAAATCTCATGACGAACAACCCGGACAAAATACGGCATTTTCATCAGCTGAAGATGCGCCGGCGCGCGCCCTGGCTAGGCCATTCGGAAGCGTGAAAAATCTTTACCCTTCTGAGGCCTCATCGCCGCAGGGACAGCGGATGCTTCCGCGGCGAAGATAGAGTGGGTGATCATGCTCAGCTGGATACACAAGCACATGAGCGTCGGGGCGCGCCTTGGCCTCATCGGCGCGCTGCTACTGGTTCCGATCGTCTTGCTCGCAGGTCTGTTCTACGCGCAATCGCAGAAGGAAATATCCTTCGCCAAGCGCGAGATAGTCGGCGTCGACTACATTCAGGAAGCATGGCTCGCATTCGAAACCGGCGATGCCCCAGCGCGCGCCAGATTTGACGCCGCGCGAGCCAAATTCGATCCAGTTCTGGGTACGTCCCAGCAGTCTGGCGCTTTTCGTGAGGCGACCGCCCCAGACCTTCGCCGCGCCGCCGGCGCCGCCTTCTTCATCGCGGTAGCGGACGCCTCCAATCTGACTCTCGATCCGGATCTGGACAGTTATTACACGATGGACGCAGTCGTCACGCGATTGCCCATGCTGCACATTGCCGTGGTCGAGATGGCGGAGGCTGCTGCGTCAAACCCGGAGGAGCGCCCAATCGCCGTGGCCACGGCGATGGTCAGCCTCGACAGCGTCTCGACGACCCTCCAGGCGTCGATCTCCGCGGCGATGAAAGCCAACAAGGATGGCGGAACCCGAAAGGCGCTCGCGCAGGGCGCGGAGGCGATGGCCAAGGAAATTGAGGCAGTCCGCATCGCCGTCGCAGGTGGAGAACCCTTCAACGAAGTGGCTTTCGATGGCGCCGCCAACAAATTCTGGGACTCCGCCACGCAAGAACTCGATCGCATTCTCCAGACCCGGATCGATCACCTACAGTCCAGACTCGTGTTCTGGCTGGGCGTCTCGGGTGCGGTCCTTCTCGTGGCAGGCCTCCTGATGATGCTGATCAGCCGCGCAATCTCGTCGCGGATCAGTACGCTCGTGGAGACAATGAACGCGCTCGCACAGGAAAAGACCGATGTCTTGATTCCATGCCAAGACGACACCAACGAAACCGGCAAGATCGCCGAGGCGCTGGAGATATTCAAGCAAGGTCTCATCGAGCGGATCAAACTCCGCAACGAGGCCGAGTCCAACGCCGAACATACGGCAGAACTCGTGCGCAAGCTGGAATCCTCGCACAAGGAAAAGTCGGAAGAACTTGCGCGGGTCGTGGCGTATGTGAATCAGGGCCTCATGAAACTCTGCGAGGGAGATCTAAGCTTCCGGCTGATTGAGCTCTTCCCCGTGGACTACAAGGCCATCCGCATGGATTTCAACCAGACCATGGGGCGGCTGCAGGACACCATGCGCACGATCCTCGAATCGTCTGAATCCATGCGCGGCACCGCCGGCGAGATCGCCGCCGCCGCCGATGACCTCTCGCGTCGCACCGAGCAACAGGCGGCAGGCCTCGAACAGACGGCGGCGGCGATCGAGCAGATCACCGTCACGGTGAGGCGCAACGCCGAGAACGCCCAGCGCATGCGCGAGGTCGCGACCGCAGCAGGCGCCGAAGCGCAACTGAGCGGAGACGTGCTCCGCAACACCGTCAGCGCGATGGCGAAGATCGAGAAGTCGTCCGAAGAGATTACGCGCATCCTGAGCGTGATCGACGAGATCACGTTCCAGACCAACCTTCTTGCTCTCAACGCGGGCGTCGAGGCTGCGCGCGCCGGCGAAGCAGGGCGCGGCTTTGCGGTTGTCGCCTCAGAGGTCCGCGCGCTTGCGCAACGGTCCGCGGAAGCCGCCAAGGAGATCAAGGGGATCATCAATTCCAGCGCCTCCGATGTCGGTGTCGGCGTGAAACTCGTCGGTCAGACGGCGGAATCGCTTGAGCAAATCACAAGCCGCGTCGCCGAGATCGGCGGCCTCGTCAGCGCCGTGGCTGCGTCGGCGGAAGAAGAAGCGCGCGGCGTTTCGGAAGTGAACATCGCGATCAACCAGATGGACCAGATCACCCAGCAGAACGCGGCGATGGTCGAGCAGTCCACCGCGGCGAGCCACTCCCTGGCCACGGAGGCGCAAGCGATGTCGAAGCTGGTGCAGACATTCAAGATCTACTCGCCCGCCGAGCAGGCGCCGCTGAGGCGCGCGGGCTGAGACAGGCGCGCCCGGGTTCAGAAAATGGTGTAGCCGCCGTCGATCACGATGGAATCACCTGTGTGAAACCGCGACGCATCCGAAGCGAGATAGATGGCGATCGCGGCGAAATCCTCGGGCTCGCCCCAACGGCGCATCGGGACGCGCGCGATGGCCTTCTCATTGAACTTGTCCCAGGCCTGCAGCGGCTTGGTCATCTCCGACCGGATCCAGCCCGGCAGGATCGTGTTCGCACGGATGCCATGGCGCGCAAACTCGACCGCGATGCCCCTGACCATCGACCCAACCGCGGCCTTTGAAGATGCGTAGGCCTGGTTGGCGGGCGCGCCGTCAATGGCCGATGTCGACCCTGTCACCGCGAGCGAGCCGCCGGGATCGCCCGCTTCCGCGCGCGCAACCATATGCTTGCACGCCTCGCGCAAGGTCCAGAACACCGCATCCAGATTGACTGTCGTGACGCGCCGCCAGCGCTCGGTCGTCACGCCGGTGAACGCGCCGCCGCCGCCGCCGACGCCTGCGTTGGCGACCACGAAATCGGCGCGCCCCAGTTTCGAAAGCATCTCGGCGAACCCGTCCACGACCGCCTGCTCGTCCGAGACGTCGATCGCCTGCGCGAGCACCTCGCCGCCGTGCGCCTTCAACGCCTCCACCGCCGCGGCGTTTCGCTCCACGGTGCGCCCCCATATCGCGACCTTCGCACCCGCCTGGGCCAGGCCGTGCGCCATGCCAAGGCCGATGCCGCTGTTGCCGCCTGTGACCAGTGCGACCTTGCCGGTCAGGTCAAACGGTTTGAAGGCCATGCTGTTTCTCCCTTTTCTCCAGCTTGGTTTGGGGAGTCCCAGAAGGTCAAGGGCGCCGCAGCGACATGGGCCGGCTTCGAGGCAAGACGAGCCAGGCTGCAAAATTGATTCAACCTGGCCCCATCCGGCCTTCGAAAATGCCTGTCAGTTGACGCCGTCCGCGGCCGCGCAGCAGGCTCGCAGATAGTCGTCGTGCGTGGGCATGTCTGCGACGGCGCGGGCGATCACGGTGCGGAGATTTCCAAGAAATCCCTCAAGTTCGAGGCGCGAGATCTGCTGCGCCAACGGGTGGAAGCTGACCGGCTCGATGCCTTGTCCGAACATCACCTGCAGCCAGCTCGCCTCGGCGAACAAGTCTTCTTGCTCCCTGTAAATGGCGCCGCTGGCGCGGAAGAGCGCGATCTTGCGCACGAGTTCTTCCGGCGCACTCATGTCGCGACAAGCCTGCCAGAACGGCTCCGTCCGCTCGTTTGCGAGATAGTGAAGGATAATGAAGTCGCGCACGCGCGCGAACTCAAGGCTGCACTGGCGATTGTACTCGTCGACCTCCGCTTGATTCACGCCGGCATTCGGAAACAGGCTGAGCAAGCGGCTGATGCCGGACTGGACGAGATGGATGGAGGTAGACTCGAGCGGTTCGAGAAATCCGCTCGCGAGGCCGAGCGCGACGCAGTTGCGGAACCAGAACTTCTCCCGACGCCCGGTCGTGAACCGGATGAGCCGCGGCTCGGAGAGCGGCTCACCTTCGAGATTGGACAGAAGCGTTGCGGTCGCCTCATCCTCGCTCATGTGGCTGCTGCAGAACACATGGCCGTTGCCCGTCCGGTGCTGCAGCGGAATGCGCCACTGCCACCCTGCCCGGCGCGCGATCGACTGCGTGAACGGCCGCAGCGGGCCGGCATTCGCGCTCGGTACGGCGAGCGCGCGATCGCAAGGCAGCCAGCGAGACCAGTCCTCGTAGCCGACGCCCAGCGTCTCGCCAATGAGGAGCGCGCGGAAGCCGGAGCAATCGATGAAGAAATCGGCCTCCACGGTCTTACCGTTTTCAAGCTCAAGGCGACGGATGAAACCGGTCTCCGCGTGAAGGTCGACACGTACGACGCGGCCTTCCGTGCGGCGGACGCCGCGGGACTCTGCATAGCCGCGCAGGAGTTTTGCGTAGAGCGACGCGTCGAAGTGAAACGCGTAGGGAAGCGATGTCCGGCGGGTTCCCAGGGTGAAGTCCGCGCGCGAGAAGCGGCCAGCCGCGGCGGCCCTCGCATTGGCGCTGAAGTCCCAGAGATCGTGCACGAGGCCTTCGTGACGCGCCCGCAGCCAGTAGTGATGGAATGGCGTGCGGCCAAGCGGGATGCCGTTCTCGCCAAATGTGTGGATGTAGGCGTGGCCGGGTCGCCGCCAGCTGTGAAACTCGATGCCGAGCTTGAACGTCCCCATGGTGCGCCGGACGAAATCATCCTCGTCCAGCTCAAGCACGTCGTTGAAGTTGCGGATCTGCGGGATCGTGGCCTCGCCGACGCCGACAATCCCGATCTCGTCGGACTCGACAAGCTCCACCTCGACGATCCGGTCGAGAATTTTGGACAACGCGGCCGCGGTCATCCAGCCGGCTGAACCTCCGCCAACGATCGCCACCTTCCGGATTCGTTCGCTGCACATGACCACCGCCCTGCCTCGCCGAACCAAGCATCAATCGTCCGGCCCGAAAAACAAGCGCCCCCGCCGCAAGAAACGACGGGGGCGAAGTGAGCTCACTTCAGGGAGATTAATGTCTGTAGCTGACGCCGACCATGTAGGTGGAGCCGAAGCGCTGGTAGTCCTTCACGCGTCGCTCATCGCCGTCGATGACCGTAGTGAACGGTTCGTCGGTGATGTTGTTGGCCTGAAACTGGACCGCCAGACCGCTGAGAGGGCCGTCTGTGAAGCGGTACCCCAGTTGCGCGTCGAGGATCGATTCACCCTGGACGATGCGCAACTCGCGACCGGCGCCGAAACCGGTGACTTCACCGAGGAAATCCGAGCGATAGCGGTTGCTCACCCGCGCCTCGAATCCCGACCGCTCGAAGTAGACGGTCGTGTTGACCACTTCTTCCGAGAGGCCCGGCAGCCTGCTCTCTGGCGTGTTCGGCGGCTCGATGCTGCTGTCGGTCTTCGAGGCGTTGAACACGACGCCAAATCCCTCAAGCGCCGGGAAGAAGACTTCCGCCGGGATCGAGGCGGTGAACTCCAGGCCTCTGACATAGCCGCCGCTGCCGTTCACGGGCACGCTCGCCACGCCGAGCCGCGTCGCTGGTGTGTCGCCGGCATTCTGCGTCGGGAACCCCGTGAAGTCGAACACGACGTTCTGGTTGAAGATGTAGCTCTCCAGTTCCTTGTGGAACGCGGCCACCGAAATGTACCCGGTGTCGCCCAGATAGTGCTCGTAGGACAGGTCGAACGAATTCGCGATCCATGGGCGCAGGTACGGATTGCCGCCGCTGCCGCCCCAGTAGGAATGGGATGGATCGCTGCTGGCCATGTTGCCGGGGCTGTAGTTGACTTGGAAGCTCGCCCTCAGATCGTCCATGCGGGGACGCGCGAGCGTCCGCGCCAGCCCGAGACGCAGGTAGCTGTTGTCCGCGAGCTGGAACGAAAGGTTCAGGCTCGGCAGCATTTCCAGATAGGAATCGCCCGCACTGGCTGTCTGTGGGCCTGTTGCTGTCGCCACGCCTCCGGTCGAGGACTGTTCGGTGTCGACGAACTGGATGCCGACATTGCCCTTTACCGGCACCGACCACATTTCCGAATCGATGTTGAGCTGCGTGTAGTAGACAGCGACGTTTTCCTCCACGCCCCACGTCTTGATGATCACGTCGGAATTGACGAGCGGACGCAACTGATAGACGCCGCCGCTCGCCAGGAGCGCACGCGGATCATAGCTGACCATTCCCGGAATACCGAGGAAGGCCAGCGACGTCACGCCCTGACGGAACGCCGCCGGGATCGCGACGGTCTGGTTGTTGCCGCCAATGAGGTCGACGAAGGCTTCGTCGCTCGTCTTGTCTTTCTGGCGTTCGCTGTAGTTGAAACCGAACTCCCAGGAGCTGAACGGGCCGTTCTGCAACCCGCGCTCGGCGCTGAGGCGAAGCGCGCGCAGTTCGTCATCGGTGTGCGGCTTCTTGATGAAGCCGGCCTGCCCCCAGCCCTGCGGATCGGTCAGCATCATCAACGACGGGTCGGCGTAGTTCAGCACCGAGGAAAAGACAAAGCTGCCATTGCCGGCGCGAAAGCCGAGAGTATCGGCGGCGCCGACGCCAGAGCCGGGCCCCGTGCCAGCATAGGTTTCAAGATCGAGGTCGTCGCGCTCGACGTGCGAATAGCTGAGATCGGCCTCCATCGTCCAGCGGTCGTTCAGCGAGAACTCCGTATTCCAGCCGATGGCGCTGACCTTGCTGTTGCGCGTGCGCACGTCGTTGCGCACAACGCCTTCGACGCCTGCAAACGTGCCCGCGGTGACAAATCCGTTCTGCGCCGTGTAGCCTGGCTGCAACGAGGCGCCCGACCAGAACAAGGGAAACTCGATGCCGCGCAGGGTCTGCTCTTCTTCGAACTCCGAGTAGAAGGCGTCGATGCGCGAGGTAAACGAGTCGTTCGGCTTGAATTCCAGCACGCCGAGAACGCCATCGCGCTCAAGCGTGCTCGACTGCACATACGGCTTGGCGCCGCCGATGATGTGCTCGCCGGCGCCAGTAGTCGCGTAGCCCCAGGCCTCGAAACGCTCCGCCTGCGTCGGAGACGACATGCTGGCCACGCCGATCGCCCAGCCCCACCGCCCGTCCGCACTCTGGTCGATATAGGATGCGGTGATCCGGTGGCCGTCCTCCTCTGAACCCGCGTTGAGCGCTCCGATTTCATTCCATTCATACCGGGCGTTCACCGCAAAAACGCGCCCATCGTACGACAGCGGACGGACCGTGCGCATATCGGCGCTGCCTGCGAGGCCCTGGCCGATCAACGATGCCGTCGGCGTCTTGTAGACGACCACCGAACTCAGCAGTTCCGACGGATACTGGTCGAATTCCACGCCGCGATTGTCGCCGGCGCTCACTTGCTCACGTCCGTTCAGGAGCGCGGTGGTGAAATCAGGAGAGAGCCCGCGAACCGAAATCTGCTGACTGCGCCCGAACAACCGCTGGGCCGAAAGGCCCGGCAGGCGCGACAGGGATTCCGCAATACTGTTGTCGGGCAGTTTGCCGATTTCCTCGGCCGAGACAGACTCCACGATCGCGTCGGCCTCGCGCTTGGCCTCGGTCGAACTGCGCAAGCTGGCGCGAAAGCCAGTGACGACGATTTCGTCCTCCACGGTCGTCGCCGCTTCCTGTGCGCCGGCCGCGCCGGCTGAAACCAATGCGAGCGCCACGCCAGTGGCGACGCCGCTGAACAGCCGCATCCGGCGGCCCGAAAACCGAAAACCCATGTGCAATCCTCCCCTGGGCCTCCGCTCAATAGCTAACGACGCGGCGGATGGCACATTGGCAAATTAATGCAACTTTGCGCGCCGTCAATATGCCATATTGAACCAAATGTCCGCAATTTCCCTGAATTAGCGCAGATCATGCAATCTTGACACACGGCCCCCGCAATGCAAATTTATGCAAATACGGCAATTTGCTGCAACCGATCAGTTGCCGCGGCAGGCCGGATCGACAAGCGACGGGACAGTCGCCAGACACAGGCCAGTCACAGGCTGGGCGGAGGAACGACGATGGGGCGCAAGGCGGGACTCATCAGTGTGGCGGCGCGCGCCATGGCGTTAGCGCTGGCGATGGCGCCGATCCTCGCCGCGGACGCGACCGCGCAGCCCTCCGCCGCCGCGGCGTCCCTCCGCGGTCCCGCCGACGAGGTCATTTATTTTGTGCTGCCGGACCGCTTCGCGAATGGAAATACCGCAAATGATCGCGGAGGCATGCGCGGCAACCGGCTCCAGACGGGCTACGACCCCGCAGACAAGGGGTTTTTCCACGGCGGCGATCTCGCCGGACTCACGGCGCGTCTCGACTACATCCAGGGCCTGGGCGCCACGGCCGTCTGGCTTGCGCCTGTCTACCGCAACAAGCCGGTCCAGGGAGCCGCCGGCCAGGAATCGGCCGGGTACCACGGCTACTGGATCACCGATTTCACCGACATCGACCCCCACTTCGGATCCCGGGAGGAGTTCCGCACATTTGTGGAGGCGGCCCACGCGCGGGGCATGCGCGTTTATATGGACATCATCACCAACCACACCGCTGACGTCATCCAGTACCGCGAATGTCCCCGGCAAAGCTGCCCTTACCGACCTCGCGCGGACTATCCCTATTCACGACGCGGCGGCCTGACGGGCGCTGCGATCAATTCAGGCTTTGCCGGCGACAGCGCGAACCAGCAGACCGCAGACAATTTCAGCCACCTGACAAATCCCGATTTCGCCTACCAGACCTTCGTGCCCTCGGCGGAACGTGCGATCAAGAAGCCATCGTGGCTCAACGATCCGATCTACTACCACAACCGGGGCGACTCGACCTTTCGGGGCGAGAGTTCGCAATCAGGCGATTTCGCCGGCCTCGATGACCTGTTCACCGAGCATCCCCGTGTCGTTCAGGGGTTCATCGACATCTACGGCGCCTGGATCGACGAGTTCGCGATTGACGGTTTCCGGATCGACACCGCCAAGCACGTGAATCCCGAGTTCTGGCAGGCGTTCGTGCCGGCGATGCGCGCGCGCGCCCAGGCGCGCGGCATTCCGCACTTCCACATCTTCGCCGAAGTGTATGATACGGACCCCGGCCGCCTGGCCCGTTCAACGCGCGTGGACCGTCTACCCGCCGTGCTGGATTTCGCCTTCCAGTCGGCAGCCCATGAAACCATCGTGCGCGGCGGCGGCACCGAGAGGCTGGCCACATTGTTCGAGGCGGATGCTCTCTACGAGGGCGGTCCTGAATCGGCGCTGACCCTGCCGACATTTCTCGGCAACCATGACATGGGGCGCTTCGCTCACATGGTGATGCGCGAAAACCCGGCGATCTCGGACGACGAGTTGCTGCGTCGCGTAACGCTGGGACACGCGCTGCTGATGTTCGCGCGAGGAACGCCCGTGATCTACTATGGCGACGAGCAAGGTTTTTCCGGCGATGGCGGCGATCGCGACGCCCGGGAAGACATGTTCGCAAGTCGCGTCGCCTCCTACAACGACAACCGCCTTGCCGGAACGGGTGCAACAACCGCACAGGACAATTTCGACGTCGCGAACCCGCTGTACCGGACCATCGCCCGCATGGCGTCGATCCGCTCATCTACACCTGCGCTCCGCCGCGGACTCCAAGTGACGCGCGCGCAATCCGAACAACCGGGACTTTTCGCCTTTTCTCGATTGCTTGACGGAGCGGAAGTTCTGGTCGCCCTCAACACATCGCGCGCGCAGGTCGACGCGAGCATTTCTGTCGAAGCGTCATCGACACGCTGGCGCGCCCTGCACGGCGCCTGCGCATCTGCGGCGCGCGCGCCACAAAGCTATCATGTCAAGATTGCGCCCCTGGACTTTGTTGTCTGCGTATCGGAGCCATCGTTTGAACCTTGAGATCATCCCGAAGTCCGGCAAGCGGAGCGAATCCACCACGGAATGGTGGCGCGGCGCCGTCATCTACCATGTCTATCCACTCAGCTTCGCCGACAGCAACGGCGACGGCTATGGCGACCTGCGCGGCGTCACCGACCATCTTGACTACATCAAGTCACTTGGCGTCGACGCCATCTGGCTTTCTCCGTTCTACACGTCGCCGATGCGGGATTTCGGATATGACGTCTCCAACTACTGCGACGTCGATCCGGTATTCGGGACGCTGGCTGACTTCGATGCATTGATCGCCGGCGCACACGCGCACGGACTAAAGGTCATCGTCGACCAGATCTATTCTCATACCGCCCTGCAACACCCGTGGTTCCAGGAAAGTCGCCGCGACAGGGTGAACCCGAAAGCGGACTGGTATGTCTGGGCCGACGCCAAACCGGACGGCTCACCGCCTACGAACTGGCAATCCGTGTTCATGGGCCCCGCATGGACCTGGGATTCCCGGCGCGGCCAGTATTACCTGAACAATTTCCAGACCGATCAGCCCGACCTCAATGTGCACAATGGTGAAGTTCAGGAAGCGTTGCTCGACGTGGCTCGCTTCTGGCTGGACCGCGGCGTGGACGGGTTCCGGCTGGATGCAATCAACTTCTCGATGCACGATCCCCAGTTCCGCGACAATCCGCCCGCCGGAGACACCGGCAAGCGCACGCGCCCGTTTGACTACCAGCACCACTTCTACAATCAGTCTCACCCCGACATTCCGAAGTTTCTTGAGAGGGTTCGCGCACTGACGGAATCGCGTGACGCGATATTCCTTGTAGCGGAGGTGGGCGGCGAGCAGGCCGGCGCCGAGATGAGACTCTACACGCAGGGCCAGAAACGACTGCACAGCGCCTACGGGTTTCAGTACCTTTATTCAGACAAGTTGACCTCCGCCCTCGTGCGCGACTGCTCACTTGGCTGGAAAGGGGCGCGCGATGAAGGGTGGCCGTCCTGGGCGTTCTCGAACCACGATGCGCCACGCGTCGTCTCCCGATGGTCAGACAATGGCGACGAGACGGCGTTCGCGAAGCTTGCCCTGCTGCTGCTGGTGACGCTGCGCGGCAGCGTGTTCGTCTATCAAGGCGAAGAACTCGGCTTGCCTCAGGGCGAGGTGCCGCACATGGCCTTGCGCGATCCAGAAGCGATCGCAAACTGGCCGCACACCCTGGGACGCGACGGCGCACGCACGCCGATGCCCTGGCGCGCGACATCGGTCAACGCAGGGTTTTCAGCCGGCGTTCCTTGGCTGCCGCTCGATCCAGTCCACCGCGACATGGCGGTCGACACGCAGGAACGCCAGCCGGATTCAACCCTGCATTTTGCACGCCGGGCCATCGCCCTGCGTCGAAGTCTGCCGGCCCTTCGCTCGGGTTCGATCCGATTCAGGGACGAGCCCGAACCGCTGCTCGTCTTTGAGCGCGACGAAGGACGCCAGGCGCTGCTATGCGCCTTCAACCTCGGCGCTCGCGCTATACGCTGGTCCCTGCCAGACGGATGGAACATCGTGGAAGCCGTGAATGGAGCTGACGCGACGTCCGTCGAACTGCCGGGCTTTTCAGCACTCGTCGCGAAACGCCATTGACCGCCCCCCTATCCCCCGCACGATTCTCGGACGATGAGTTCCGTGGGAAGGCGCTCGGACCGGCTGCGCATCCGGCCTTCGCCGGTATCGATAAGCTTGGACACGAGCAGACGTCCCGCCTTCGCGGTATCCTGGGCGATGGTGCTGAGCGCGGGCGTGGCGTAGCGCGCGAAGCGCACATTGTCGAAACCCATCACCGATACATCCCTTGGCACGGATTTTCCGGCATGCCGCAAGGCGCGTATTGCGCCGAGCGCGATCAGGTCGCTGGCCGCCACGACGCCGTCAAACGGAACATGGTGATGGATCAGCGCATCGATCGCCGCCTCCGCGGATTCAATCTCGAAGTGCGCCGGAACCGTGAGCGCAGGATCGATCTCCAGGCCCGCCGCGGCAAGCGCGTCGAGATAGCCGCGGTGACGCTGCGATGGTTCGGGGTCGTCCATGTCTCCCAGAAAGACGATGCGCTTGCGACCCAGGCGAACGAGATGAGCCGTCGCCCGGCGCGCGCCGGCCGTATTGTCGCTGCCGACGGAGCAGTACGACTGATCGGGCAACTGGGCGCCCCAGACAACGAACCTGCTCTCGCTTTCGGCAAGCCGGTTGAAGTCAGCGTGCAAGGTACTCTGCCCGAGAAAGACCACGCCGTCAGCGCGCGATGTCGACATGAGCACCGTCAGATCCTCGAACGAGCCGGGCGCCACATGACTGATGAGAAGATCGCAGTCGCGTTCGCGCGCGGCCTCCGTCAAACCGGACAAAAGCTCCTGGAAGAACGGGTCCCCGAGCACGAACTCACGCCCGGGCGATCGCGGCACGACGATCGCAATGGTCGCTTCCGCGCCAATCGGTCCGGCCGGCATATATCGACGAAACGGATAGTCGTGTTCGCGCGCGAGCTGCCAGATCTTTTGCTTGGTGCGGCGGTTGATCGCCGGGCTGTCATTGAGCGCGCGCGATGCAGTCGAGATAGAAACGCCCGCAAGCTTGGCCAGATCCTCAAGTGTTGTAGAGCGTTTGGCCACGCCAGTTCGCCTGATCCGTTCGGTTCCAGTGCGCCGTTAATGCACTGCCCGCAAACATTTGCAAGTCAACGCCTCAACATAGGAGCATGGACATGATCGCTCGACTGGCAATTCTGCTCGCCTGGTTGTTCGTGCTCGCCGCGCCATCAAACGCAGCGCCGCTCGCGCACGTCGCCTCGCCCGACGGCGCCATCGGCGTGGACATCGAGATCAACGATGAAGGACGGCCAAACTACATCGTCACCTACCGCGGCGAACGGGTCATCGATCCCTCGCGACTCGGATTTCTCCTGGTCGATGGACCGAAGATCGAGAGAAACCTCAGGCTGACGGCGCAGTCGCAACGGCATTTTGACGAGACATGGCACCAGCCATGGGGTGAGCAACGACGAATCCGGAATAACTTCAACGAATTGCGCTTCACGCTGACAGAACAGATCGGGCGCAAGCGAAACCTGAACGTCGTATTCCGCGTCTCCAATGACGGCCTGGGATTCCGTTACGAGTTTCCCGACCAGCCGCAGCTTCGCGAGGTGCGCATCCTCAATGAGCTGACCGAATTCAACTTCGCACGCGCTGGTGAGGCCCTCTGGGCGCCGGCGTTGGGATCCAACAGGGCAGAGTACCTCTACCACCGGAGCGCGCTCAACGAGATTGGCGTCGCCCAGACGCCGTTGACGGCGCGTCTCGACAACGGCGTGCACCTGTCCATTCACGAAGCAGCGCTCGTCGACTATTCCGGCATGAACCTCATGCGCATGGAAGGGCGCAAGCTGCGCGCCAACCTCACGCCCGGATCAGGCGACGCCGCCGTTGTGCGCACTGCGCCATTCCATACGCCCTGGCGCACAATCCAGATCTCGCCTGACGCAGGCGGACTCGTGGAGTCCCGGCTGATCCTCAACCTGAACGAGCCAAATGTCCTGGGCGATGTCTCATGGTTCAAGCCGGGCAAATACATCGGCATCTGGTGGCAGATGCACCTTGGCACGGCGAGCTGGGCCTCGGGCGCAAGCCATGGCGCTACGACCGAGACAGCGCTGCGCTACATCGACTTCGCCGCCGCGCACGGCTTTTCCGGCGTGCTCATCGAAGGCTGGAACATCGGGTGGGACGGCGACTGGTTCGGCAACGGCGAGGACTTCAGCTTCACACGCCCCTATCCTGACTTCGATCTCCCACGCATCGCTGCGCACGCCCGCGCGCGCGGCGTCCAGATCATCGGCCACCACGAAACCTCGGCCAACGCCGCCCACTACGAAGACCAGATGGAAGCCGGGTTCGCCTTGTATGAAGGGCTGGGCATCCACGCCGTGAAGACAGGATACGTCTCCGATGCAGGTCAGGCGCGCGTTCACGCGATGGACGGACAGGTGCGCTACGCTTGGCACGAGGGCCAGGAAATGGCGCGTCACCACCTTCGGGTCGTGGAAGCCGCCGCACGCCATCGCATCGTGATCAATCCGCACGAGCCAATCAAGGATACCGGCCTGCGGCGCACCTATCCGAACTGGATCTCGCGCGAGGGCGCGCGCGGCATGGAGTACAATGCGTGGGGAAACCCAAGCAATCCGCCCGAACACGAGGTGAACCTCGTGTTCACGCGATTGCTGGCGGGACCGATGGATTTCACGCCCGGCGTTTTCGCCATGGAGACACGATCTCCCGAAGGCGTGGCGACCACGATCGCCAAGCAACTGGCCCTCTACGTGGCCATCTACAGCCCCATCCAGATGGCGGCCGACCTGATCGAGAACTACGACGCCAATCCCGCCCCCTTCCAGTTCATTCGCGATGTGCCCACAGACTGGGAGGATTCGCGTGTGCTCAATGGAGCGCTGGGCGATTACGTGACGATTGTCCGGCGCGACCGTCACAGCCGCGACTGGTATCTGGGCGCGATCACGGACGAGAACGCCCGCTCGCTCTCGGCGCCGCTTTCGTTTCTCGATCCCGGCACGCGCTACACCGCACAGATATATCGCGACGGACCCGGTGCGGATTTTCGCGGCGCTGCGCGCAACAGGATCGTGGTCGAGGAGCGGACGGTCACCCGGAACGATACGCTGACGCTGAATCTGGCGCCCGGCGGCGGCCAGGCGATCCGGTTTCATCCTGCTGGGCGGCGATGAGGCTCGCTCCAAGACCCGATCGACTTTCGTTGCGCAGCAAAGCGCCTGAGCGTGAATCGAGATCTCCGGCATCGGAGCTGAGGCGCTGACCCCGTTTCCGGGAGACGTGAACCAAGGCCCGACGCCAAGAGCGCAATAAAACAAGAATGCAGGGCCCCCTCTCCGATTCAATCGGACAGGAAATCACCCTGAAGAACAACGACCGCGGGAGGAAGCGATGTCGGAAAACACGGCGCCGGAGGCGAAACCGAAACTGAGCGCGCTCCAGATATGGAACATGTGCGTCGGTTTCCTGGGAATTCAGATCGGGTTCGACCTGCAGAACGGCAATGTGAGCCGGATATTCCAGACACTCGGCGCCGAGATCGACGCGCTTCCCATCCTCTGGATCGCGGCCCCGCTTACCGGGCTCCTCGTTCAACCGATCATCGGTTATCTGAGCGACCACACCTGGGGCCGGCTTGGGCGGCGCAGGCCTTATTTTCTTGTCGGCGCGGTGCTTGCGGCACTGGCGCTGATCGCGATGCCGAACGCGCCAGCGCTGTGGGTGGCGGCGGGCATACTCTGGATCATGGACGCCGCCCTCAATATCACGATGGAGCCGACGCGTGCGCTCGTGGGCGACATGCTTCCCGACGAACAGCGCACGAACGGCTACGCCACGCAGAGCTTTTTCATCGGCGCCGGCGCCGTTCTCGCCGGAATTCTGCCCTGGATCCTCACGCGCATGGGCGTGGCGAACACGGCCGCTCCCGGCGTCATCCCGCAGACCGTCCACATCGCCTTCTATGTCGGCGGGGCGACCCTCTTCCTGGCAGTGATCTGGACGATCATCACCACCAGGGAGTATCCGCCTGAACGACTCAACGCCTTTGAAACAGCGAGGCGCGCGCGCGCTGGCGCGAGCGCGCAGCATGTCCCGATCCATGAGCGAAGCGTATCGGCATTTCTGACGGGCGGGCTCATCTGGTTGGCGGTGGGCGCTGCCGTGGCGGCATTTGTATGGGCCGCGCGGCAGCAGCCCCGGCCAGCGGCGTTCAACTTTCTCGGTGAAACCGAATTCAAGCAGGATCTCTACGTTCTTGCGGGCCTGATCGCGGGTTTTGGCGTCGTCCAGGTTGTTGCAGGCGTTCTGCGGGCGCGCGAACGCACGGCGAACGGATACATGGAAGTGGTCGGCGATCTCTTCGCCATGCCGCAAACCATGCGGCAACTCGCGGTGGTGCAGTTCTTCACCTGGTTCGGATTGTTTGCCATGTGGATCTACGGCGCGCCGGCTATCGCGGCACACCATTTCGCCGCGACCGACGCCGCCTCCGCCGCCTACCAGGAAGCGGGGAACTGGTGGGGGGTTCTCGGGTCCGTGCGCAATGGCGTCGCGGCCATCGCGGCGCTTTTGATCATTGTGCTCGCCGCCCGCGTCGATCGACGCCTCCTGCACGCCGCATGTCTTGTGCTCGGGGCCGCCGGTTTCGCCGCCATGATGGTCGTCAGGGACCCCGCTCTGCTGTGGGCGCCCATGGTTGGCGTCGGGGTCGCCTGGGCCGCGATCGTCTCGGTGCCCTACGCCATTCTCGCCAGTTCCGTACCGGCGGAAAAAATGGGCGTCTACATGGGCATCTTCAATGTCTTCATCGTTGTGCCCCAACTCGTCGCCGCAACGCTGCTTGGCTTTCTTCTGCGCACCTTTTTCGGCAATGAGCCCATCTGGGCGTTCGTGATCGCTGCAACATCGTTCGCTCTTGCGGCCGCCGCAGTGCTTCTGCCCCCGCCTGCAGCACGCGACGCGTCATGAGCATTGCAGACCAACAAATCGACGGGCCGGAATTCGCTGCGTGGTCGCCACCACGCCGCAGGCGGTGCTCGATCTCCCCGATGTCGACCGGTTCGACGACTCGAGCATGCACTCCTGCTTGGCGATGGCATGGAGCCGCCCCCGAGATGGAGCCTCTGTCCAACGCATGGCGTGTGGAAGCCTTGGAAAAGATGGCGGATGATGCACGCGCGCGTGGCTCAACACTTCCGCTGGCGGCGCGCGAAGCGGCAATCGGGGTTTCGTTTTCGACCCGACGGTTCTGGTCGGCGCGCCCGAGGATGCTCTGATCATACGAGAGTAGCCCTTCGGGCCGATTGCGCCAAAGTCCCCGTTCCATGACCAGGACGAGGCGGCCGCGCTGGCTGGCGCTTGATGCGGACCTTGATAAGCTGGGTCCATGTCGAAGTCAGGCGACCATGATCCGCTGCGACCGCTCACCTATCCCCCGACGGCGACCCCGACGGCGACCCCTCTGGCGCGCCTGTCCGCCCTCTCGCGCGATGAGGCGCCTCCGGAACATCCTAATATTGACGGCGAGTACCCGACTCTTTTGCTCGATTCGGACATCGCTTGCGCAAACACCAAGCCGGACCAACTCGCGGGACGCGGGAGACGCCGTGCTTTGCGCGGTGGGCGGGCGCATTTGCATGATGGATGGCCACCTGCTTCGCTATGGCGAACGCAACCAGTTCGAGGACGTCGTCCACGCCAATCCGCGGCTCGTCGCGATCGGCGACCTTAATCCCCTTTAAGTCCAAGTGAGACCGCTGGCGATGCAATTTCCACCATCCGGCGCCGCGACGCCCGGCCCGACGCGCCTGACGCACCTGCAGCGCCTTGAGTCCGAGAGCATCCATATCCTGCGCGAGGTCGTCGCGGAGGCCGAAAAGCCGGTGATGCTCTATTCCATCGGCAAGGATAGCGCCGTCATGGCGCACCTCGCCGCCAAGGCGTTTTATCCGTCTCCCCCGCCCTTTCCCCTGCTCCATGTCGATACGACGTGGAAATTCCGTGCGATGTACGACATGCGCGCGCGCATGGCAGACGAGCTTGGCTTCGAGTTGATCGTCTACAAGAACCCGGACGCGGAATCGCGGGGAATCAATCCATTCGAACATGGCTCGGCGCTGCACACCGATCTGTGGAAGACAGAAGGCCTCAAGCAGGCGCTGGACACCTATGGATTCGACGCCGCGTTTGGAGGCGCGCGCCGCGATGAAGAAAAGAGTCGCGCAAAGGAACGCATCATCTCCTTTCGCGGCGCAAACCACCGCTGGGATCCCAAAAATCAGCGCCCTGAACTATGGCGGGCCTACAACGCCCGCAAACACAAGGGAGAATCCATCCGCGTCTTCCCGATCTCGAACTGGACCGAGCTCGACGTGTGGCAATACATCCACCTTGAGAACATTCCCATTGTGCCGCTCTACCTTTCCGCTCCGCGACCCGTCGTGTCCCGCGACGGCGTGCTCATCATGGTCGACGACGCGCGCATGCCGTTGCGACCTGGCGAGACGCCGGTCGTCAAAAATGTCCGGTTCCGCACACTCGGCTGCTACCCACTGACCGGGGCAGTGGAGAGCGACGCGGCCACGCTCCCGGAGATCATCCGGGAAATGCTGCTGACCGCCACAAGCGAGCGTCAGGGGCGCGTCATCGACCACGACCAGTCCGCCAGCATGGAGAAGAAAAAGCGTGAGGGCTATTTCTGATGGCGCACGTTTCTGACCTCATTGCAGAAGACATCGAAGCCTTTCTGGATCAGCACCAGCACAAGTCGCTCCTGCGCTTCATCACCTGCGGCAGCGTCGACGACGGCAAGTCCACGCTGATCGGACGCCTGCTTTACGATTCAAAGATGATCTTCGAAGATCAGATGACCGCCCTCGAAGCGGACTCACGGAGGGGCGGCACGCAAGGCGCGGACATCGATTTCGCCCTTCTCGTGGACGGCCTCGCCGCCGAGCGCGAACAGGGCATCACCATCGACGTAGCCTATCGCTACTTCTCCACGGACAAGCGCAAGTTCATCGTCGCCGATACGCCGGGCCACGAGCAGTACACGCGCAACATGGTCACCGGCGCCTCGACCGCC
>CAZGYQ010000054.1:0-23586 GCA_964530695.1 uncultured Caulobacteraceae bacterium
ACACCTCATGACAAGCCCCGTCGACAGGACCGCGCGTCTTCAGACGCGCATCCGCTCTTTCATCCCACGCAAGATTCCCCGGAGTCTGGCGCCGCGGCCGGTTGCGCGTCTGAAGACGCGCGGTTCCCCAGTCTTCCGCCGCCGCCAACCCCTTCCCCGCGCCGCCGTTCCCGCCTAGACCGGGCGCTCACATAAGGACATGTCATGGACGGAAAGGTCGAAAGCCTCACCCTGCAGATTTCGGCCGAGGCCGACCGCGGCGAGCAGGAAGCGGCGATGGCCGTGGACGGCGTGATTCCGGTGGCGCTGTTCGCCAACGGGCCGGAGAACGCCTACCTGCTCGGCGTGCGCGCGCCGGATCTGGACGCCGCGTTCGAGGCCTCGCGCGAACGCGCCGAGGGCCTCGGCGCCGAACGGCTCGCGCTGCGCATGCGCACGTTTGAATCGCTCGCCTACGCGATCGAGACGAACATGAAGTACCTCGCCGACCCGACGGATTTTCCCAACGAGGCGATGGTGATGCTCGTGGAGGCGCTCTACCAGTACGGCCTC
Organism: uncultured Caulobacteraceae bacterium; assembly: GCA_964530695.1. Taxonomy (GTDB): domain Bacteria; phylum Pseudomonadota; class Alphaproteobacteria; order Caulobacterales; family Aquidulcibacteraceae; genus VFBF01. The sequence continues at coordinate 553 of CAZGYQ010000054.1, forward strand.
GACGAAGCCGCCCAGCTCCGCCCCTGCGCCGTGCGCTTCACCCGCACCAATCTCGACGAGCCCGATTTCGAGATGGCGCCCGACGACGACGCCCGCGAAGCGCCGCGCTCGGATTTCGCCTGATGCTGCTCGTCACGGCCGTCGGCCCGCTCGCCGCCATCAAGGCCGCCGCGGATGCATTCGATGCGCTCGATCCATCGCCGGTCGATGCGGTGTCGTGGTTCGAGGAGGGGCAGGGCAAGTTCCGCCTCGAACTCTACGCCGAAATGCAGGACGCCGCCGACGCCGCGGTCGCGGTGATCGCGGGCGTCTCGCCAAAGCTCTCGCCCAACGTGGCCGAACTTGAAGACGCCGACTGGGTCGCCATGTCGCTCGACGGCCTGCCCGCCGTGCGCGCCGGGCGCTTCGTGGTCGCCGGGGCGCACTCGCTGGGCCGCATCCACGGCGGGCGCACGAAAGTCTGGATCGAGGCGAGCGAAGCCTTCGGCACAGGCCATCACGGCACCACGCTCGGCTGCCTGATGATGCTGGAGGAAGAACTCCGCCGCCGCCGCGTGCGCAATGTGCTCGACGTCGGCGCGGGCTCCGGCGTGCTCGCCATCGCCGCCGCCAAGATGGGCGCCCACGCCACCGCCGTCGAGATCGACCGCCGCGCCGCGATGATCATGGACGAAAACGTCGCCAACAACGACATCGTCGCCCGCGTGCGCGTGATCGCCGGCGACGGCGCGCGGTTTGCGAAAGGCGGACATGATCTCGTGTTCGCCAATATCCTGATGCGGCCGCTCATCCGCCTCGCGCCGCTGCTGATGAAGGCGACGGCGCCCGGCGGCACGCTCATTCTGTCCGGCTTGCTGACCAGGCAGGAACCGCTCATCCGCCTCGCCTATGGCGGGCGCGGCATGATCCTCAAGCGCCGTTTCCGCCGCGAGGCCTGGTCGACGCTGGTATTCAAAAGACCGTCACGGGAGAGACGCGCATGAACGCCGCCCTCAGCGGCCGGTGAGATCTTTTTCAAGGACGACGAACACGAGATCGCGGGTCTTCGGCAATCCGAAGCGTTCGTCGTCGAGTGGAAACGGCTCCTCGCGGCCAGTCAGCGAATAGCCGCGACGGAGATACCAGTCGATCAGCTCGCGGCGCTGCCGGATGACGGTCATCTCCATCGCAGTCGCGCCGAGCGCCTCGCGGGCATGGCGTTCGGCCTCCGCCAGCAGCGCGCGACCCAGTCCGCCCGCCTGCAGGTCCGGACGCACGGTGAGCATGCCGAGATAGGCCCGGCCGGCGCCCTTGTCCGAAACGAGAACGCACCCATGTAGGTCAGAGCCCTCAGCCGCGACGTGAATGGATTGCGCGGCACTGGCGATGATTTCGCGCAACGCCGCTTCGTCCGTGCGCTGCCCGCCGAGCAGGTCGGCTTCATGCGTCCAGCCGGTCTTCGCGCTTTCCCCGCGGTAGGCGCTTTCCACCAGCGCATGCAGCGCGGGAACGTCTGCGATCTCGGCCTTTCGGAAACTCACGTCATCTCGTCCTGAAACAGTTCGGCCCCGACTTGCGCCGGGGCCGATGTGGATGCCGGTGCGGCTGAAGGCCTAGCGTTTCCAGTACACTTCGATGGCGTGATAGCAGGGCTCCGAGCTGCAGGTGATCATGTTCGCCTCAAGCTGGACGGTGCCGGTGCCCGTCGGCTGCAGGTCAACGATCGGCACGTCGTCGTCGAGGACGTCCTCGCCGATGTTCTGGCCGTTCAGATTGAACACCCGCAGGTCCACGTCGGAGCAGTCGTTGTCGCAGATGCCGACGACCTTGTAGGTGACACCCTGCTCGACCGGCAGCGTGAAACGCTCCTTGCCTCCCGCCGGCAGGGCGCCGGTGAACGGTCCCGCGGCGACCGAATAGCCCTGGCCCTGGAACTGGGTGCGGCTGGCCTGCAGCTGCGTGTCCAGCTGTTGGCGGTATTCGTTGGTCTGCGCGCTGGCCGGCGCCGCGGCGAGGCACGCGACGACCGCGATAAGCGCGGCGCTCTTTTTCAACATCTGGCTTCTCCGATCCCACTTGTCCTGAAAGGCCGCCCCGATTGGCCGCGCCCGACATCTCGTCACCCCGCGAGTCGAGCCAGTATTGCAGACGGCGACGTCGAAATCACGATCTCCTTTCGGTTCTTTCATGTTCGCTTCGGGGGGCGCCCCTCCTGCGAAAACCCGTTCCCCCCTTGACCTTGCGGCCCATGCAAAGCCACCTCTGGGTCATGTTCCAGACCTTCGACGCCCCGGGCGGCCCGGATTTCGGCCGCAAGAACCTCCCCCGGCTCCGCAAGGCGCTGACGGCCCGCAACCTCGACGGCTTCGTGGTGCCTCATGAGGACGAGTACCAGAACGAGTACGTTCCCGAGGCGCTCGACCGGCTGGCCTGGCTGACCGGCTTCACCGGCTCCGCAGGCGCCGCAGCGCTCTGCGGCGACAAGGCGGCGGTATTCGTGGACGGGCGCTACACGCTCCAGGTCCGCGCGCAGGTGGACGGCAAGCTCTTCGCCTACGAGGATCTCGTGGATCTGGGCATGGCGGGATGGATCCGCCGCGAAGCGCCCAAGGGCGCGCGCATCGGATACGATCCGAAACTGTTCAGCCCCGATGCGCTCGACAAGCTCAAGGCCGCCGCCCTCGACGCCGGCGCGACGCTCGTCCCGGTCGACAAGAACCCCATCGACGAAGCCTGGGGCGCGCAACGCCCGCCCGTGCCGATGACGCCCGCTGTCGCGCACCCGGAAAAGTACGCCGGCGAAAGCGCCGCCTCCAAGCGCAAGCGGCTCGGCGAGGCGATCGCGAAGGACGGCGCGGACGCCGCCGTCATCAGCTCGCCCGCCTCGCTCGCGTGGTTGTTCAACATGCGCGGCCAGGACGTGGCGCGTTCTCCGCTGCCGCTGGGCTCGGCGATCCTCAACGCCGACGGCACAGCGGATCTCTTCATCGCGCCGGAGAAAACGAGCCCCGAACTGAAGAGCTGGCTCGGCAACGAAGTGGCCGTAAGGCGCGAAACGGATCTGCCCGAAGCGCTCAAGGCGCTCGCCGGCAAGCGCGTGCGCGTCGATCCGTCGAGCGCCTCAGCCTGGTTCTTCGAGACGCTCGACAAGGCCGGCGCCAAGACCCTGCGCGGCGCCGATCCCGTGATGCTGCCGCGCGCCTGCAAGAACGACGTTGAAGTCGAAGGCGCGCGGCAGGCCCACGCTCGCGACGGCGCGGCGCTCACGCGCTACCTGCACTGGCTCGCCACAGAAGCGCAGAGCGGCAAGGTCGACGAGATCGAGGCGTGCAAGGTGCTCGAAGGTTTCCGGCGCGAAAGCGCTGTCCTGAAGGATCTCTCCTTCGACTCCATTTCTGGCGCCGGGCCGAATGGGGCGCTGCCGCACTACCGCGTGAACGTGAAGACCAACCGCAAGCTGCGGCGCGGCTCGCTCTTTCTCATCGACAGCGGCGGCCAGTATCTCGACGGCACCACCGACGTGACGCGCACCGTCGCCATCGGCCGCGCCACGCCTGAGATGAAGGACCGCTTCACCCGCGTGCTCAAGGGCCACATCGCGCTCTCGCGCGTACGCTTCCCGAAGGGCACGACGGGCTCGGCGCTCGACGCGCTGGCGCGCCTTTCACTGTGGGAAGCGGGCTTCGACTATGACCACGGCACCGGCCACGGCGTCGGCTCCTATCTGGGCGTGCACGAAGGTCCGCACCGGATATCCAAGCTGCCGAACACGGTGCCGCTGGAGCCGGGCATGATCGTCTCGAACGAACCCGGCTACTACAAGGAAGGCCATTTCGGAATCCGCACGGAGAACCTGCAGGTGGTCACCAGGCCGGAACCGATCCCTGGCGGCGAGCGCGAGATGCTGGGATTTGAAACGCTGACGCTTGCGCCGATTGATCGCACGCTGATCGAGAAGAAACTCCTGAGCCGCGAGGAGCGCGAGTGGCTCGACGCCTATCACACACGCGTGCGCGAGGTGATCGGTCCGCAGCTGGACGGCGCAGCGAAGGCCTGGCTTGAGATGGTCACCGCGAAGCTCTGAGCCAGGCGGTCCAAACCGCTAGTGGGCGAGGAACAGCGGCGTCTGCATCTCGTGCAGCACGTGGCGGGTCACGCCGCCGAACAGACGCTCCGCCAGTCGCCAGTGACCATAGGCGCCCATGACCAGAAGGTCGGCGCCCATGGATCCGACGATCCGGTCCACGGCTTCGCCCACGTGCGCAGTTTGCTTGTCGATGACCGCGTCGCCGACCTTGACGCCGCGCGCGCGCAACGCGTCTTCCATGCGCTTGAGCGCTGCGGCCCCGAAGTAGCGCGCGTCTTCCTTCGCGTGCACGACAATGAAGCGAACGAGATCGGCCGCCTCAAGGATCGGCATCGCTTCGTGGATCGCATGCGCCGCCTCGCGGCAGTCCTTCCATGCGATCGCCACCGAACGGCCGATCTCGGCGCCCTTGTATTCGCGCGGCAGGACGATCACCGGCCGCCCGGATGAAAACAGCGCCGCCTCAAGCATGTCCTCGTCGAGCAATCGCCCGTCGTCGCGCGGCGGGCCGACGATTATGAGGTCAACCGACCGCATGTGGCTCGCCGTATCGACAATGATCCTGTCAGCCTCAATCTGAAGGACTTCGCACTCAAGTCCGGCCTCCAGTTTCGTACGCTCAGCGATGGCGCGCGCCTCCCCCAGCCGCCGCGCGGCGATCTCGCCGCGCAGGGTGCTGATTGTCGCGTCCAGCATCTCGGCTCCGGGGCCGAACGGTTCGCCCGGCGCGATCGATACGACGAACGCCCGCGCGACGCCGCCGTGCCGCGCCGCTAGTCTTGCCGCCATGCCGACACGGCCCATTGCTGCGGGTGTGTCATCAGCATGCGCCAGAATGGACTTCAGGGACATCGCAATCTCCATCCGCGTCAAATGCACATGACGTATGCTATCACAGGGCGTTCCTGACGCCGCGCCTTGACCTTGCGCAAGCCTGAACCACAGTGTCTCGCAATTCACCCCTCAGCCTAGCACAATCGTGTTGAACCAGCCGCATGATCCGCATCCTTCTTCTTTCACTTGCAGCGCTTCTCGCGGCGCCGTGCGTGCGGGCGCAGCCCGTCGCCGACCTCATCGTCTGGAACGGCCCCATCTACACAGGCGAACACGTCGAGCCGCGCGTGGAGGCGATCGCGGCGCGCGGCGGCGTGATCGTCTATGCGGGCGCGCGCGCGGGCGCATACGCGTTCAAGGGCGCGCGCACGCAGGTGATCGACCTGCGCGGCGCAGCAGCCTTTCCCGGCTTCACCGACGCGCACGCGCATCTGCGCGGTATCGGCGAGCGCGAGCTGACGCTCAATCTCGAAGGCGTCGCCTCGATCCCGACGTTGGTCGCGGCCGTCAAGGCGCGCGTCGACGCGCTGCCCGCCGACGGCGCTGTCCTCGTGGGGCGCGGCTGGATCGAGACGCACTGGCCGGAAAAGCGTTTTCCCACGCGCGCCGATCTCGACGCCGTATCGCCCGACACGGCCGTCATCCTTGAACGCGCGGACGGTCACGCCCTCGTCGCCAATTCGCGCGCGCTGGAGCTCGCCGGCATCACCGACGCGACGCAGGCGCCGGACGGCGGCGCGATCCTGCGCGACGCGGCGGGCAAGCCGACGGGGATGCTCGTCGACAACGCGATGGCGCTCGTCATGCCCGTCGTCGATCGCGCGGCGCGGCCCACGCTGGCGCAATCCATCGACGCGGCGTTTCGCGTCTATCCGGCGCGTGGCTGGGTGGGCGTGCACAACATGAGCGTCGAATGGGATGAAGTGCTGGCGCTTGAGCGCGCGGCGCGCCGGAGCGCCGTCCCATTGCGTCTCTACAATGCGGTGACGCCCGAGGCCGGCGCCCGCCTTTTTGCCTCCGGTCCGCGCCACAGTCGCGACGGTCGCGTGATCACGCGGGCGATCAAGTATTATGCGGACGGCGCGCTCGGTTCCCGCGGCGCTGCGTTATTTGCGCCGTACGCGGACGCGCCGGAAACGACGGGCCTGATTCTGCTAAAGCAGGACGAAGCGCTGCCCGTGTTCGAGCGCGCGCTGCGCAAGGGCATCCAGATCGCCACGCACGGCATCGGCGACCGCGGCAACGCAATGATCCTCGACGCCTACGCCGAGGCGTTCGCGCACGTGCCCGCCGCGGAACGCGCCGTCGCCGATCCGCGCTGGCGTATCGAGCACGCGCAGATCTTGCGCCGCGAGGATATTCCCCGCTTCCGACAACTCGGCGTGATCGCCTCCATGCAGCCGAGCCACGCGATCGGCGATTTCCACTTCGCACCCGCACGCCTCGGCGCCGACCGGCTCGCCGGCGCATACGCATGGTCGAGCCTCGAGAAAGCCGGTGTGATCGTGCCCGGCGGGTCCGACGCCCCGGTCGAGCGCGGCGATCCGCTGATCGAGTTTTACGCCGCCGTCGCGCGCAAGGATCTGAACGGCTTTTCCGGGGAAGACTGGCGCCCGGAAGAGGCGGTCACGCGCGCGACCGCGCTTGCGATGTTCACGACCTGGCCTGCATACGCTGCATTCGCGGACCGGACACGCGGGCGCCTCAGCGTCGGCCAGCGCGCCGACATCAGCGTATTTTCCGTCGATCTCATGACCGCGCCCGTGGAAGACATTCCGAAAGGCCGCGCCCTGCTCACGGTGATCGACGGGCGCACGGCGTGGCGCGCCGGAGACTGGTGATTGCAATTCAGGACCCGGCCGCCACAGACATGGTCGAAAGGCCTCACATCGCTGTCATCGGCGCGGGCCCCGCGGGGTTGATGGCGGCCGAGACGCTCGCGACCGCAGGCGTTCGCGTGACCGTGTTCGACGCGATGCCCACCGTCGGGCGCAAGTTCCTGATGGCAGGACGCGGCGGCCTCAACCTGACGCACTCCGAACCGTTCGACGTTTTCGCATCGCGCTACGGCGCGGCGTTCGCGCGTCTGCGGCCGATTCTCGAGACATTCTCGCCGTCCGACCTGATCGCGTGGGCAGAGGGCCTCGGTCAGGCGACATTCGTGGGGTCGAGCGGGCGCGTGTTCCCGCGCGCCTTGAAGGCCTCGCCGCTGCTGCGCGCCTGGCTCGCGCGTCTTGCAACACTGGGCGTGCGCGTGGAGACGCGACGGCGGTGGCGTGGATGGACCGCTTCTGACGGGAAGCTCGCCTTCACCGATGAGACAGGCGCATCTTTCACAGCGCGCGCCGACGCTGTGATCCTTGCGCTCGGCGGCGGGAGCTGGGCCAAGCTCGGTTCCGACGGCGCGTGGACAGATTTGCTCGCCGCGCGCGGCGTGAAGGTCGCGCCGCTACGCCCCGCCAACTGCGGCTTCGTCACATCCTGGAGCGAAGTGTTCGCCGCACGGTTCGCCGGCGCGCCGCTCAAGGGCGTCGCGCTGAAGCACGATGGCGCCATGGTTCGCGGCGAAGCGATGATCGCCGCATACGGTATCGAGGGCGGCGCGGTGTACGCGCTCTCGGCCCGGTTGCGCGACGCCATCGAGCGCGAGGGCGCAGCGCGCCTCGACATCGACCTCCGGCCCGATCTGGATGAAGCGACGATCGCCCGCAGGCTCGCCGCCGTGCGCGCTGGCGAAACGCTCACCAACCGTCTGCGACGCACCTTGAATCTCGCGCCGGCGGCGATCGGCCTGCTGCGCGAGGCGCACGGCGTTGCGTTGCCGACGGACGCCGCCGCCCTCGCGCGGTACGTCAAGGCGACGCCTCTCACGTTGACCGCGACCGCGCCTTTGGACCGCGTGATCTCGACGGCGGGCGGCGTCGGCTTCGACGCGGTCGATGAGAATTTGCAGCTGCATGCGGCGCCGGGCGTGTTCGTCGCCGGCGAGATGCTCGACTGGGAAGCCCCGACCGGCGGCTATCTGTTGCAGGCATCGTTCGCCACGGGCGTCGCGGCCGCGCGGGGGGCGCTTGCATGGCTTGCGCGAGGTCCTTCCCAAATCGTCTGAGGCGATCTGGTCGCCATCGCGGTGTGCGGGGGTGGGTTGCAAAAGTTCCTTTTTTGTTCTATTTTGTTTCGATGTCGATCCTTTCCGCCAGCCCCTTCCGGCCGGCGCGTGACGTCGAGACGTTCAAGCAAGCCTTCCTGGACGCCGCCGCCCGCCCCGTGACCGAGATCGCGCCCGCTTCGGCAGGCGACGGCGCGGCGGCGTTCGGCTTCGCACTTGGCTGGCTGTCCGCCGCCCGGCCCGCCCAATCCGAGTCTGCCCAACCTGCAGGGCTCACCCTGATCGCTGCCCCGGAGGAAACGAGCGCCGAGATCGGCGTCGCCTACCCGCCCGGTCTTTCCCGGTTCGGTCTTGATCCGGCGCGCATAGTCCATGTCCGCGCGCGCAAGCTGAAAGACGCGCTATGGGCCTGCGAGCAGACGCTCGGACTTTCCCGGACGCATGCGCTCTGCATCGTCCCGCAGAACGCACGCCTTACGCTGACGGCGACGCGGAGACTCCATCTCGCTGCAGAAAAAAGCGGCGCGCGGTGCGTGCTGCTGCGGTTTGATCCGCTTTCTCCCAGCGCCGCGTGGACGCGGTGGAACGTGACTGGAGCGCCCAGCCATGGCGTCGGCGCCGAACTCGGACGGCCGTGCTTCGCGGTCTCGCTTGCACGACGGCGCAGCGGACAATCAGGCCAGCGCTGGCTTCTGGAATGGAACGCCCATGAGCATGCCTTCGCCGACACAAACAGGAACGCCCACATCGACGCCGGATGCGAGGTGGCTGGCCTTGTGGTTGCCGCGTCTGCCCACCGACCGGCTGAAACGTATCGCCGCCGCGCCGGCTGACCGCCCCGTCGCCGTTTACGCCAAGACCGGCAACGCGTTTGCGTTGACCGCCGTTGATGCGCGCGCCGCAGCAAGCGGGCTCGCATCGGGCATGCCGCTCGCCGACGCCCGCGCTCTCTGCACCGCTCTGCACGCCGTGGAAGCCGACCAGAGCGCAGATGCGCAGTTCCTCGACGCCATCGCCGAATGGTGCGAGCAGTACACGCCTGTGGTCGCGCCAGACCCGCCGGACGGGCTTTTTCTGGACATCACGGGATGCGCACACCTTTTCGGCGGCGAACTTCCGTTGCTCGCCGTCATGCTGGACCGTCTTGCACGACAGCAGCTGCACGCGCGCGCCGCCATCGCCCCGACGCCCGCCGCCGCCTGGGCGCTCGCACGCTTCGGGAAGCAGCAGACTGTCGACGACGCCGGTCTGCATGGCGCCCTCTCCGCCCTGCCAGTCGCTGCGTTGCGGCTGTCGCCTGCGGCGCAAGCCCTGCTGGAGCGGTTCGGACTCAAGCGGATCGGCCAGATCGCCGAGGCGCCGCGAGCGCCGTTTGCAGCGCGTGCAGGACAGGACGTCATGCGGCGACTGGATCTGGCCTACGGCCGCGTTCGCGAAGCCCTTTCGCCGCGACGCCCGCCCGCGCCCGTGACGGCGTTCCGGCGCCTCGTCGAACCGATCGTCACCATCGAGGCCATCCTCGTCGTCGCCGAAGCGCTCTGCGCCGACATCGTCGCCCAGTGCGACCTCAAGGGCGCAGGCGCGCGCAGGCTGTGCCTCCGGCTCTTTGGCGTTGACGGCAAGACGCGCACCGTCTCGATCGGACTGAGCCAGCCGGAGCGTATCGCACGCCCCATCATGCGGCTCCTGAGCGACCGCCTCGCGCGGGCGGCGGAGACATTCGACGCCGCCTTCGGTTTCGAGGCGATGCGTCTGGACGCTATGGAAGTCACGCCGCTGACCCCGACTGAAGGCGATTTCGAAGACGCGATCGTCCACGATTCCCGGAGCGAATCCCGTCTCGTCGACGCGCTTGTCGTCCGTCTTGGCGCAGAGAGCGTGTGTCGCCCGCATTTCGGCGATACGCACGCACCGGAGCGCGCCGGCGTATGGCGCCCTGCCGCGCAACCCTCGCCGCCCGCGCCGGGATCGCCGGAAGATGGGGTGATGCGCCGCCCCCTCACCCTTTTCGCCCGCGCACAGCCCATCGAGGCGATGGCGGAAGTGCCGGACGGCCCGCCGATGCGGTTCCGCTGGAGACGGGTCGTGCGTGAAGTGTCACGCGCGGAGGGGCCAGAACGCATCACGCCCCACTGGCTGCGCGCCTCCGACGCCCGCACGCGGGATTACTATCGCGTGGAGGACACGAACGGGAAACGCTACTGGCTTTATCGTGAAGGATTCTACGACGGCGCAAGCGCACCGCGCTGGTTCATGCACGGTCTCTTCGCATGAACGGATTCGCAGAACTTGCCGTCACGACAAACTTTTCCTTCCTGCGCGGCGCGTCGCACCCGGAAGAACTCGTCCTGCAGGCGAAGGCGCTTGGCCTTGCAGGCATCGGTGTCGCCGACCGCAATACGCTGGCCGGCGTCGTTCGCGCGCACGCAGCGGCAAAGCAGCATGGCGTGCGCCTTGCGGTCGGCGCCAGACTCGTCTTCCGCGATGGAACGCCGGACATTCTCGTCTACCCGAAGGACCGCGCCGCTTATGGCCGTCTCGCCCGGCTTCTCACTCTCGGCAATCGACGCGCGCCAAAAGGCGAATGCTGGCTCGACTTCGCGGATTTTCTCGCCCATGCGGACGGGCAACAGGCGATCGTCGTCCCGCGCATGGAGATTGGCGCAACGTCGGACGTCGCCCTGCATGCATGCCTTGAAGCCGTGCACGCGCGCGCCGGGGCGGTCTGGCTGGCGGCTCGCTTCATTTTCGATGGCGAAGATCACAGGCGTCTGCGGCTTCTCGAAGAAACGGCGACCAGGACTGGCGCGCGCCTCCTGGCGACGACAGAGCCCCTTCATCATGTCGCCGAGCGTCGCCCCCTGCTCGACGTGCTGACGTGCGTGCGTGAAAAGACGACACTCGATGCTGCAGGGCGGCTCCTCGCCGTCAACGCCGAGCGGCATGTCAAGATGGCGCAGGAAATGCGACGCCTCTACCGGGGCGCGCCGCATGCCGTCGATGAGACATTGCTGTTTCTGGACGGTGTCCGGTTTTCACTCGACGAACTGAGCTATCAGTATCCCGACGAAACCATCGCGGGGTACGCCAACGCCCAGGAGGCGCTTGAAGCGCTGACGTGGAAGGGCGCGGATAAGCGATACCCGGATGGCGTTCCTGACGGCGTCCGCAAGACGCTGACGCGTGAACTCGCGATCGTCGGCCAGCTCAACTACGCGCCCTACTTTCTCACTGTCGCCGACATCGTCCGTTACGCGCGTGAAGAGCGTGGCATCCTGTGCCAGGGGCGCGGGTCCGCCGCCAACTCCGTCATCTGTTATTGCCTTGGCGTCACATCCGTCGATCCGGCGCGCTTCAAACTGCTGTTCGACCGCTTCCTTTCCGCCGAACGGAACGAACCGCCGGACATTGACGTGGACTTCGAGCATGAACGGCGCGAGGAGGCGATCCAGTACGTTTACGAAAAGTATGGCCGCGACCGCGCCGCCCTTGCCGCGACGCTGATATGCTATCGTGGCCGGAGCGCGATCCGCGATGTCTGCAAGGCGTTCGGCTACTCCGAAGACACGATCACCGCGCTTTCGAAAACCCAGCAATGGTGGTCGAGCAGCGTCAGCGAAAATGACCTCCGCTCTCTTGGCCTTGATCCGGAAGACCGGAGGTTGATGACATGCCTGCATGTCGCCCGGCAGCTTCGTGGATTTCCCAGGCATCTTTCACAGCACGTCGGCGGCTTTGTCATCACACGCGACAGGCTTGATGACATCGTGCCGATTCAGAACGCCGCGATGGAGGATCGCACCGTCGTCGAGTGGAGCAAGGACGATCTGGAGGAACTCAAGATCCTCAAGGTCGATCTCCTGGGTCTCGGCATGCTGACGTGCCTGCGCAAGGCGTTCGCCATGATCGAGCAGCATTACCCCTCATGGAGCGATGCGCACGACAAGCTCACGCTGGATACTTTGCCGAAGGAAGATCCGGCCGTTTATCGCATGCTGAAGCGCGCGGACTCCGTCGGCGTCTTTCAGGTCGAGAGCCGCGCGCAGATGTCGATGCTGCCGCGGCTGCGGCCCGAGGAATTCTACGACCTCGTCATCGAGGTGGCGATCGTGCGCCCCGGCCCCATCCAGGGCGGAATGGTGCATCCCTATCTGAGACGCAAGCAGAAGCTCGAACCCGTCACCTATCCTTCCCCTGAGCTGGAGGAAGTGCTCAGACGCACGCTCGGCGTGCCGCTCTTCCAGGAGCAGGCGATGGAGATCGCCATTGTCGGGGCAGGCTTCACGCCGCCGGAGGCCGACAAGCTCCGGCGCGCCATGGCGACGTTCCGTCGTGTCGGCACGATCGGCCAGCTCCGCGACAAGTTCATCAACGGCATGATCGTCAACGGCTACACGCAGGCCTTCGCCGAAGCGAGCTTCAAGCAGATCGAGGGCTTCGGCGAGTATGGCTTTCCGGAAAGCCATGCGCAGAGTTTCGCGCTGCTCGTCTATGCGTCGTCCTGGATCAAGTGCCACTATCCGGACGTGTTCGCGGCGGCGCTGCTCAATGCGCAGCCCATGGGATTTTACGCCCCGGCGCAGATTGTCCGCGACGCCGAGGAGCATGGCGTCGAGGTCCGCGCTCCGGACATCAATCATGCGCACTGGAACAACGCTCTCGAACCCGGCCCCGTCGCAGGCGAGCGGTTGAACGCGCGCCACGTCGAGATGCGCGATGACGTGCGGGCGCGAAATGCCGTGCGCCTCGGATTCAGGCAGATCGACGGCCTTCGCGAGGAAGACATGGAGCGCCTCGTGTCGCGAAGATCGTCAGGATACGATTCCGTCCGCGACGTCTGGCTGCGCGGCGGCGCATCCCCCGCCACGATCGAGCGTCTTGCGGACGCCGACGCCTTCCGCTCCATCGGCCTTGATCGCCGCGACGCGCTCTGGGCCGCACGCGGGCTCAACCGCGTCGGCGGGCAGGAAGATGCGCCGCTCCTGGCCCATGCCGCCGGCCCCTCGCACGAACCGGATGCAGACTTGCCGCCCCTGCGCCTCGGCGAGCAGGTGGTGGAAGACTATCGCACGCTGGGCCTCTCGCTGAAGGCCCATCCCGCGGGGCTTCTCAGGGCGGATCTCGCGGCCCGGCGGGCGCTCCCCGCGTCCTGCCTCGCCGATACGCGCAACGGCGCGCGCGTGCGCGTCGCCGGCCTGGTTCTCGTGCGTCAGCGTCCCGGCACGGCGTCCGGCGTCATCTTCATGACGCTGGAGGACGAGACCCACATCGCCAACATCGTCGTCTGGCCGCGCGTATTCGAGCAGTTCCGCAAGGAAGTGCTTGGCGCACGCCTTTGCGCTGTCGACGGCGTCGTCCAGAACGAGAGCGGCGTGGTGCACGTCATCGCCGAGCGCCTGCACGACTTCAGCCCCCTTCTCGCCCGCCTCTCATCGGACACGATACCTGTCGCGACCGCACGCGCCGACGAGACGCGGCGCTCTCAGGCGGACGCACGCACCCATCCGCGAAATGTACGCCATGATCTCGCAGGAAGCGCCGCGGGCGTGATGCCGAAGGGACGGAACTTCCACTGATCCAGACGGACCGCGACAGGCTCCGGCCGCCTTGCCCATGCGCCGCAATCACGCCTAAGCTCGCGCATGCCGCCACGCCCCACGATCGGTTTCTGGGACATCGTCCTTTACGCGACGGCGATGAATTTCGGAATCCGCTGGCTCTCCACTGCGGCCGCGGCCGGCCCGGCTTCCCTTCTCATCTGGATATTCGCCGCGCTCGGATTTCTCGCGCCGTTGGCGATCGCAACGGCGGAACTGGCAGGCCGGCATGACGGTGAAGGCGCAGTCTATGTCTGGACGCGCGAAGCGCTCGGCCCCTTCGCCGGTTTCATCTGCGGGTGGATCTACTGGACGTGCAACCTGCCGTTCTTTTCGGGGCTACTTTATTTCATCGTCGGCGTGATCGCGACGGCCTGCGGTCCGGAGATCAAGGCGCTGCTCGATCAACCGGGCGGACATGTGATGCTCGCGTCAGCGCTCGCCATCGGCGTCGCCGCGCTGCACCTTGCGGGGCTGGGCGTCGGCAAGTGGCTGCCCAACATCGGCGCGGCGTCGTCGCTTGCGCTGCTGGCGTTGCTGGTCGGCGCCGGCGCCATCCTCGTCGCCTCCAGCGGCCCGGCGACGTCATTCGCGACGGCCTCCTACCTGCCCACGTTCGACGCCAACGGCGCGATCCTGTGGTCGACGATGGTGTTTGCGTTCGGCGGCGCGGAAGGCGTGGCGCTGCTTCGCAACGACGTACGCGGCGGCATGGCGCACCTCGTGCGCGCCATCGGCGTCGTCGGCGTGTTCCTGACACTGGCGTACATCGCGGGATCCGCGTCGATCATGGCGATCATCCCCACGGCCGAAGCGTCGCGGCTTTCAGGATTGCCGGACGCCATTGCGATGAGTCTCGGCAGACTCGGGCTCTCCGGTTGGGCGCCCGTCGCGCTCGCCACGCTCGCGATTGCGTCGCTCGGATCCTACAGCGCGTGGTTCGGGGTCGCCGCCCGCCTGCCGCTGGCGGTTGGAATCGACCGGTTCGTCCCCGCCGTCTTCGCGCGCCTGCACCCACGCACCGGCGCCCCCGTCGCCGCGATCGTCACGCAGACAGTGATCGTGATCGTGCTGATCGTGATCAGCCAGTCCGGCGCGACCATGGAAGCGGCCTATGATTTTCTCGTCGCCATGAGCGTATTGTCCTACACGTTGCCGTTCATCTTCCTGTTCATCGCGTATCTGAAGGCGCAGGGTCGCCCCGCGCCCGACGGCGCATGGACGACACCCGGCGGGCCGCGCGCGGCGTACGTGATCGGTTGGACGGGCCTCCTTGTCTCGGCGAGCGCGATCGCCTGCACGTTCGCGCCCAGTCCCGACGCCGCCGACCCGGCTGGCGCGACGCTCAAGTTGCTTGTGGCATCAGGCGTCTTGATCCTCTCGGGCGCGGCCTTCTATGCCTTGGCCCGCGCGCGACGCATCAGAACCGCGCCTGGAGCATGACGATGGAAACGGCGCCGCGCACAGCACCCGCCTTCTGGTACTCCGATCCGACCTTCTGGCCGCGAGAACGCAAGGGCATCTTCGCGCACACGTGGCAGTTTGCGACGCATGTCAGCGACCTCCCCGAACCGGGATGCTGGCGCGCGGAAACACTCGCCGGATACCCGATCCTGATCGTGCGCGGCGAAGACAATGCACTTCGCGCCTTCCACAATGTGTGTCGCCATCGCGCGGGACCGCTGACCAACGCCGACAGCGGCAAGTGCGACGGCGCGCTGACATGCCAGTATCACGGCTGGCGCTACACGCTCGACGGACGGTTGCGGAACGCCCGCGATTTCGGGCCCGCCGAGGGTTTCGATATTCGGGAGTTCAGCCTGTTTCCGGTACGGATCGAAGTGTGGCGCGGCCTCGTGTTCGTCGCGATCAGCGCCGAGGCGCCGCCGCTGGGCGATGTTCTTGCGCCGCTCGACGCCCGTCTCGGCGATGCCGACTGGTCGGAAATGCATATCGCGCTGCGACGGTCTCATGACCTCCAGTGCAACTGGAAAACCTACGTCGAGAATTACCTGGAAGGGTACCACGTCCCGGCCATGCACCCCGGTCTCGACGCCGAGATCGTCGCGTCGGAGTACAAGGTGCGCGTCGAGGGAGCCATTGCGATCCATGAAGTGCCGATGCGGGATCCAAGTCCCGTCTACGACGGCCTGTGGGCATGGGCGTGGCCAAACCTCGGATTCAACATCTACGCACGCGGCCTCATGATTGAGCGCATGGCCCCGTGCGGACCAGCCGCCACAAGGCTCGAGTACATCTATCTGATGCCGCAGGGAGAGACGGTGTCGCCCGAAACGCTGAAAATGTCGGACACGGTCACCGCCGAAGACAAGTGGATCACCGAACAGGTCCAGCGGAATCTCGACGCCGGCGTCTATGACACGGGCTGTCTATCACCCAGCCATGAGGGCGCGGTGGCGGCGTTTCAGGCGATGGTCGGCGAGGCCCTGCAGCGCGTCTGAGCTACGCCTTGCGTTGCGCTGCGGCCCAACGCAGAAACGGATGGCTACGCCGGCTCACACAGGAACCCAACAAAACACCATGCCAGAGACGACGCCTCCCAAACGCTTGCCACGCGGCGCGGCCGAACGCGCCGTCGCCGCGGCGATGCGCGATCCGCGGTTGATCCAGGCCGCCCGGGCGCTCGTCGAAAACAGGATTCCGGATGCGGAGGGACTGCTCCGGGAGCACCTGAAGGTCGATCCCATCGACGTCGCCGCGATCCGGATGCTCGCGGAGGTCGCCGCGCGGATCGGACGGTTCCGGGACTCGGAGGCCCTGCTGCGCCGCGCACTGGAGTTGGATCCGGAGTACGGCGCTGCGCGCGCCAACCTCGCCACCATCATCTACCGGCAGGGCCGGTCGGAGGAGGCGATCGGCGAACTCGACGTGCTCATCGGCGACGATCCGCACAACCCTTCGCACGTCAACCTGAAAGCCGCCGCGCTCGGTCGCATCGGCGAGTTCGAGGAGGCGATCGCGCTTTATGAGCAAGTGCTCGCCGCCGCACCGCGCCAGCCGCGCGTCTGGTTGAGCTATGGCCACATGCTGAAAACGCTGGGACGCGTGGACGAGGGCGTTGCGGCCTACCGTCAGGCGCTGGCCATTGCGCCAACCTTCGGCGAAGCATGGTGGAGCCTCGCGAACCTCAAGGTCGTCACGTTCAGCGACGAAGACGTGACTTCGATGCAGTCCGTCCTGGCCCTTGACGGCCTTGATGGCAACGACCGCCTGCAGCTTGAGTTCGCGCTCGGCAAGGCGATGGAAGATCGCCGCGACTACACCGCCGCGTTCGCACACTACAGCGCCGGCAATGCGGTGCGCCGCCGGACGCTGCCGTATGACGCCGCCGCCACGAGTGCGCTCGTCGATGGCGTCATCGAGGTCTTCACACCCGCATTCATCGCAGCGCGGCGCGACGCGGGCGATCCGGCGCCGGACCCAATCTTCGTCGTCGGGATGCCGCGCGCGGGCTCCACGCTGATCGAGCAAATCCTATCCAGCCATTCGGCGGTCGAAGGCACGACCGAGCTGCCCGACGTCCCCGCCCTCGCGAAGCGAATTTCCGACTACCCGAGGGGCCTGGCGACGGCCGATCCATCACGCTTCCAGGCGTTGGGCGCGGCCTATCTGAGCCGAACGCAGATCCAGAGAAAGTCATCGCGCCCCTTCTTCATCGACAAGCTGCCGAACAACTGGGCGCACATCGGCTTCATCAAGCTCATCCTGCCGAATGCAAAGATCGTCGACGCGCGCAGGCACCCGCTCGGGTGCTGCTTCTCCAATTTCAAGCAGCATTTCGCCCGCGGGCAAGCGTTCACCTACGATCTCGACGATGTCGGCCGCTACTACGCCGACTACGTCCGTCTGGCGGCGCACTTCGACAAGGTGCTTCCAGGCGTGGTCCATCGCGTCATCTACGAGCGCATGGTCGAGGACACCGAAGCCGAGATCCGCGCGCTGCTGGCCCATTGCGGCCTGCCGTTCGAAGAGGGCTGCCTGCGCTTCTTTGAGACCGAGCGCGCGGTCCGGACGCCTTCCTCGGAACAGGTCCGGCGCCCGATCTTCCGCGAGGGCGCCGAGACCTGGCTTCATTTCGAGCCGTTCCTGGGCCCCCTGAAGGACGCCCTGGGCAATGTGCTCGCGAGCTATCCCGAGGCGCCGAACCGCGCGGCCTGACCGGATTTCGCCCACCTCAATCCCGACATGCACCTCTGACGCGCAGTTTGCACAGTTCGTGTGCCATTTCCGCAACTCGCGGCGGCGATCCGAGCGGGCCCGGCGCGGCTGCAATTGACGGCCCCGCCAAAGCGCGGAAGGCTCCCGCGATACACAATCTGGAGTGGTGAAGACATGATCGGACGCGGATTTTCAGCATTGCTCCTGTCGACGACGGTCCTTGCCGGCGCACCGGCCCTGGCTCAGACGACGCAGCCGACCGACGCCGGGTCGGACGAAATCATCGTCACCGCACAGAAGCGCAGTGAATCCATCCAGGATGTGCCGATCAGCATCCAGGCGCTGTCGACCCAGAAGCTCGACGAACTGAACGTCGCCAGCTTCACCGACTTCGCCGCCCTCTTCCCGAGCGTCTCGTTCCAGAACAGCGCGCCCGGCGTCGCCAACGTCTACGTTCGCGGCGTCGCCTCCGGCGGCGACGGCAATCACTCCGGCTCGCTCCCGAGCGTCGGCATCTATCTCGACGAACAGCCCGTCACGACGATCGGCGGCGCCGTTGACGTCAACATCTACGACATCGCCCGCATCGAATCGCTGGCGGGCCCGCAAGGCACGCTCTACGGCGCGTCCTCCCAGGCCGGCACCATCCGCATCATCACGAACAAGCCCGACAGCAGCGGATTTTACGGCCGCTGGGACGCCGAGGCGAACACGGTCAACGATGGTGAAGCGGGCGGCAGCCTGCAGGGCATGTTGAACATCCCGATCAACGAACGCGCGGCGCTGCGCCTCGTCGGATGGGCGCGGCGCGACGGCGGCTACATCGACAACGTCGCGGGCACGCGCTCCTTCCTCCCGACGCCGGGCGGCATCACCGTCAATAACGCACGCTTCGTCGAAGACGACTTCAACGACGTGGAAACATACGGCGGCCGCGCGGCTCTCAAGATCGACCTCAACGACAACTGGACCGCCACCGGTTCGCTCATCGGACAGACCCAGGAAACGACCGGCGTCTTCGGCTACGACGCGTCCGTCGGCGATCTCAAGGTCCAGCACTTCTACCCGGATGAAGGGTCGGACGACTTCTATCAAGCCGGCCTGACCATTCAGGGCAAGGTCGCCAACTTCGACATCACCTACGCTGGCGCCTATCTTGAGCGGACGGTCGAGACGGTGTCCGACTACAGCGACTACGCGGAAGCTTACGACCAACTCTACAGCAGCTACGGCGGCCTGGCAGGGTATTTCTATTTCGTCGATGCGCTCGGCGCCACGATCGATCCGCGCCAGTTCATCGTCGGCGGCAGCGAATTCACCAAGGAAAGCCACGAATTCCGGATCGCCTCGCCGTCCGATCAGCGTCTGCGGTTTGTCGCCGGCGCGTTCTATCAGCAACAGACGCACGCCATCTCGCAGGACTACCGTGTGCCCAACCTCGCCGCAAACATGTCCGTTAACGGACTGCCCGGCACACTGTGGCTGACCAAGCAGGATCGCGTCGACGAGGACAAGGCGCTGTTCGGCGAGGCCACTCTCGACATCACCGAGCAACTGAGCGTGACCGCCGGCATTCGCGCCTTCGAATACGAAAACAGCCTCATCGGCTTCTTCGGCTTTGGCCGCGATCTCGCCGGCCCGCCCTTCAACGCGGCGGGCAGCTCACGCACGGGCGTAGCAGGCTGCTACACGACCACGGGACAAATCCTGCGCGACAATCCGGGCGGAACGCTCCTGCCCGCAGCCGTCGCGGGTGGCCCTTGCACCAACCTCGCGACCTTCAATGCAAACGGCACGCTTTCCCCGAAGGTCGCGTCAGGCGACGGCACGACCTACCGCTTCAACGTGACCTACGATCTGACGCCAGACGTCATGTTCTATGCAACGGCGTCGAGCGGCTTCCGGCCCGGCGGCATCAACCGCCGCGCCTCCACGGGCGCCTACGATTCCGACGAACTCAAGAACGTCGAGTTCGGCTGGAAGACGATGCTGTTCGATCGCGCGTTGCGCTGGAACGGCGCGATCTACGAACAGAAGTGGGAGCAGTTCCAGTTCTCGTTCCTGGGCCTGAACAGCTTTACGGAAATCCACAACGGTCCCGACGCCACGATCCGCGGCATGGAGTCCGATATTTCGTGGTCGCCGGTGGCCAACTTCACGCTCAACGCCAGCGGCGCCTATACCGACGCAAAGACAGACAACAACCTTTGCGCGGTCGCCGATCCGACCTTCACCTGCTCGGCGAGTTCAATCCTGGCGCCGAGCGGGACGCGACTTCCGATCACGCCGAAGGTCAAACTCTCGATGTCCGGTCGATATGAGTGGGAGGTGGGCGAGCACCAACCCTATGCGCAGCTTGTGGTGTCTCACCGCGGGTCGGCGTCGACCGACATCAGAACGGCGGAAGCTGCCGCGCTGGGGCGCCTGCCATCGGCCACTACGATGGATCTGGCCGTTGGCTCCGTCTGGAAGGACTGGATGGCGGAAGTATTCGTCTCCAATCTGACCGACGAACGCGCCCAGTTGACACGGTTCTCGCAGTGCAGCGTCTGCTCGTCGGTCCGATCCTACGCCGTCGTCGAGACCCCGCGCACGATCGGCATCCGGTTCGGCTCCAAGTTCTGATATGCTGACAGCCTCGCGGCGCGAGCCGCCGCGAGACTGCGTTCAGACCACCGCGCACCGAGGCCGTGCACTCGGTGCTGTCGTTCCGGGCGCCGCTTTCCTGCGACGCGCTTGTCGTGGTGGGTTGACCGCTCATTGGCCGGTCAACCGTGCTCCGCCCTCCCTCAGGAGGCGACGCTCCCACACCGCGGGCCTGGGACACGACCGATGTGCCAATGGCCCCGCCATGAGACAGCGACGTCGCCCCTGAAGCCGCGGTCATGCTCGCTGAAAATCGCCTGCGCGGGATGTCGGTTTTGCACAATCCTTTGGTCAACGAAGTCGGTGAACGGCGCACTTGTATCGCCAGGGGCTCAGAACCGCAGGATCGTCTCGATCCGGCCGGTCAAGTTCGTCGCCTCGACGCCTTCGAGCGCCTTTGAAGCAGAGACGCCGGCAAGAACGCTGACTCGCTCCACTGGAGCGAAGGAAAGGCCTGCCTCAACGCGGCCGATGGTGCGATTGGGCCGTTCGAAGACATAGGGCGCCAGCGTGTCGCGGTTCGGACCGATCCGTACGGATACTTCCTCGTCCTTGAAGTCATGGTCGATCGCAACGCCAAGGAATGGACGCATGGCGTGATCGCCGCCCGAGAGCGCGGCCTTGACGCTCAATCCCCCGCGCAGCGCCTCAAGCGAAGAACTGCCGAACGACACGCCCAGCACGCCGGCGCCTTCGTCAAAGCCGTCAATCTCGACGCGCTCATAGGTCCAGGTGTTGCCGAGCGTCGCCGACCAATCGCCCGCGTTCAAACGATACCCGACGCCGAAGCGCAGGGAACGGAAATCGCCGCCGGTGTCGCCGCTCGAAACGGCCGTGGTCGGTCCAAGGCCGGCGCGTCGCGCCACATGATCATAGTCCAGTCGACCGTAGGACAGCGAGAGACTGGCGAAAGCGTTCTCGCCAAGCCTGGCGGCGCCGTAGAGCGTCGCCAAGGCGTCTTCGCGTGCGTATTCGCCCGTGTCCGCCCTGAAGTCGCCGTCCTCTTTGGCGTAGAAGAGGCGTCCCCCGAGGATGACGCCGTCGGCAACGCTGACATCGCCGCCCAGAGAGCCCCCGGCTGAACGCGCGTTGAAGCCATCGTCCGAACCGCCCGCGCCGCGATTGCGCACGCTGTCGTGGAAAACGTCGCCATAGGTGCGCCATTTGCCGCTTGCGCGGGCGCCTTGCTCCCCTGGCCGGGCGAAAGCGTCCAGCCCGATCCTGGCGTCCACCGCTACAGTTTCTTCGTGCAGCGCCCGCATCGGTCGGGTCAGGAGGTGGCCGAACTGGTCGCGGGCGCGCAGCTCTGCGATCGTGTAGTCGGCGAAGATGTCCTGTGCGGCGGACGTGTAGTGGCCATCGTGGATGAAGACGTAGCCGCCCGAATCGCCGCCAACTTCTTCCGCTGGCTGGACTGCCGTGGCGCCCCGGGTGAAACCGTAGCGTTGGGGATCAGCATTGATGTCGGCCGCAACCTTGTCGAGATTGACGATATAGACACCAGCCTCGCTCAGGAGCGGCCAGAGCGCCGCGCGCGAGTCCAGCATGTCCTGCTTGTGCTGGGCCAGGGCGACGGCGGCTTCTTCCTCGCCTCCCGCGAGCAGGGCGAACGAGGCGATCAGGTATTCATCGGGTGAAAGCGTCGCGAGCGTGTCGCCCATCGCGACAATGTTGCGCGCGCCAAGGGCCTGCAACTGCGCCACGCCGTCCGCGTACGCGTTGGCATAGGCGCCGGGGTCATAGGGTTCGCCTCGGGTCAGCGCCTCCGCGGGATCGTTGGAATCAAACAGCACGAACACCAGATCGTTGTGTTCAAATCGCCGTCCGTCCTCGCGAAACCAGTCGATCTGCTCGGCGAACGCCCCGCGCCCGTCGCCGCGCCAGTCAAGCGCGGTCGCGCCCGAGAGCGCATAGTTGGCGCCGCCTGTCCGTTCTATCGTCTCGGCGGGGTTGGTCACGAGCGCGGCGATGGTCTCGAAATCGTCCTGCAGGAAGGCTTCCCTCACCGCGCCTTCATCAACAATCTGGGTGATCCGCCGGGCCGGGGTCATCGCCCGCCCAAAAAACTGGGCGACGGACTCCACCCAGATGCGCCCGCCGCCGTTGACGGGCCGCAACTGCCGGGGCGTCGGCAGGAAGGACAGGCCTTGCCCGGCGCCGTCGAGATTGCTGTAGACGACGCCGCCGTCGGAGCTGCTGTCGCCGAAGCTGAAGACCCGACCTGGTTGTTGCGCGACGGCGCCGCCGCCGGACGCAAGCGCGACAATGAATACGCACGTCTGCACGACCTTGTTCACACCCGACTCCATCAGCGATGTTCGGCGCGCACGCGCCAGCACGCGCCCCATCGGCGCGCCGCGAACACGCTCCCGCGACGTGGAGGTTCGATGGAGTCGCGGTGGAGCCGGGATGAAGCCTGGGCTCCCGGGGGAAGATTTACGCAGGTCGCGGACCGCTTTCGGAGTGCGCCTGCTCGCCGAGGACAGGAATGCGGATCTCAAATCCCGCGCCCCCGCCTTCGCGATTGAACGCGCGTGCCTGCCCGCCATGCGCATCGACAATCGCGCGCACCACTGAAAGCCCCAAGCCCGCGCCGCCATAGT
>CAZGYQ010000055.1:0-22956 GCA_964530695.1 uncultured Caulobacteraceae bacterium
CCCCGTCCCTCCGGCTTGGGTTTAGGTCGGGTGCGAGGCCGCGAAGCGTGATGCTTGTGCGGACGATGGGGCGTGTCTGGATCAAACACAGGAGGAACGCGATGAGGACCGCCGGCGTCCCGCCGGCAACGTGGATCGTCCTGAAGGACCGTCGCCTGTTTCAACACCGTATGCCGGCGGTCCTTCTCGCGGACGCCAACCCTCATGCCGGACGGCCCTGCCGGGTCAGCCTAGTTCAGGCTGGCGAACTGCATGGCCTGGGTGCTGACGGCCATCACTGCGGCGAAGCCGACCGCAAGGGTCAACACAATCATGCCGACAGCCGTGACGCATTCGCCGAATACGCGAAGTCTGTTCATCGGTCGCTCCTCCAGCCGCCCTCTCTCTGACGGAGACGGTCGACCTTGGGGAAAGCATGATCCGGACCACGGAAGGCGTCAAGCGGCTGCGCCCGTTTCACTCCGCCGGCTGGCTTGCCGCGGGATCGCTCTGGCGGGTGGAGACGCGGCCGAAGAACGGCTTCACCACCCGCTCGAAGCGGTCGACGAGCACGAAGATCGCCGGGACGAAGACGAGCGAGAGCAGCGTCGAGAGGATCAGCCCGCCGATCACCGCCACGCCCATGCCCTGGCGCAGCGCGCCGTCGACGCCCCACCCCGCCGCCGCCGGGATCATGCCCGCCGACATGGCGATGGTGGTCATCACGATGGGCCGCGAGCGCTTGGCGCCGGCTTCCATCAGCGCCTGGTTGCGCGTCTTGCCGCGGCGGATCTCCTCGATGGCGAAGTCGACGAGCAGGATCGAATTCTTCGTCACGATGCCCATCAGCATGAGAAACCCGATGAACACGAACAGCGACAACGGCTGGCCGAACACCAGCAGCCCCACGAACGCCCCGCCGATCGACAGCGGCAGCGCCGTCATGATCGTGAACGGCTGGAAGAAGTCGCGGAACAGCAGCACAAGCACGCCGTATATGAGCAGGATGCCCCACAGCATCGCGTTGCCGAAATTGCCGACAAGTTCAGCAAGGTCTTCGGTGCTGCCGGCGGGAAGCAGCGCGACGCCTTCGGGCAATGTTCCCTGTGCAAACTTCGCCTTTGGCTTCACGATTCCAACGGCGATGAGCAGTTTTTCGATCGGACCGGGTTCTCGTTGCTTGAACGACGCTGGCCTCGTCTCAGGCAGCGCCATGACCTTATCGATCGCATCGCCGATCTCGCCTTGCACGACGTTGGCGGAAACCGTGACCTTGCGCTGCCGGTCGCGGCGCTCGATGGCCGCTTCGCCCGCGCCGAAGCGCACCTCGGCCACCGCGTCGAGACGGATGGCTTCGCCGGTTCCCGTCCGCACGCGCAAGGCCCGGATGGTCTCGAGATCGGTGCGCGAATCCGGCCGCAGCAGCACGCGAATGGGAATCTGGCGGTCGGGCAGCGTGAACTTCGGCAGGTTCTGGTCGATGTCGCCGCCTGTCGCCACGCGCACCGCGCTCGCGAGGTCGGACGCCGAGACGCCGAGCCGGCTCGCCTCGTCGGGGCGCGGCGTGATCTGGATTTCCGGGCGCACGAGGCTGGCGGACGATTTCACGTCGGCGAGCTCCGGCATGGCCCGCATCTTCGCAACCAGCTTGTCGGCGGCGGCGCGCAGCGCGTCGGGATCATCGCCGACATATTCGAGCGTCACGTCGGCGCCGCGTCCGCCGCCCTGGAACTGCAGGAAGGAAACACGCACGTCCGGCGCATCCGACACCAGCGGCCGCAGGTCCTGCTCGATCGCGTTGGCCGAACGCTTGCGATGCTCGCGCGGCACGAGTTGCACATTGAGCGAGCCGGAACTCACGCCGCCATCGACCGCGTTCGCGGAGATGAACACGCCCTCCACTTCCTTCACCGCGCGCACCTTCGCGGCGAGCTGCGAGAGCGTCCGATCGGCATTCGCGAGCGGCGTGCCGGGCGGAAATTCCACGCTCATGGCGATGCTGCCGTTGTCCAGGCGCGGGATGAAGGTCATGGGCACAAGGCCCATGAACACTGGCGCAAGCGAGGCGATGAACACGGCGAGCCCCATCGCGGCGGCGATGAAAGGCCGGCGGATCGCCCAGCCGAGCGCCTTCAGGTATACCTTCGTCAGCGCCCCCGGGGGCCGCTCCGCATGACCGCCCTTGAGAAAGAACGCCGCCATCATCGGCGTGATGAGCCGGGCGACCAGCAGCGAAAAGAACACCGCGAACGCCACGGTGATGCCGAACTCCTTGAAGAACTGGCCCGTGGTGCCGGTCATGAAACTCACCGGCACGAACACGACGATGATCGTCGCCGAGGTCGCCACGACCGCAAGCCCGATCTCGTCGGCCGCTTCGAGCGCGGCCTGATAGGCGCTCTTGCCCATCCGGATATGGCGCACGATATTCTCGATCTCGACGATCGCGTCATCGACAAGCACGCCCGCAACGAGGCCGAGCGCGATGAAGGTGATCATGTTGAGCGTGAAGCCCATCGGCTCGATCGCCGCGAACGTCGGCAGGATCGCCAGCGGGATCGCCAGCGCCGCGATCACCGTCGCGCGCCAGTCGCGCAGGATCAGCAGCACGACGAGCACCGCCAGCAACGCGCCTTCGATCAGCGCCGCTTCACTCGAACTCTTCAGGCCCTTGACGAAGTCCACCGGCGTGCCAAGCACGCGGAAATTGAGGCCCGGATTTTCCTTTTCGAGCGCTTCGAGCTTCGCGGTCATGCCGTCATAGACATCGACCTCGCTGCTACCCTTCGCGCGCTGCACGAGAAAGGAGATCACCGGCTGGCCGTTGTAGCGCGAGACGGCGGCAAGTTCGCTCTGCGAGTCGATCACGCGCCCCAGATCGGCGAGCCGCACGGACCGGCCGTCCACGAGAACGAGGCGGGAGTCTGCAAGACCTTCCACGGTGTCGGCGCCGCCCAGGGTGCGGATCGACTGCGCCTGCCCGCCGACTTCCGCACGGCCGCCCGGCAAGTCGGCGTTCTGCGAACGCAGCTGGCGGCTCACATCCGCGGCCGTGATCCCGAGCGCCACCAGCCGCTCGGGGTCGAGTTCGATGCGCACTTCGCGATTGACGCCGCCGAGACGGCGGATCTGGCTCAGCCCCTTCACGGACAGAAGCTCGCGGGAAAGTTCGTTGTCGATGAACCACGAGAGATCGCGATCCGATTTTCCCGCCCACTCCACCGCCATGTAGGCGATCGGTTCGGCGGCGGCGGCGTCGCGCTGGATCACCGGCTCCTGCACGTCCGCGGGGAGGTCGCTGCGGATGCGGGTCATCGCGTCGCGCGCATCCTCGACCGCGCGCGAGACGTCCGTGCCGCTCTGCAGTTCGATGACCGTCTGCGACGTTCCCGGGCTCACCGTGGAGGTGATTCGCTTGACGCCCTGCACGCCCGTGAGCGCGGCCTCGGCGCGCTGCGTCACCTGCGTTTCAAGTTCGCCGGGCGCAGCGCCGGGCTGCGCGACCGTAACGATGACGACGGGAAATTCGATGTTCGGCAGCTGGTTGATCGGCAACCGGTCGTAGGCCGTGAGGCCCGCGAAGATCAGCGCGAGGAACAGGACGATCGGCGGGATCGGATTGCGGATCGCGCCGGCGGAAATATTGAGAGCCATCAGGACATTCCGGCAATGCGCGCGAGGGGGCGGTCACGGTTCAGATGGACTGTCATTCCCTACCCGCCCGACCGGCCGCGCAGGCCGGTCTGTGTGGCGGGCGCAGGCGGCGCGGTTGAGGCGGTCGCGCCGATCTTCACCGGCGTGATCATGTCGCCGTCCTGCAGGAAGGCGGCGCCCCCCGCGACGATGCTGACGCCCGGCGACAGGCCGCTCTCGATGGCCACGGAACCGTTCTCGCGGGCGCCGACCGTCACCGCCGTGCGCTTCACGCGATTTTCCGGACCGAGGACGAAGACGTACGCCTGCCGCTCCTCAAACGTCACGGCCGTCTGCGGCGCGGCGATCATCTGGCGTGGCGGCAATTCGGCCGCGCCGCGCAGGAACATGCCCGCGCGCAGCTTGGCGTTCGCCGGCAGGTCGAACACGGCTTCGCCAGTGCGCGTTCTGGAGTCGATCGCCGCCGGCATCCGTCGCAACCGCGCAACGATCGGCGTGCCGTCGACCAGCTGGAACGTCGCCGACTGCCCGGGACGCATCAGCAGCATTTCCGCCTCGCCGACCTCCGCGCCGAGCTCAAGCGCGTTGCCGCCGACGATCCGGAACAACGGCTGGCCGTCCACGAGGCGTCCGACTTCCGCGGTCCGTTCGATCACCAGCCCCGCGTTCGGCGCGCGGATGTATCCGCCTTCGAGACGGGCATTCACTTCGGCGAGCTGCGCGCGCGCGGCGGCGAGCCGTGCGTCGGCGGCCTGCGAGGCCGCGCGGCGCGCCTCGATGGCTTCGGCCGACAAGGCGCCGGAGTCGCGGATCGATTCCGCGCGGCGCAGTTCATCGGTCGCGCGCACCTGCGCCGCACGGGCTTCGGCGACGCTGGCCTCGGCTGCGCGCTCCTGCGCGTTGGCCACACGCGTATCAAGTCTCGCCAGCGGCTGTCCTTCACGAACCGTGGCGCCTTCATCGACCAGAAGCGCGGTCACCCGCACGCCCGAGGTCGGCGCGAACACGCGCACATCGACCTTCGGTCGCGCCTCGCCTGACAGGGAAAGGCTTTTTGTGAACGCCTGCTCCACGACGGTCATCACCGTCACGCTCTGCGCGGCGGCGGACTTCTCCTCCGCCTTCTCCCCGCCGCCATGACTCAGGAAGAAAACGCCGGCGAGCGCCGCGAGAATCGCCGCCGCGCCGCCCCACACGACCAGCGGGCTTGTCTCGCCATTTTCGTGTGGCGCATCGTGCGGCGAGTCCCCATCCGGCGGATCTTCAGCGTTGACCTTCATCATCAGCTCTCTGTAGAAACCACGACGCGCGTCGACAGTCGCGGCGAATTCGCCTGCGATGGTCTGAGAACGCACCGAACAAATGTGTGGAACGCCTCAGCTAGCTGTTCGCCGCCTTGGGCGCCCACGATGGCGGCGCGCAGCACCAGCCCATCGATCATCAGCGTTACGAGCCGGGCCGCGGTTTCAGGATCGACATTGCGCTCCACGGAGCCGCGTCGCTGGCCGGCCGCAATCGCACCCGCGAGGCGCTCCTGCATCTGGCGGACATGTTCGGCGAACCGCGCCGCAAGTGCCGGATCGCGCATCGCTTCCGCCAGAACGTCGGCGGTCAGCGGCTGGTTTTCGCCGCACCGGCACACCACGTCGCGCGCGATGGCCAGGAGGCTTTCTGTGATGTCGGCGCCCATCGCGATGGACTCGATAAGCACCTCCGTCGCGCGCTGATCCTCATCGGCGATGGCGAGGATGATGTCTGCCTTCGAGGGAAAGTAGCGGTAAAGCGCGCCGGCCGAGATGCGGGCCGCCGCGCAAATCTCGTGCATCGAGGTCTGGTGAAATCCCCGGCGGCGAAAACACGCCATCGCCGCCGCGACAATCTCGCGTCGGCGGCGCTCGGCCAGAGCGGGGTTGGCCAACCTGGCCATCAGACGGGAACTCCTGACCTTGTCACGCGGATGCTGCGTCGCATATAAAGCGAACGTTCGTTCTTTAAATGTTAAGAACGTTCCAACAAGTCAAGCGCATCCTGAGGCGCAGCCGAAACAGGGCAATCCGAGGCGAAGCGAAATGGGGCTTGTGCGCCAAGGGGTTCAAGGGGTGCTGGCCGGGGTTTGATGCGGGAACGATTCGGGATCACGCCATGAAGATGCACGCCAAACCCTTGATTATGGTTACCGCGGGCGCGCTGGCGCTGGGCGCCTGCTCGACGATGCCGGACCGCAAGGCGACCTCGCCCGCCCTTCCCGCAGGCTGGACCGACGTTGAAATGCGCGCCGAGACGGCGTCGCTCACCGATTGGTGGAAGGGTTTCGGCGACCCCGCTCTCGACAGCCTCGTGGCCGAAGGCCTGACGAACGGCCCGTCGGTGCGCCTCGCCGCGCTGCGGGTGAAGGAGGCGCGCGCCCTCTCGCGGCAGACCCTGGGCGATTACCTGCCTTCCGTCGGCGCCCAGGCCGGCGGCACTTACACGCGCGTCATAGACGGCCCGGAGCTCACGGGCTCCTTCCAGTCGTTCGTCACCGGCGGCGGCGGCGCGGTGGTACGCGAGTCCGAGCAGTTCATTGGCTCGTACGGGCCGACGATGTCGTGGGAAATTCCGTTGTTCGGGCGCATCGAGGCGTCCACGGTCGGGTCTCGCGCGAACATTCGGGTCGCGGCGGAGGACCTTCGCGGCGCGCGCGCGGCGCTCGCCGGAGACGTCGCGCAGGCCTACGTCGATTTCCGCGCCGGGCAGCAGCGCGTGGTCGCGCTGCAGGAAGCGGCGGCAATTTCCGATCAACTCGCCAGGATCGTGCAAACAGGCGCCGATGCAGGTTTCGCCGCACCCGCTGACGCCGCCGATGCGCGCAGGCTCGCTGAATCGACGCGCGCGCGCGTGCCCGATGTCGTTATCGCCGCGCGCCAGGCGGCCGCGCGGCTCGCGGTGTTGCGCGGACGCGCACCCGGCGCGGAGCCGGAAGAGGTCGCCACGACGCTCAACACGATTGCGCCCGTGCCGTCGTATGCGCTCTCGGCCGCGCCGGCGGCGCCCGCCGACCTTCTGCGCCTTCGCCCCGACATCGCCCAGGCGCAGGCGCGCACGCTCGTCGCCGCCGCCGCGCTCGGCGTGTCGCGCGCCGACCTGTTGCCGCAGATCCGCCTGACGGGCAGCATCGACATCACCGACAACATCATCGGCTCGGCGGTTCCAGAGCGGCTCGCGCAAGGCGCGCTGACTCCAGGGATCTCGATGCCGCTGTTCGACTGGGGTCGACGGTGGTCGGCGACGAAGGTGCGCGATGCGCAGTTTGAACAATCGCTCGTGAACTATCAGTCCACGGTGATCAACGCGATCAGCGAGGCGTCGCTGGCGCTTGCGGCGCTCGCGGAAGGCCAGAAACGCCTTGATGCCGCACGCAACGCCGAGACGGCGGCTGATGCAACGGCGCGCGGCGTGCGCGCCTCGTTCGGCGCGGGCATCGCCAGTCTCTCCGACCGACTGCGCGCGGAGCAACAGCTCGCCGATGCGCGCGTGACGCGCATCGGCGCCGAGCAATCCCAGGCGAGCGCGGCCATCCAGGTTTTCCGCGCTTTCGGCGGCGGCCCGCCTCCTCTCAGCGGGTCGCAGCAGCGTTCGTGAACGCGCGCGCATTTCTTGTACGGCCCCCTCATCCTGTCATCTCTCCAAACAACGCGTCCGCACCGTCGACGCCGCGCATGCGTTCAAGGCGATCTGGCTCCCGCAACTCGCGCGCGACCGCGGCAAGGGCGTCCATATTGTCGTTTTGCGCCAATGGAAGCAGCGCGAGAAACACGATATCAACGCCCTTGCCGCGTTCGCGCGCCGCCCGATCCGGCGACGCTTGTGCGCAAAGCCCCCGCTCCTGACCTCTCACGACGGGCATCGCACAACCCACGCCGGCGCCCGCCGCGGACGAGATGATCGAAATCAATGCCGGCTCTGGTGCGCGTCGCACTATCGCATGGCGGTGATGCTGGATCGCGGTTTCGCGCCTGTACGCGACAAGGAATGTCATCCGCCGCTACGCTACGACGGCTTTTCGGGAGCAGATTTTCGCCATGCGCGACAGGGGTTTGGCCGGGATTTACTTTTCCTGCTTCTGGCGCAGGCGTATACGCACGTCGGACCGACGGCCCGTCGGCTGCGGTTGAGTAAGAACCCGAGGTTCTATGGACGCGCCACAGCCTCAAGGCTCCGAGCAACCGCCCCTCCAGCGCGATGGATCGCCCGGACAAAAACTCCTGTCCGTCAGGCTGTATCGCAGATGGGCTATCGGCGTCGGTGCGGCGCTCATTGTCCTTGCGCTTGGGGCGCTTCTGCTGGCGCGGGCGCCAGAAGTGGAGGTCGCTCGTTCGCGCGCAGGCCCCGCGATCGAGTCTGTGTACGCCTCTGGCGTAGTAGACTTCGTCCGTCAGGCCCGCGTCGCCCCCGTCATCAATGCGCCGATCCGCGCCGTGCGCGTGCGCGAGGGCGATCAGGTCCGCGCGGGTCAGATCCTTGTGGAACTCGTCGCCGGACCTGAAGAGGCCACGGCGCTGCAGCTGGATGCTCAAGCCGCGCAGGCGCGCGCCGCTTACGCGCGTACGGACCGGCTGTATCAAAAGGGCTTTGCCGCGGCGGCGGCGCGCGAAGATGCGTTGCGCTTGTATCAGGCAGCCGCGGCGGCGGCGCGGGCGGCGCACGAGCGTCTGCGTGATTTCAAGATCGCGGCGCCATTTTCCGGGTGGGTCCTGCGCCGAGACGCCGAGCGCGGCGACATGGCGAAAGTCGGCGCGCCGCTTTTCGTAATCGCCGACCCGGCTTCTCTGCGGATCACCGCTGACATTGATGAACGCGACGCAGGACGCGTTCGCTCTGGTCTTGAAGCGCTCGCGCGCTCGGACGCCTTTCCTGGACGGCAATTTCCGGCGCGCGTTACAGAGCTCACCCCGCAAGGGGACGCGACCGCGCGGGTTTTCCGGGCGCGTTTGCGGCTTGATCCTGACTCGCTGCTGCGGCCGGGCATGACCGTGGAAGTCAACATCATCCTCAACCGTCGCGACAATGCCGTACTCGCTCCGACAAACGCCGTGCGCGACGGCGTCGTCTGGGTCGTCGAAGACGGGCGTGCATATCGCCGGCCCGTACAGATCGGCATTCAGGACGCCGATCGCACAGAAATCCGGTCTGGACTCGTCGAGGAAGAGGTCGTCATCATTGATCCACCTTCTCGCCTCAAGGATGGAGCGCGCGTGCGCCTACGCGCAGCCGGCGGTTCGAGCTGAACCATGCCCGCACTTGCCGTCCTCGTTCGCATCGCCGGCGCGCATCTGCGTGTGCGGACGCGTCCGACTCTCGTGGCCTCTCTTGGCGTCACGGTCGGCGTCGGGATTTTCCTTGCAACCTCCGGCATGATGATGGGATCGCAGAACGACTTTGTGCGCACGCTCATCGACTCCGCGCCGCACATCATCGTCAAGGACGAACGACGCGGCGCCTCGCCCCAGCCTTTGCGCGAAGCATATCCCGACGCCGCCATCGCCATCCACGGCGTGCGCCCACGCGACGAGGTGCGCGGTCTCAAGGACTGGCCCGCCATGCTCGCCGACGCGCGCGCGCTGCCGGGCGCAATCGCAGCGCCGAGCCTGACGGGCGCAGTTTCCATCCGCTTCGCCGGACGCAGCGAAGCGGTCGCGCTCAGCGGGATAGATTCCCGGCTCGAGGGTCAGCTCGTGGACATTGAAAAGACCTTGTCCGGGGGCCGCCTCATCGATCTGGAGCAGCGCCCCGACGGGATCATCATCAGCCGGCCGCTGGCGCGGCGCCTGGGCGCCAATCTCGGCGACACGTTGATCGTGAGCTCCACGGCGGGGGTCCTCCAGCGCATGCGCATTCTCGCTTTCGCGGAGCCGGACGCACTCTCCGGTTTCTATGCCGGCGACAATACGGCTTACGGCCTTCTCCGCACCGCTCAGGTGCTGTTCGCGCGTCCCAACATCGTCAACCAGATCCACGTCAAACTCGCCGACCCCAACGGCGCCGAAGTGGTTGCGGGACGACTGGAGGCACGCTGGGGCTATACTTGGGAATCCTGGCAGGAACGTTCACGCGACATCCTTGGACTGCTCGTCGCTCGCACAATCATCACCTACGCCATCATCTCGGCCGTGCTCCTCGTGGCGACGTTTGGCGTCTACACAGGTGTCTCCAACAGCGTGAACGACAAGCGGCGGGACATTGCCATCCTGCGCGCGATCGGCTTCACCCAGGCCGACATTCAAACCATCTTCCTGCTTGAGGGCATGGCGGTGGGCGTCCTCGGCGCAGCTGGCGGCTTTGTTCTGGGCGCAGCGATCCTGCAGGCGCTCGGCAGCGCGCCGATCACGATCAACGGGCAGACTACCTATCTGCCGCTTGACCGCAGCGTGCTGCAGTACGCGATTGCAGGCTCAGTCTGCCTTCTCGCCGCACTTGTCGCGGCATGGCTTCCCGCCAACAAGGCGGCCAGGGTCGATCCGGTTGATATCCTTCGGGGCGCCGCATGAGCGTGCGCATCGCCGCCGAAGGCGTCTCGCGCGTTCTGCCGCCGCCGGATGCTGCGACGCTTGTCCGCGACGCGAGTTTCGCGCTGGAGGCCGGCGAATTCGTCGCCATTCTCGGACCATCCGGTTGCGGCAAGTCATCACTTCTCTATTTGCTTGGGCTGCTCGATCGCCCGACCACGGGGACAGTCCGTGTCGAAGGCGTCGACGCCGGTTCGCTCAGCGACGCTGCGCGCACGCGCACGAGGCTTGAACAGATTGGTTTTGTCTTCCAGTTCCACTTTCTGTTGCCGGAGCTGACGGCGCGCGAAAACGTCGAGCTGCCGATGCTCCGCCTCGGCAGACTCAAGCAAGGCGATATCCGCGCGCGCGCCATGGCGCTTCTCGACAAGCTGGGACTCGCGTCGGAAGCCGGCAAGCGCCCGGATCGCATGTCCGGAGGGCAGCGTCAGCGGGTGGCCGTCGCGCGGGCGCTCGCAAACAATCCCCCCATCATCCTGAGCGATGAGCCGACCGGCAATCTCGACAGCGTCAATACGGGCATGCTGATCGCTGAATTTCGCCGCCTCGCGCGCGACGAAGGGCGCACAGTGGCATGTGTCACCCACGATGCGGAGGTGGCCGCAGCCGCTGATCGGCGCATTCGCATGCTCGACGGCCGCATCGTTGCGGATGAACGCGGTGTCTCGCCGGCCTGATCGCGCCGTTTGCGTTCCGAAGGGACAGCAGGGCCGGCGGAGAGAAATGTCGGCGCTATTCCAGCGCTCCCTACCAGGCGCCGATCGACACCAGTTCCGCGCGCAGCTTCTCGGGCAAGTCCCCTCCCTTGCCCCGCCGGGCATCCAGGTCGGCCGGCGCATCCGTCGCCTCCAGATACCGCCAGCCCTGGAATGCGCGGCGCGGCTGCGGGACGGTGCGCACGAGCGCCGGATCCAGCCAGAGGCCGCAACGCAGGCCGTGCTCGTCGGCGACCTCTGCGACTTCGACGATGCGTTGTCGAACCAGAATCGCGCCCTTGATCACCCAGTAGAGCGAGCCGCCCTTCAGCAGCTCGTCGGCGCGCTTGGGCCACATGCGCGTGCCGCACACTGGCGCGCGGCGTTTGAGCGTCTTGACCTGACGCTTCTGCCATTCGAGGAGGTCCTCGACGGTGTCGGCGCCCACGCAGAGTTTGACGATGTGAATCGGCATGTGCTGAAGATAGCGCGACGCCGGTCCGGCGTTGAAGAAAAATGCGGAGTTCACGTGCACCGCGACACGCTCGCCAGTTCCTTCACCGGCGCCGACATCCGTCGCGCCAGCTGATGCCGGTGCGCGCCCGCCCCCCGGTGAAGCGGCGATTGAGCGAAGCGGCGCGCCGTCGTCGCTTCCAGTCGCGCGTCTGGCGCAAGCTCACCGACCCCGCCCCGGAGGAAATCTGGCGCGGCGCGGTGTTCCGCTTTCCGGCGCGCTGGCCCTACGAAGACACCGTCGACTACCTCCTCACCGACCAGAACGGGGACTTCGCCCTGGTGGTGGCGACCGGATACAAGGCCGGCGTCATCAAGCTGGTGCTTCCAGATGAGGCGTATGCCCCGCGCGAAGGCGCCCGCGCCATCTCGCGATCCTGGATGATCTCGAACTGGGAGCGCTGGATCTACGATGAGTGCGGCGCGCGCGACGTACTGATCGCCGACGGCTATCCGGCGCCGCGCTGAGACGCACGCCACTCGGCCTTCAGGCTCCGGGAGGTCTTGCGCGAGCCGTCGGGCGTCCAGCCGGGGGCCCCGAATACATAGCCGAAGACCTCGCCGACCGATTTTGCGCCGCGGAGATCGCGCGCAATGCCCGCCCATTCGTGGATGGCGATGCGCAGCGGATTGAACGTGCCGAGGTTTGAGACAATGCCGTAGCGCGGCCGGTCGGCGTCCACCTCGGGCGTGAAGGTGCCGAAGATGCGGTCCCAGATGATGAGGACCCCGGCATAGTTTGCATCAAGATAGCGCGGATTGGTCGCGTGGTGGACCCGGTGGTGGGACGGCGTGTTCATCACCCATTCGAGGGGCCCCATCCGGCCGATGGTCTCGGTGTGGATCCAGAACTGGTAGACGAGGCTGACGCCGGAGAAGAAGAAGACCATCGCCGGCGGAAAGCCGATGAAGAAAAGCGGCAGCTTGGTTGCGAACGAAAGCGCGAGATTGCCCGTCCACGTTTGCCGCAGGGCAGTGGAGAGGTTGTAGTGCTGCGAGGAGTGGTGGACCACATGCGAGGCCCACCAGAAGCGGCGCTCGTGGCTGATGCGGTGGAACCAGTAGTAGGCCAGATCCTCGCCGAGGAAGCAGAGCGCGAGCGCTTGCCAGGTCCAGCCGATATCAAAGATGCGATACTTGTAGATCCAGAACGCGCTGAAGACATATAGCCCGCCCGTCAGGGCGCCGGCGAGCGTCGAGCCGAACCCCATGAAGAGGCTGGCGGCGGAATCGTTCGTTTCATAGCCGCCGCGCTTGGACACGCGCACGGCGATCATCTCGATGATGATCAGGGCGATGAACGCCGGCACCGCGAGCGTGACGACATCGTCAGGCACCCAGTGCGGCGTTTCCGGCGGTGGCGTGGTGTTTGGCGTCATCCTTACTTGCTCCACGCGCCGCGACGCAGCCGCTCGATCCAGGGAGGCGCCTCGCGGCTCTCGAACTCGATCGCCAGGTCGTCGAAGCCGGCGTCGGAAAAGCGCAAGCGTGCGCCGATGCCCCGCCCCCGCGGGCGGTACATCCGCACAGACGCGACGGCGGACTTCGGAAACACGCGCGTGGTGAGCCGGTCTCCCAGCGCCTTCACGACAAAGACCTTGTCAGCATCGATCTCGGCGAGCGCCGTGCGGCCAAGCGCGTCGACGGCGACCTCCCCTGTCGGGCCGACCTTGTCATCCGCCGCCAGCTTCCAGACGTGAAACTTGTCGAGGATGCGCGCGCGCTGGCGAAAGCCGATAAGCCACGCAAGCGCGATGAGCACGAGCACGCCGCCGAGCGAGATGGCCTGAACGACAAGGAACGTCTGCATCTCGGCGCTCATTCCACCGGCTCCAGCCGCACAAGCACCGCGCCTTCCTTGACCTGCGCGCCCTCGTCTGCGTCGACCGCCGCGACGACGCCATCGCGTGGCGCCTTGAGTGCGTGCTCCATCTTCATGGCTTCCAGCGTGACCAGAGCCTCGCCCTTCTTCACGTGCGCGCCGACCTTCGTGGCGAACGCAACGATCTTGCCGGGAAGCGGCGCCTTCACTTCATCGCCGAGGTCTCCGGCGTCATGATCGGCGTTGGCCCCCGGGCGGGCAAGTACGAACACCTCGCCGTTGACGAACACGGCGGTCTCACCGCCGCCTGGCCTGAAGGCCACGCGCGTGTCGGGATCGAGCGGCACAGGCGCGCCATTGACCGTGGATTCCCATTCCCGGCCATTCCAGAGGAGGCGGACCGTGAGCGTCTCGCCACCCTCCTCGAACGACCATGTCGGGCTCGCTTGCGCGTTGAGACGCCAGCCATCGCGTGCGCCCCATGGGTTCGTGTCGCCCCAGTCGTTGACCGCCTCGTCGAAGGCAAGTCGCGCCGCCGCC
Organism: uncultured Caulobacteraceae bacterium; assembly: GCA_964530695.1. Lineage (GTDB taxonomy): Bacteria > Pseudomonadota > Alphaproteobacteria > Caulobacterales > Aquidulcibacteraceae > VFBF01. The sequence continues at coordinate 13,749 of CAZGYQ010000055.1, forward strand.
TGCAACCGGTCGGCGTCGCGTGTGGTGAGCGCCTCGATATGCTCGGCGATCAGCCCAGTCTGCACGGAGCCGGCGGCGAATTCCGCATCGTCAGCGAGCCGCGCCAGGAACGCAGCGTTGGTGGTCACGCCCTTGACCTGCGTCTGACGCAACGCGTCGCGCACCACGGTGCGGCATTCCTCGCGCGCCGTTTCGGCATCGCCCGTGCGCGAGAACGCCACCAGTTTCGCAAGCAGAGAGTCATAGGATGACGGGATCGTGTCGCCTTCCTCGAAACCCGCGTCGACGAACGTCCAGTAGGGATCGTCCGCGTCCGCCTCGCCGCGCTCCATTCGGGCGAAACGCGGCCACTCGCAGTGCGTGAGCCGTCCGACGCTCGGCCTGAAGGCCTCGGCGGGGTCTTCCGCGCAGATGCGCGCTTCCATGGCGTGGCCATCGAGCGTGATCTCGCGCTGCGCCTTCGGCAGCTTCTCCCCCGCAGCGACGCGCAATTGCCATTCCACGAGGTCGAGGCCGGTGACCGCCTCCGTCACCGGATGCTCCACCTGCAGGCGCGTGTTCATCTCGAGGAACCAGAAGCCGTCCGGTCGCAGCGGACCGTTTCCATCGACGATGAACTCGACCGTACCGGCATTCTCGTAGTCGACCGCGCGCGCGACCTTGAGCGCCGCCGCCGTCATCGCCGCGCGCACCGCATCGGTCATGCCTGGCGCTGGCGCTTCCTCGATCACCTTCTGGCGACGTCTCTGCAGCGAACAATCGCGCTCGAACAGGTGCACGAGCCCGCCGTGCTTGTCGCCAAACACCTGCACCTCGATGTGGCGTGGCCGTTCGACGAGCTTTTCGATCAACACGCGGTCATCGCCGAACGCCGCCTTCGCCTCGCGCTGCGCGCTGACGAGTTGGTTGCGGAAATCCTTCGCAGACTTCACTTCCCGGATGCCGCGCCCCCCGCCTCCGGCGACAGCCTTGATGAGCACCGGAAAACCAATCGCCTTGGTTTCCTCGAGCAGGCGCTTTTCACTCTGGTCTTCGCCCTGATAGCCGGAGAGCACGGGCACGCCCGCCGCAATCGCGATGCGCTTGGCTTCATCCTTCAGACCCATCGCGCGGATGGATGCAGGAGTCGGCCCCACCCAGATGAGGCCGGCCGCGACCACCTCTTCGGCGAACTCGGGGTTTTCGGACAGAAATCCGTAACCCGGATGGATAGCGGCCGCCCCAGCCGCCTTCGCCGCAGCGAGCACCTTGTCGCCGCGCAGATAGGACTCCGATGCGGGGCCTGCGCCGATGTGCACGGCCTCGTCGGCCTCGCGCACATGCTTGGCCTTGGCGTCGGCGTCCGAATAGACGGCGATGGTGCGCATGCCCATCGCGCGTGCAGTGGCAAAGATGCGGCACGCGATCTCGCCGCGGTTGGCGACCAGCAGTGAGGGAAAAATCGCCATGCTAGCCCAGAAGTCCGAGAAGAATGATCGCCAACAGGAAGATCGACAGCGCCGCCACGGCGAAGACGAGCATGGCCATAGTGCGCCAGAGCGCGGCAAACCAGCCGAGGGCGTACGCGCCCTTGATGTGGAAGAACATGTGCATCGGGATCGCCGCCGACATCGCCGTCGCGACGGCGCCTGCCGCCGCATTGGCCAACGGCGCGCGCATCGAAAGCGCGAGCACGATGAACAGGAGCGACATGAAGCTGAGCGAGTAGAGCGCAAAGACGGCGTGATCGAAGAGCGTCACGCCGCGCTTCCAGAAGAAAATGAGCCAGATGAACGGCAGCGAGATCGGCGCCAGGAGAAATGAGAATTTGTACGCGGTGTTCTGGATCTTGTACCAGGCGAGTTCCGGGTTCTCGAGCTTGTGCCTGATCGTCTCGTCCCAGCCATGGACGCCAGTGTTCACTGTGATCCTCCCCGCTGCGTTCGCGGCCTTGATCTGCTCGAACAAGGTCTTCAGGCCGTCTTCCGGGCCAACCGCGACGTTGATGTTGACCTCCCCTGCTTGATCGATATCGGCCTTCACGCTGTCGGGAGGGCCCGCGGGATTGGCGAGCGCGCTGTCGATGATCGCTCGCGCTGTCGCGATTTTACTCAGAGTGTCCGCGTCATTTTTCGCCCGTGCCTCCCCAGCTTGCGCGTCAAGGCGCGCGCGCACGGTTCGCAACTTTTCGATCCGCGCTTCGCGTCTGGCTAGCCGGGCGCGCGCCGCGGCGAGCACCGCGTGTTCGGCGCGCAGTTCGGCCGTGGCTCCGACGAGATCTCCCCGCGCGCGCGCCGCATCGCCCGCCTTGCCCGCTCCGGTGGTCGCAACAGTATCGACCGCCGCCTTTGCCCTCACAACGGCGGCTTCCGCAGCGCGCACGTCCGCCTCGCCCTTCGTGACCTCGGCGCGCAACTCCTCCATCGTCGTCGCGCCGCCGCCCTTCACGTCGCCGAGCAACGCGAACACGAAGAACATCAGGAAGACGGTGAAGAGAAACAGCGCGACCGGCGAGATGTAGCGGGCGCGCCTGCCGTGAATGTAGTCGAACGTCAGCGTGCCCGGCCGGAACGCAGCCATCGGCACGGTGCGCCAGGCCTTGGTGTCGAAATGGAAGAGCCCGTGCACGGCTTCCTCAAGGAAGTGGCCGAGCGAACGATGCACATGCGCGGGCTGGCCGCACGCGGCGCAATAGACGCCTGTCACGGCCGCCCGGCAATTGGCGCAGGCCGAACCGTCGCCGACCGCGCCATCGCCCGCCCCGTGACCGCCGCCCTCGAGGGTCTTCGCCGCCAGACCGGCCGTCGCGAGAGCACCGGCCGCCTCGATTTCTCCGCTCATCCGACTCTCCCGGAGCGGTCTTAGCGCGCCGGCAGCGTCAAATCACCCCACGTCCCAACTGGCCTTTCGCCGTTCGAGGAAGGCGGCGAGCCCCTCCCGGCCCTCGTCGCTCGCGCGGCGCGCGGCGATGCGGCGGGCGGTTTCGCGCAGGAGGTGATCGTCGATCTTCTGGCCCGCCACGTCCCGGACAAGCTTCTTGGCGTCGTCCACCGCGCCCGGCGCGTTCTGGAGCGCGAGCTTGCAGAGATACTCGGCCATGTCGTCGAGCTCCTGCGCCGTCTCGACGGTGTACTGCGTCAGGCCGATCTTCTCCGCATAGGCGCCGTCGAAATTCTCCGCGGTGGCGAACAATGCCTTCGCTGCACGTGCTCCGATGGCCTCGACGATGTAGGGGCTGATCGTCGCCGGGGTTAGTCCGAGGCGCACCTCGGAGAAGCGGAAACTCGCAGACCGCAGCGCGACGCCCACATCGCACGCCGCCACCAGCCCCGCGCCGCCGCCCATCGCCGCCCCCTGCACAAGCGCGACCGTCAGCTGCGGCAGATCGTGGAGGGCTTTCAGCATCCGCGCGAGATCGAGCGCATCGGCCTCGTTGTCGGCGCGATCGCGCTCGCCCTGGCGCTTCATCCAGTCCAGATCCGCGCCAGCGGAGAAATGCTCGCCGGCGCCGCGCAGGAGCACGACGCGCACGTGGTCGGCGCCCTTCAGGGTCTCGAAGGCGTCCGAGAGACCGAGGATGACGCCTTCGTCAAAAGCGTTGCGCCGGTCGGGCCGATTGATGCGGACCACCGCGACGCCTTCCGGAGAAACGTCGAGAAGGACGGAGTCATCAGCCATGTCGCACCTTTCAGGGCAGCTCGGACCGGATGGTCCGCTCGCGCACCCTACGCTGAAGGCGCGCGACCCTGAAGTCCCTGCGCTGGGTCAAACGACGTCGGGTCAGACCGCGCGCAACGCCTTCGCCAGCGCCGCAGCCCGGTCGGCCTCGGGGGTCTTGTGCAGTTCCAGCCACTGCACGCCGGCGAAGAAATACTCGAAGTCCTCCGGCGGCGGCGCCGCCTCGATGAACACCGGCACCATCGGCTTCTTGTAGCGATCGGCCAGATAGACCTCCCGCTTCACATGATCGCTTTCAAACGCGTGCTTCGAACACATGACGATGACGCCGCTTGCGCCCCTGATCGCGCGCACGATCTCGCCGGCCCAGCTTTCGCCGGTGTTGATCCCCTTGTTGTCGATCCAGACGTTGCGCCCCTGCGCTTGCACGGCCTCGACAACCGGCACGACCGCGAGATTGTCGGCGTGCGAATAGGAGACAAACAACGGATCGCCGCCGCCGCCGGTTGCTGCAGCCGGCGCTTCCGCGCCGACGCGCCGTCTGCCGCGTTTTGAAAGCGTCGCCACCGCGATGGCGCCAATGAGCACGAACGCCGCGACCGCACCAATGATCGGCAACCAGGCCTGATATGCGCCGCTTGCGAGCCAGTCGCGAAGCCAAGGGGGGCCGGGGTTTTCGCCGACAGCGTTCATGTCGTTCATGTGGCTATAGACAAACGCCACGTAGGCGCCGGCGCCGACGACGAGCGTAAGCATCAGCCCGAACACAACCGACAGCCAGCCGACGGACGCCTTCTTGCGCATAGCGGGCGCGCCTGCCGGAGGCGGCGCCGCGCGCGTGCGTTGCTGCGCCTGCGGAGCCGGAGCCGGGCGCACGCGCGCATCCTGCGCGGTCTTCGCGACCGCTGCCCAGGCGATGTCGCGTTGCTGTTCAAAGCTCGCGTCGATCGCCGCGAGATCGCGCAAGCCCACGGGCGCAAATGCATGGTCGAGCTTGATCAGCACGAGTTGTTCGTCGGCCCAAGCCTCCATCGTGCGCTTTTCAAACAGCAGGCGGTACGGCGAGAACGTGGTGTCCTTCGACCAGAGCGCAACGACTGTGTCGGCGCCTTGCACCGGGCGGAATCCGCACTCGCCCGTCTCGAGTTCCACAAACAGCCCGCGCCGTTCAAGGAACTTCTCGAGCGCCTCCGCTGCCGGGCGGTCCGCCTCGGCGTGGGCGATGAAAACGGTCATGACTCCCTCCGCGAGGGAGGCCTATAGCAAGCACCGCCCGGCGCAGGAAGCGTGCGGCGCCCGGCCTTGGCACAAGCTAGTTCAGCTGCGACCAGCTTCCGGCGATGCGCACGCGCGAAGGCGCCAGCTCCTCCCCGCTCGCCAGCCGTACGGAGTGGATGACCGCCTCGATCTCGGCCTTCCAGAAATCCAGAAACCGTCGCACGCGCGGATAGCGTGGCGCGAGATCGAGCGTCTGCCAGACGAAGCTCTGCAGCAACTTCGGATGATCGGGCATGTAGTAGAGCACTTCCGCCGTGGTCAGCCGCCAGCCTTCGAGCCGCAGCCGGATGTCTTCGTGCTCCATCAAGGCTTCCCTTCCGCTGCAAATGGACTGGTCTGGGAAGGCAAGCGTGATGGAGCCGCATGACGCGAGTCAAACGTTGATTTTGCTGGCAATTTTGCGGCCTGGCCGCTGCCTACTTTTTCGGCGCTGGCGCCTGTTGCGCTGACACCGCGGCCGCCGGTTGCGGCGGTGATCGCGGAATCGCGGCGACGGCTTCGGCGAGTCCGGGGATGCTCTCGGCGCCATGCCTTACTTCAAGGCTCGCCCCCTCGAAGTCGCGCCCGATCGGCTCCACTCTGCCGCCCAGGCATTGTTGCAGGAAGCCCTCCGCAACGGCGTAGAACGAGATGCGATTCTGCGGACGCGCAAAGCCGTGCCCTTCATCCGGATAGAGCACATACGACACCGGCGCCTGGCGCGCGCGCATCGCCGCGACGATCTGCTCCGATTCAGCCTGCTTCACCCGCGGGTCGTTCGCGCCCTGTGCAATCAGCAGCGGCCGGCGGATCGCGCTCGCACGGGTCAGCGGCGAACGATCCTGAAGCAATGCGAGGCCATCGGATTTCGTCGGATCGCCGACGCGCAGATAAAACTCGTTGCGCGAGGATTCCCAATACGGCGGGATAGACTCAAACAGCGTCTTCAGGCTCGAAGGGCCCACGACATCGACCCCGCAGGCGTATTGCTCGGGGGTGGACGTCAACCCCACGAGCGCCGCGTAGCCGCCGTAGGACGCGCCGTAGATCGCGACCTTGTCGGTGGTCGTGATGCCGCGCTGGATGGCCCAGTTCATGGCGTCCGTGAGGTCGCGCTGCATGGCGCCGCCCCACTCCTTGTTGCCGAGATTGACAAACGCCTTGCCGAAACCGGTCGAGCCGCGGAAATTCACGCTCAGGACGGCGTAATTGCGGTTTGCAAACCACTGGTGCTCGGGATTGAACCCGAAGCTGTCGCGATACCAAGGGCCGCCGTGCACATTGAGAACCAGCGGCACGGGCTGCTCCGGCGCGCCATCGCCATTGACGTCGGAACCGGGCGGCAGCGTGAGGTAGGAGACCAGCGTCTGGCCGTCGCTCGAGGCGATCTCGACGGGGATCATCGGCTGCAGCGGCGCATCGGCGAGCGCGGGGCGCTGGTCGAACAGCGGCTTCAGCGCGCGTGTTCCCGCGCGATCGTAGCGATACACGCGCAGCGGCGTCGTCGGTCCATCCTCGACAACGATCCACCGGGCATCATCGGCCGAGCGGCTGACGACCGTCGGCTCGCCCTTCAGCTGTTCGTCGAGAAAGGCGATGTCGGCGCGCGCGACGTCATCGACGCCGGTCCATTCGTTTGTCAGATATTCCGAAGCGTAGGCTTCCGGTTCGAACGAGACCGGGTCGATCCAGACATCCGAAACGTCCGCACGGCGGTTTTCACCGACGACGGTCTTGTCGCCGGTCATCGCGTCGACGCTGACGAGCGCGGCCTTGTCGCGTCCCATGGAGTCGAACATCAGGAAGTGCGTGCCGTCGCCGGTGAAGGCGATCGGATAGGTCGTGAGACTATCCTCGAACGGGATGTCGAACATCTTCCTCCAGCCGCCCTGCAACATGAAGGCATGCACCTCCACCGAGCCGTCCGGCATGTTGCGCAGGGCGAGACGGACGATGTTCTCGCGGTCGGCGATGAAGCTGGAGAACTTCTCCGTATTGCGCTGGACGAGCGCGCGCTGACCCGTACTGACGTTGATCTTGTAGATGTCGTGCCACTTCCGGTCACGGTCGTTCAGGCCGACGAGCACCCAGTCCGGCTCGGCGCGGCTCATGCCTACAACCGTCGCCTGCACGCCGGGAAGCGGTGTGAGGTCCCTGTCCTCGCCGGTGGCGACTTCGACGCTGTGCAGGCGCCAGTTCTCGTCTCCCGCGGAATCCTGAAGGTAGAGGATATGCGCGCCGTCCTCGGCCCAGAAGTGCTTGCGGATGCCGCGCGTCACGTCTCTTGTCACGGCGCGGGCCGACGAGAGTTCGCCGTCCACTGGCATGACGAATACGTTCAGGTAACCGTCCTGGGGCGCCAGGAAGGAAATGAGATCGCCCTTGGGCGAAATGCGCGCCTGGGCGCGCTCGGGGTTGCCGAACAGCGCCACCCGCGGGATCAGCGGCGCCTGCGCAACCGGGGGCACCGGCGCTCGCGCCTTCTCACGGCCGCACGACGCCATGAGGCAGCCCATCACGATCGCCAGCGCGATTCCGGCCGCCCGCCGCATGCTTACCGCTCCGAGAGCCGACCCCATGAAAAACCCTAGACAATTCCGGAGGGCGCGGAAACCTTCAACCTGAAGACGCCGGTAACCATCCTGCACCGCTCCCCGCGCTGACAGCCGTGACCCTATGCGGGCCACTAAACCTCTCCGGCAAGCCATGTCACCAGAAAGAGGCAGAGGTCTCCACCCTTTGACAGGAGGGGCGACCCCGCCTAACCCCCCCGAGCATTTGGGAACCGTTTGTGCGGGAGGACGTTGGTGGCTGCCGGGGAGAAGAGCGGATCGGCGGAGACGGCGACGGGTGCTCTCGTACTCGCGGATGGGACTATTTTCCTCGGCACGGGCCATGGCGCCGCTGGAACAGCCGTCGGCGAGGTCTGCTTCAACACCTCCATGACCGGCTATCAGGAGATCCTGACCGACCCCTCCTACGCGGCCCAGATTGTGGCCTTCACCTTCCCGCACATTGGAAACGTCGGCTCCACGCCGGAGGATGTCGAGGCGTCGAGCCCGGCCGCCGCGGCCGCGGCCCGCGGCGCGATCTTCCGGGCGCCGCCCACCGCCCCCAGCAACTACCGCTCGACCCTGCCGCTGAACGACTGGCTCGCCCGGCGCGGGGTCATCGGGCTGTCCGGCGTCGACACCCGGGCCCTGACCCGGCGCATCCGCGAACTGGGGATGCCGAACGGCGTCATCGCCCACGATCCGGCGGGCGCGTTCGACATGGAGGCCCTCAAGGCGATGGCGGCGGCGTGGCCTGGCCTTGAGGGCATGGACCTCGCCAAGGACGTGACCACCGCCCAGTCCTACGTGGTCGAGGAAGGCCGCTGGCGCTGGGGCGACGGCGTGACCGCCGTGGCGAAACCCAAATTCGACGTGGTCGTCTTCGACTATGGCGTGAAGCGCAACATCCTGCGCGCGCTCGGCGACATCGGCGCGCGCTGCCACGTCCTGCCCGCGAGCGCAACCGCAGAAGAGGCGCTGGCGAAAAAGCCCGACGGCATCGTGCTGTCCAACGGGCCGGGCGATCCCGCCGCGACCGGCGCCTATACGGCGAAGGAAATCCGCAAGCTCGTGGACAGCGGCGTGCCGGTGTTCGGCATCTGCCTCGGTCACCAGATGCTGGGCCTCGCGCTCGGCGCGAAGACGATCAAGATGCCGCAGGGCCATCATGGCGCGAACCATCCGGTGAAGGACCTTGCGACCGGCAAGGTGGAAATCGTCTCGATGAACCACGGCTTCGCTGTCGATCGCGACACTCTGCCCGACACGGTGGAGGAGACGCACGTTTCGCTGTTCGATGGCTCCAACTGCGGCATCAGCATGAAGGGCAAGCCCGTGTTCTCCGTGCAGTACCACCCGGAGGCGAGCCCCGGGCCGCAAGACAGCCACTACCTGTTCGAGCGCTTCGCGGAGGCGATGGCGAAACGGAAGCGGTGAACGCGGCCGTTTCGGCGCGGCTTTCAGCGAGCAGGACCGCCGGCGACCCGCCGGCATGCAGCGGCGCCGCCAGACTCCGAAGAATCTCGCGCTGTTCGGATACCGAATGCCGGCGGGACGCCGGCGGTCCAACTCGCCGACAGTCATGACGTGTCCGGAGCGTGGGCGCCCTCGCCCACGTCCTCTGCCTGCAAAGTTACTTGGGCAGAGGCGCTCCATGCGATGACCAGCGCCCCCGCGACCCGCGTCCTCGGCAGGCGCTTCAGCGCGCGTTCGACCACCGCATCGAAATCATCGAGCGCGGC
>CAZGYQ010000056.1:0-22771 GCA_964530695.1 uncultured Caulobacteraceae bacterium
AGACGCGCATCAGGCTTTTCATGACACGCGAGATTCCCCGGAGTCTGGCGCCGCCGGCCCATGCGCGTCTGAAGACGCGCGGTCCCGTCGACCATGCACCTCCGCTAATGCGCGGCCTTCGTTTCCGTCTTCGTTCGCGCCCGGATGTTCAAAAGCTCCACCGCCACCGAGAACGCGATCGCGAAGTAGAGATAGCCGCGCGGGATGTGGAAGCCGAGCGCGTCGGCCACCAGGGCCACGCCGACCAGCAGGATGAAGGCGAGCGCCAGCATCTTCGTCGTCGGGTGCCGCTCGATGAAGTCGGCCAGCGGCTTGGCCGCCACCGCCATCACGAACGTGGAGAGCACCACCGCCGAAACCGCGATCACGATGGACTCCACCGGCGCGCCCTCGATGTCCACGAGACCCACCGCCGTCAGCACGCTGTCGATGGAGAACACCGCGTTGATGACGAAGAGCTGGATGACCACCGCGCTGAAATCGGATTTCGCTTCCGCGGCTTCGTGCTCGGTGCCCTCGACGGACTGGTGGATCTCCTGCGTCCCCTTCCAGAGCAGGAAGAGGCCGCCCGCGAAGAGGACAAGATCCTTCACCGTGAAGCGGATCATTTCCTCGTGGTGGTCCACGTTCGAGCCGCCGAACGCCTGCGCCACCCATTCGGGCAACGTGAGCAGCGTGATCTTGCTGGCGCCGATGATCGCGAAGATTCCCGCCAGCATCACGATGCGCAGCACCATCGCGCCCCAGATGCCGACCCGTCGCGCCCGCTCCTGCTGCTGGCCCTTCAGCTTGCCGACCGCGATCGACACGAAGAGCAGATTGTCGATGCCCAGCACGATCTCGAGGAAGGTCAGCGCCGCGAGGCTGGTCCAGAAGGCAGGCGAGGCGAGGAAGTCGAGCATGGATATTCCTTGAACTGTCGCCGCTTTCGACATGCCCCGCGGCGTCGCGTCAAGCGCCGCGGGCGCCGCCGCCTATTCGTTCTCGCCGAAGAACCGCCGCACGTCGGCGATCAGCGCGGCTTTCGCCGCCGCGACGATCTCGGCGCCCGCCTCGGCGCTGGCCTGCGAGGGATCGGAGCCGATGCGCCCGTCGGCGAAGCGGCGGCGATAGTCGGCGGCGTCGCGGATGAGCCCGGTCGGCGCGATCTTCGGCGCCATCGCCACGTCCTTCCGGGCGTGGGGGTACCTGTAATAGGTGACGCTCACCTCCGACGGCGTCGCGTGGCTGCCCTCCCCGACCGGGAAGATCTTGCGGCACGCCTCGCCGACCCCCTTGAGCTCCCACCAGTTCTGCAACGCGCACGCGAATGGCGCGGGTTCGCCCTTCAGGCTCCACGGCGCATAGGCTTCCGAGAACGCCGCGTTGATCGTCGCGGTGTTGCCGCCGTGGCCGTTGAAGAAATAGAGCCGCTGAAAACCGTGACGGGTGAAGCTGCCGATCCAGTCCTGCAGCGCCGCGATCATCGTCGACGGCCGCAGCGTGACGGTGCCCGGAAAGCCGAGATGGTGCTGCGCCTGGCCGACATTGAACGTGGGGCCAACGAGAAAGCCGTCCTCGTCGCCGGCCTCCTGCGCGATGACTTCCGGGCAGATCGCGTCGGTGCCGATGAGCCCGTTCGGGCCATGCTGCTCGTGCGAACCGATCGGGATGACGATGCCCTTCGAGCGGGCGAGATAGGCTTCGACCTCCGGCCAGGAGGCGGTGGACAGCTGCATGCGTTGCTCCTCGGCGCGCATTTCCCGTCGTCGGGTGAGTCGGGATGGCGCACCGTGAACTGCATGTTAGAAGAGGACGAGCAACGCGGAAGGGGATTTCCGATGTCTGACATGCACGCTGGCGGCGGCGGACCGAACATACCCGTCATTTTTGGCGCGCTCGTCTGCGCGGCGGTCACCGCCGTGCTGGCGGACCTGATGACGCCCTACGGACCCGTCGTCCTCACCTTCGGCATCGCCTTCGCGGCGCTTGCGCTGGTTTCGGGGGTTCTCTCGCTCCTGCCGCCGCTGACGGGCCTGCTGCGGCCGCTGGCGGGTTTTGCGCTGCTCAACGCCATCGCCTTCGGCGTGCTGATCGGCCTCTGGTACGTGGCGCCGAAACCGGCGGCGGTCGAGCGCGGCGTGGTCGCGACCCTCCTTCCCTTCGGACGCACCGTGCAGTCGATGATCGTCACCGACCAGCCGCACGGCCCGCCCGTCGCCGTCGCTGCGCCCCCGCCGCAACTCTCGGAGGCTGAACGCGCCATGCAGACGCTGGCGCAAGGTCTCGCATCCGCCGACCCGTCCGAGCGCCTGCGCGCCGGCGTCGACAGTCTCAGGACGCAGGACCAGGCCGTCGCCGCCGCCGCCGTCGACAAGCTCTATCGCACCAACGATCCCGCGCTGCGCCAGCTCGCGGTGAAACGCCTGCTGCTCAATCGCCGCGGCGCGCGGATGCCGTTGCTCGCCGTGGCCGCGACGCCGGAAGCGCAGCCGTTCGCCAACGCGCTGCAGGGCGTGGGCCTCACCGTGCGCTCGCTCAACGAAGCGTCGGGCGCCTTCGACGGCGGCCTCTGCGCGCCGACCGGCATGGCCGGCACCGTCAACCGTTCGGGCGTCACCATCTCGGCGCGCTGCCGCATCGGCGACGCCGACCACAACACCGTGCTCGTCCTGCAGGCGACGGACGATTTCAAGCTCGTCGGCGACGCCCGCAACGACGCGGGGCAGAGCGTGAAGGTGGAGCTGCCGCTGATGTGATCAGAGAAACGAATACGGATCGACGTCGATCTGGAGCCGGATGGAGCTGTGCAGCTTCACCCGCTCGCGCCAGGCGGCCATGAAGGCGCTGATGTCGACGCCGCGATCGGCGCGCACAAGGAAGCGGCGGCGGTGCTGGCCGCGGATGATTGAAAGCGGCGCGGGCGCCGGGCCCCACACGTCGACGCCGTCCGCCTGCGGCGCCTTCTCGCCCATCACGATGGCCGCATAGTTCACCGTCGGCTCGTCGGGCCCCGAGATGATCACCGCCGCGAGCCGACCGTACGGCGGCATGCCCATCGCCTCGCGCCCTGCCGCTTCCGCCGCAAGGAAGCCGTCGCGATCATGCTTCGAGAGCGCGATCATCGCGTCGTGCTCAGGCGCATAAGTCTGCACCAGCGCGCGACCCGGACGATCGGCGCGGCCCGCACGGCCCGCGACCTGGCTGAGCAACTGATAGGTGCGCTCCCCTGCCCGCAGGTCGCCGCCCTTGAGGCCTAGGTCCGCATCGACGACGCCGACCATCGTGAGACGCGGGAAGTTGTGGCCCTTGGCGACGATCTGCGTGCCGATGAGGATGTCGATCTCGCCCTGCGCCATCCGGTCGACGATGGCGCGCACCTGATCGCCGTTCTGCGCGGTGTCCGAGGAGAAGATCTCGATGCGCGCATTCGGAAAGAGCTGGCGCACTTCTTCCTCTACCCGCTCCACGCCCGGCCCGATGGCCACGAAGCTGTCGGGCGCCATGCAGGTGGGGCACTCCTTGGGCTTCGGCATCGAGAAGCCGGTGAGGTGGCACACGAGGCGGCCGGAGTATTTGTGCTCGACAAGCCAGCTCTGCGTATCCGGCGACTGCATCCGGTGCCCGCACGCGCGGCACAGCGTCAGCGGCGCATAACCCCGGCGGTTCATGTAGAAGAGCGCCTGCTCGCCGCGCGACAACGCTTCGGCGGCGGCGGTGACAAGCTTCGGCGAGAGCCAGCGGCCCCTGTCGGGCGCATCGATCTTGAGATCGATCAGTTCCACGTCCGGCAGCACCGCCACGCCGTGACGCGCCGTCAATTTTACGTGCCGGTATTTGCCGGTCTGCGCATTGACGAGTGTTTCGAGAGACGGCGTCGCACTGGCGAGGACTACCGCACAGCCCCCGAGTTTCGCCCTCGCCACCGCGAGATCTCGCGCCTGGTACGCGACGCCGTCGTCCTGTTTGTAGGACGGGTCATGTTCTTCGTCGACCACGATCAGGCGCAGATTTCGGAATGGCAAGAACAGCGCCGAGCGCGCGCCCGCGATCAGTCTGGCGCGGCCCTCGTTCACTTCGCGCCACGCGCGGCGACGTGCTTTCTGGCTGATGGCGGAGTGCCACTCGACGGGTCTCATGCCGAATCGCTGCTCAAATCTGGCGAGCACGGCCTGGGTCAGTGCGATTTCCGGAAGCAGCACCAGCACCTGCGCCGACGGGTCGCGGGCAAGCGCTTCGGCGATGGCTTCGAGATAGACTTCGGTCTTTCCCGAGCCCGTGATCCCGTCCAGCAGAACAGCCGCGAACGCATCCGTGCGAACGCTCTCCTTCAGCATTTCCGCAGCCGCGTCCTGCTGCACGTTCAGCGCGTTTCCCGGCAGCGAAAGATCGGGCTCAGGATACGGCGGATCCTCCGGAACATCGATGCGCGTGAGCGCGCCGGTTTCGAGTAACGCTTTGACAACACTTGAAGAAACGCCGGCGCGACGCGCGAGATCGGCACCCGTGCCGGGCTCCTTCGCCGCCTCGCTCATCACCCGCGCACGCGCCGGCGTGACGGCGCCCGACATCATCTCGGTGGGCGCGTAGACAGCGTATGTCGGCGACGGCGAGAGCGCTTCGGTGGAACGCACGACCATGCGCAGGGCGTTGCCTGGCGGCGTCACCACATACTTCGCCATCCAGTCGACGAAGCGTCGCGAAATGTCGGGCAACGGCGCCGCTTGAGCCTTTGATTCGATCGGTTTCAGATTCGCGGCATTTGCACTTTCTGTTTCTACGCTCCATACGACTCCACGCACGCTGCGCGGACCGAGTGGCGCGATCACATGATCGCCCGGTTGCAGAGCCCACGCAGCGGGCGCGCAGTAGTCGAATGGTTCCGGCAATGGCAGCGGGAACAGGACGGCGACTTTGGAGAGTTTGGCATCATGCGCGAAGTCCGAGGGCTCTTCCTCGAAGCCGGGCAGCGACGCGATCGTATTCGATCGACGGCGCGCGGCGCGCATGCGGGCTGACGGACTCATCATGGTGCAAGGTAGGGATACAGGCGTGGCGACGCCAGCGTTTGAGGCTTCGATCCTTTGGATCGATTACCTCGCGACCGAGCGCCGCTTCAGCCCGCTCAGCGTTTCCGCCTATCGCCGCGACGTGTCTGCTTTCCTTGAGTTTCTCACCAACCACATGGGCGGCGCGCCGACCCTGGGCGATATGGCCGTTCTCGCGCCGCAAGACCTGCGCGCCTATCTGGCGCACCGCGCGGAGGAGGGGCTTACCCCCCGATCCCGGATGCGTGCGCTGGCCGCGATCCGCGCCTTCTTCCATTGGCTTGAGCGCCGCTGCGGGATCGCCAACGCGCGGATCATGCTCGTGCGCGGACCGCGTCTGCGCGCGACCCTCCCCCGCCCGGTCTCCGAGTCCGACGCCCGCGCGATGCTCGACGTAACCGCCGGCGACGAGGCCGATCGCTCCGGCTGGATCGCGGCGCGCGATGCGGCGGTGCTGACGCTTCTCTACGCGGCGGGGCTGCGAATCAGCGAGGCGCTGTCGCTGCGCGGCGGTGATCTGCCTTTGCCGCGGACGCTGCGCATCACTGGCAAAGGCGGCAAGGAACGCGTCGTTCCGATCCTCGACGCGGCGCGCGAGGCGGTCGATCGCTACGCGGCGCTGTGTCCGTTCGCACTCGATCGCGATGCGCCGCTGTTTCGCGGCGCGCGTGGCGGCGAGCTTTCGCCGCGCATCATCCAGGAGCGTGTCGCGCAGCTGCGCGCGCGACTTTCGCTGCCCGAATCAACGACGCCGCACGCGCTGCGACACGCGTTCGCGACTCACTTGCTCGCGCACGGCGGCGATCTTCGCGTGATTCAGGAGCTGCTCGGGCACGAATCGCTTTCGACAACACAGAGATATGCCGACGTGGAGGCGGCACGCGTCTTCGACGCCTACAGGACAGCGCATCCGCGCGCCTAAGGGCGTTGAAACCTATGGGGCCCAAGGGCTAGGGCTCCCTGCAGAATGCAGAATAAGTAATGGGAAGTCACCGACCAATTTAACCACAATATAACGAAAAATATTTTCGAGGTCTCGCGGTATAAACCACTTGACAACTATGTGTGGTCCAAATTGGCACGCAGCGATGGAGCAGATCGCTTTTGGTGAAACCTAGTGAAACAGTAAAAACGGGAGAACTACTATGAAGAAAGTGACAAAGAAAACCGCGAAGAAGGCCCCTGCCAAGCGCGCGGCGAAGAAGTCGGTCCGCAAGGTCGCCAAGAAGTCGGCGGCGAAGAAGACCGTGAAGAAGGCCGCCGCAAAGAAGACGGCGAAGAAGAAAGTGGCCCGCAAGTCGAACCGCAAGGTCGCCAAGAAGACGACCCGCAAGGTCGGCGCGAAGAAGGCCGCGAAGAAGACCGTGAAGAAGACCGCAAAGCGCGGCCGTCCGGCGAAGGTCGCGACGAAGCGCGCCACGACGGCTCGCACGACGAAGGCCGTGAAGGCTGCGAAGCCGGTTGCGCCGAAGGCCTAACTGGCCCGGCTCTTCTGGCGACGCGACGGACGAAGCCCGTCCGTCCCTTCGTGAAGTGAACACTGCGCCCGGCCGCGAGGTCGGGCGCAGTTGCGTTTGGGTCCACCGCCGTATTACTTGACAATACAAAGCCCTTTGCATACGTGATCTCCATCGAATGGAGACCCGCATGAGCCCCCGCGAGATCGCTGAAGACCTCGACTATGTCCGGACCCTCGCCGAGGAAGGCCGCCAGGCGCCGCTCCTGGGCGGTTCGTTTCTCATGTTCTGGGGGCTCCTTAACGCGATCGCCTGGGCGCTGCAGTGGGGCCTGGTCAACAAACTCCTGACACCCAACCCCGCATGGCACTTTGCGGCGCTCTGGATCTCGTACGGGATCGCCGCCGGGATCGGATCCTCCATGCTCGGGGCGCGCGTCCGGGCCTTGCCGGGACGGTCGTCGCTCGGAAACCGGGTCGAGAGCGCCGTGTGGGCCGGCGCGGGCATCGGCACGGGAGCCGTGGTTGTCGGCGCCATCGGCCACATGATGCTCGGCGGCGGATCGACAGCGCCGGACGTGATCGTGCCCGCAGCCTACGCATTGTACGGCTGCGCGCTCATGGTTACGTCGATTGTTTCCAAGGAGAAGTGGCTCGGCTGGTTCGCGGGGGCATCGTTCTCGGTCTCCGCTATACTTGGGTTGTTCTTGAGCGAGCACTGGTTTTACTTGGCAGGCGCGGCGGGTTCGTTAGCGACGTTGCTGGCGCCCGGCCTAGTTCTTCTCAGCAAAGAACCAAAGACGACTGTCTAGATCACCATGACATCTTTCGATCACACCGAACTCGACGATGTCATCCACGGGCGCCTGCGCCTCGGCGTGATGGCGTACCTCTCCACCGCCAGCGCCGCGAGCTTCCTCGAACTCAAGGCCAAGGTGAACGCGACCGACGGCAATCTCTCTGCGCATCTCTCGAAACTGGAAGACGCAGGCTACGTGCGCATCGAGAAGCAGTTCGAAGGCAAGAAGCCGGTGACGCGCGTGCATCTGACAGACGCAGGTCGCGATGCCTGGATCGCGTATCTCGACAGGCTGCGCGCGATGCTCAATGCGGCGGAGTGAGACACCAATGGGACCGCGCGCCTTCAGGCGCGCATCGGACGGATCGTTCAAGCGACGACGCCTGTCACCCGACACCGTATGCGCGCCTGAAGGCGCGCGGTCCCGATTTCACAGCTTGCGCTGCTGTCTGATCCAGCTCGCAGCCAGCTTTCCCACTTCCGCGAGCACCGCCTCATCCTGATCGCGCGTGCTTTCAAATTCGCCGGGCGCTTCGTAGAACGCGACGACGATGACGGGATCGCCTTCTGTCGGCCAGATCGCGGCGACATCGTTGACCTTGTTCGGCATCCCCGTCGCGTCGGCGGTGCCGGTCTTGTCCCCTGCCCGCCATTCGGGCGGCAGACCGGCGCGGATGCGCTTTGCGCCTGTCGCGGTGTCGACCATCCACTGGACGAGCGTTTCTCGCGACGCCGGCGAAAGGACGCCGCGCGCATACGCACCGACGAGGTGGAAGACGACGCCGGCCATTCCTTCCGGCGTCGCTGTATCGCGCACTTCACCCGGCGGCACGAAATTCATCTGCGGCTCGATGCGATCGAGACGGAAGCCGTGCGGATAGATCTCGCGCACCTTCGCGGTGACGCCTTCCGGCCCGCCGAGACGCCTGATGAGCAGATTGGCGGCGACGTTGTCGCTCGTCTTCTGCGCGGCTTCGGCGAGCGCGCCGATCGTCATCGCGCCTTCCGCGAGATGCTGCGATGTCACCGGCACGTGGAAAACCATGTCGGCCTGCGAATAGCGCAGCCGTTCATCGAGGCTGAGACGCCCCGCGTCCGCCTCGCGCAGCACGGCGCCGGCAAGCGGCAGCTTGAAGGTCGAACACATGCCGAAGGGTTCGCCCGCGCGATGGCCGAATGATCGGCCCGTCGCCATGTCGAGCACCAACACGCCGAGACGACCGCCAACCCGTGCTTCCAGCGCCGCGAGGGCAGTTTCCTGACGGGATGGCGCAGCGCTCGCGCAAGCGCTGAGGGCGGAAGCGCTCACGGCGGAAATGATTGCTGTACGACGGGTGAGTCGCCGTGCTTCCCCGTGAGGGGAAGCTGTCGCGCCGTCAGGCGTGACTGATGGGGCGGTAAGCTCAATCTCCGAAATGGAGCCGCCGCCCCATCCGTCGTTCGCTTCGCGAACGCCACCTTCCCCTCCCGGGGAAGGACGGAAACTAGAGCCTCCGCTCATGCCTGCATCGTCCAGCCATCGACGCCCTTGGCGGCTTCGCGGATGGCTTCGGTCATGGTCGGGTGGGCGTGGCAGGTGCGGGCGATGTCTTCGGCGCTCGCACCGAATTCCATCGCCACGCAGATCTCGCCGATCATCTCGCCGGCGCCGACGCCAATGATGTGCGCGCCGACAATGCGGCTCGTCGCGGCGTCCTCGAGGATTTTCACGAAGCCGTCGGTCTCGTGATTGGTGCGTGCGCGGCTGTTGGCCATGAACGGGAACTTGCCGACCTTGTAGGTCACGCCCGCGGCCTTGAGTTCTTCCTCCGTCTTCCCGACAGAGGCCACCTCAGGCTTCGTGTAGACGACGCCGGGAATGATGTCGGGGTTCATGTGGCCCCACTTGCCGGCGATGATCTGGGCGACGTTGGCGCCCTCCTCTTCCGCCTTGTGCGCCAGCATCGGGCCGTGCGTGACGTCGCCGATGACGAAGATGCCGGGCGCGGTGGTCTTCCAGTGATCGTTGGCGATGAAGCCGCGCTTGTCCGTCTGGATGCCGACCGTCTCGAGGCCGAGGCCTTCGGTGTAGGGTTTGCGACCGATGGCGACGAGCACGACATCGGCGTCGAGCGTGCGCTTGTCGCCGCCGGCCGCGGGCTCGACCGTGACGGCGAGCTTGCCGCCCTTCTTCTCGACGCCGGTGACCTTGGTGGAGAGTTCGAACGCGAAGCCCTGCTTCTGCAGCATGCGCTGGAACTGCTTCGACACCTCGCCGTCATTGGTCGGCAGGATGCGGTCGAGGAATTCGACGACCGTCACCTCGGCGCCGAGCCTGCGCCAGACGCTGCCAAGCTCGAGCCCGATCACGCCGCCGCCAATGACGATGAGCTTGCCGGGGACCCTTTCGAGCGCGAGCGCGCCGGTGGACGACACGATCTGCTTTTCATCGATCGCAACGCCGGGCAGGCCCATGGGCTCCGAACCCGTCGCGATGACGATGTTCTTCGTGGCGAGCGTCTCGACGCCGTTCTCGCCGGTCACCTCGACCTTGCCGGCTCCGGCGATGCGGCCCTTCCCCTTCAGGTACGTGACCTTGTTCTTCTTCATCAGGAACTCGACGCCCTTCGTCAGGCCGTCGACGGCTTCGTCCTTCTGCTTCATCAGCGCCGCGTGATCGAGCTTCGGCGCGCCGACGATGACGCCCATGGACGGGAACGTCGTCTTCGCCGCCTCGAACATCTCGGACGCGTGCAGCAGCGCCTTTGAGGGAATGCAGCCGACATTGAGGCATGTGCCGCCGAGCTTGCCGCGGCTCTCCACGATGGCCGTCTTCAGGCCGAGCTGTCCCGCGCGGATCGCGCAGTTGTAGCCGCCGGGACCGCCGCCGATGATCACGACGTCGTAGATGTCTGCCATGACTTTACCTTCCAGAATCCGATACCGCGCCTCTTACGAGAGAGCGCCCTGCCATTCCAGCCATGCCGCAAGCACCGTCAGCGCGAGGCACGTGAAGAAGCCGTTGCGCGTGGCCTGAGTCGGCCGTGCGTCCTCGGCTTCCTCGGGCGTCTTTGCGTTCAGCTCGATGTGCCGCTGCCGCATGAAATAGGCGATCTGGTGGATCACCGCCATCACCAGCAGGACGAGCGAGATCCGCAGCGCAAAGACCATCGCAAGGCCCGCAATCGCCGTCAGCACGCCGCCGGCGGCAAGCCAGCCATTGCGGCCCTTATCCGGCGCATCAAGCGATGGGGTCTCCTCCCCTTCGATCTCGCGGGTCATGAGCTCAAGACGTTTCGTGGCGTCGTCCACGAGCGCGTAGACGCGCAGGTGCCGGAACAGCAGCACCGCGCCCACGATGTAGAGCGCGCCGAACCCGCGCAATACCCAGACGAGAGCAGCCTCCACATTCATGTTGCGAGCACTGTCATTCTCCGATCATCTCAATCGGATCTCACGGCGAGAAATGACAATTTTACAACTTCCAGAACGCTGAACTGAACTCAGCAAGCAATCCGGCTCTTTTGCTTTGTGACCGAGGTCAAAGAGAGCTTTCAATTATTGTTTGGTCCGCGGTTCGGAGGTTGCTGGCGGGCCGTCAAAAGTCTGCTGAGAAGCCACGGTCGACTTCACCACACTCAATTGTTCTCGTTGGTCACTGAGCTGATCTTGAAATTCTTCTGTCTTGGAAATCAACGCGCGTTGCTGTTCTTCAATCGTACGAAATCGATCATCATTCGAGTTGAATTTCTCGCCCAATTCGCCGAGCCTTCCACCAAGATAAAATGTCCCAACGAATCCAGAAACAATAATCGCTCCGACACCGGCAGCGAGCCAAGCAAGCATCTTTGCCGGTTGCGAAGCTACTTCGACACGCAGATTTCCAACGTCTTTTTTGATGTCCTCAAGGCTGGTGAGTACAAATTGGTCCATATCACCGCCAGAGTCGTTTTTGTCGTGCCCAGTCAACTCACCGTCCCCCAAATTCTGGGTACAGATACGCCGCGAGTTCCTGAAGGGCAATACTATCAAGCCTTAGTAAACAAAACAAGAACACCTAAAGATCCAGCAGCATCCGTTCGGGATCTTCGAGGTTTTCCTTCACGCGCACGAGGAAGGTCACCGCTTCCTTGCCGTCCACGAGGCGGTGATCGTAGCTCAGCGCGAGATACATCATCGGACGGATGACGATCTGGCCGTTCACGACCACCGGGCGATCCTGGATCTTGTGCATGCCGAGGATGCCGGACTGCGGCGCGTTCAGGATCGGCGTCGACATCAGCGAGCCGTAGACTCCGCCGTTCGAGATCGTGAACGTCGCGCCCTGCAGGTCATCGAGCTTGAGCTGGCCGTCGCGGGCCTTCTTGCCCAGTTCGCCGATGCCCTGCTCGATCTGCGCCATCGACCTCTTGTCCGCGTCGCGCAGCACTGGAACGACGAGGCCCTTGTCGGTGCCCACGGCGATGCCGAGGTCGTAGTAGTTCTTGTAGATGACATCGTCGCCCTCGATCTCGGCGTTCACCGACGGCACCTCGTGCAGCGCGGTCACGCACGCCTTCACGAAGAAGCTCATGAAGCCGAGCTTCACGCCGTGCTTTTCCTCGAACTTGTCCTTGTAGCGGGCGCGCACGGCCATCACCGGGCTCATGTCGGCCTCGTTGAAGGTGGTGAGCATGGCGGCGGTGTTCTGCGCCTCCTTGAGACGACGCGCGATGGTGGCGCGCAGGCGCGTCATCTTCACCCGCTCCTCGCGTGCGTCGAGACGACGAGGCGCGGCGGGTGCGGACGGCGCGGGCGCGGCGGGTTTCGTCTGCAGGGCTGCGAGCGCGTCGCCCTTGGTGACGCGGCCGTCCTTGCCGGTTCCGTTCATGCCATCGACGCTGATGCCGTTTTCGGCGGCGATGCGCTGCACGCTGGGCGGAGCGACCTGCGCCACGGGCTGCGTTTTCGGCGCAGGCGCCGC
Source organism: uncultured Caulobacteraceae bacterium (assembly GCA_964530695.1). GTDB lineage: Bacteria > Pseudomonadota > Alphaproteobacteria > Caulobacterales > Aquidulcibacteraceae > VFBF01. Next base: position 12,225 of record CAZGYQ010000056.1, read on the forward strand.
AGCAGCGGGCTTCGCGGCCGGAGCTATCTTGGCAGCGCCGGCGGCGCCGAGACGGCCCAGCAGCGCGCCAATGCCCACTGTGGCTCCTTCCGCGGCGACGATCTCGCCGAGCGTGCCGGCTTCGGTCGCCGAGACTTCGACGGAGACCTTGTCGGTCTCCAGTTCGACGAGCGTCTCATCCTTCGCGACGGCGTCGCCCGGCTGCTTCAGCCACTTGGCGACCGTCGCCTCTGTCACGGACTCGCCCAGCGTGGGCACAACGATATCGGTCATCTCTCTCTCCATCGGGACCCGTGGGTCTTCAGACCCGCATGGCGCCCGGTTCAAACAATCCTGCGCACCTTCAGGCGCCCGACCCCGCTAACCCAAAGCCTGTTCGAGCAGCGTTTCCAGTTCCTTCAAATGCTTTGACATGAGGCCCGTGGCGGTCGACGCCGTCGCGGGACGGCCCGCGTAGCGCGCACGCTTGGCCTTCACGTCCATGCGTTCGAGCGTGAGCTCAAGCCATGGATCGACGAACACCCAGCCGCCCATGTTCTTGGGCTCTTCCTGGCACCAGACGAGTTCGGCGTTCGGGAAGCGCGCCAGTTCGGTCATCACCGACTTCATCGGCCAAGGATAGAACTGTTCGAGTCGCAGCAGGTAGATGTCGTCGAGGCCGCGTTTCTCGCGATCCTCCAGCAGGTCGTAATAGACCTTGCCGGAGCACATCACGACGCGGCGGATATCGGCGTCCGGCTTTACCTTCGTGGTCGTCAGCCTGCCCGCAAGGCGGGCGTCGCCGTCGTCCCACAACAGACGGTGGAAGGACGTGCCGGCGCCCATTTCCTCCAGCCGCGAGATGCAGCGCTTGTGGCGCAGCAGGGACTTCGGCGTCATCACGATCAGCGGCTTGCGGAAGTTCCGGTGCATCTGCCGGCGCAACGCGTGGAAATAGTTCGCCGGCGTGGTGCAGTTCACGACCTGCATGTTGTCTTCCGCGCACTGCTGCAGAAAGCGTTCGAGGCGCGCCGAGGAGTGCTCCGGGCCCTGCCCTTCGTAGCCGTGCGGCAGGAGCATCACGAGGCCGGACATACGCAACCACTTGCGTTCGCCGGAGGAGATGAACTGGTCGATGACCACCTGCGCGCCGTTCACGAAGTCGCCGAACTGCGCTTCCCACAGCGTCAGCGTGTTCGGCGCCGCCAGCGAGTAGCCGTACTCGTATCCGAGCACCGCTTCTTCGGAGAGCAGCGAATCGATGACCTCGTAATGCGCCTGGCCGGGGCGGATATTGTTGAGCGGCGTGTAGCGCTCTTCCGTCGTCTGGTCGACGAAGTGCGAGTGACGCTGGCTGAACGTGCCGCGGCAGGAATCCTGGCCCGACAGGCGCACCGGAATGCCCTCATCGAGCAATGCGCCGAAGGCGAGGTGCTCCGCCGTCGCCCAGTCGATCCCCTCTTTCGCCTCGACGGCCTTGCGGCGCGCATCGATGACGCGCGCGAGCGTCTTGTGGATGTCGACGGACTTCGGAACGTCGGTGAGCTTCAGGCCGATCTCGTGGAGCTTGTCGTCGGCGACGCCGGTTGCGCCGCGGAGATCCTCGTCGCCCGGCGGGCGCAGACCGGACCACACGCCGTCGAGCCAGTCGGCCTTGTTGGGGCGATACTCCTTGCCCGCCTCAAACTCGGCATCGAGGAACGTCTCGAAGTCGTGGACCATCCCGTCGACTTCCGCCTGGCTCACGTCGCCGCGCGCCACGAGCCGGCGCGCGTAGATCTCGCGGGTCGACAGCTGGTCCTTGATCTTCTTGTACATCAGCGGCTGCGTGAACGAGGGATCGTCGCCCTCGTTGTGGCCGAAGCGCCGGTAGCAGAACATGTCGACGACGACGTCCTTGCCGAACTCCTGCCGGTATTCGGTCGCGACCTTCGTGGCGTAGACCACCGCTTCCGGGTCATCGCCGTTCACGTGGAAGATCGGCGCCTGCACCATGAGCGCGACGTCCGACGGATAGGGCGAGGAACGCGAATAGCGCGGGCTCGTCGTGAATCCGATCTGGTTGTTGACGACGAAGTGCATCGTACCGCCGGTGCGGTAGCCGCGCAGGCCGGAGAGCGCGAAGCACTCCGCCACCACGCCCTGCCCTGCGAACGCCGCATCGCCGTGGATCAGCAGCGGCATCACCTGCGCGCGCAGCGCGAAGAGATCTTCGTCCGGCGCGTGCGTCTGCACGGAGGCCTGCTTGGCGCGCGATTTTCCGAGCACCACCGGATTGACGATCTCGAGGTGCGAGGGGTTTGCCGTCAGCGAGAGGTGCACCACGTGGCCGTCGAACGCGCGGTCTGACGATGCGCCCATGTGATACTTCACGTCGCCCGAGCCCATCACGTCTTCGGGCGTCGCCGAGCCGCCGCGGAATTCGTGGAAGATCACGTGGTACGGCTTGCCCATTACCGCCGCGAGCACGTTCAGGCGGCCGCGGTGCGCCATGCCGAGCACGATGTCGCGCACGCCGTAGGCGCCGCCGCGCTTGATCACCTGCTCCAGCGCCGGGATCATCGCTTCCCCGCCGTCGAGGCCGAAGCGCTTGGTGCCGGGATAGCGCTTGTGCAGGAAGCGCTCGAACGTCTCGCCTTCGATCAGCTTGCGCAGGATCGCCTTCTTGCCCTCGGGCGTGAAGGTGATCTCCTTGTCCGGACCTTCGATGCGCTGCTGGATCCACGCCTTCTCGCGCGGGTCCGTGATGTGCATGAACTCGACGCCGAGCGGGCCGCAGTAGGTGCGGCGCAGGATGTCGAGCATCTGACGGACCGTCGCCGTTTCGAGGCCCAGCACGCCGTCGATGAATATCTGGCGATCCATGTCGCCGGGGCCGAAGCCGTAGCCGGCGGGATCGAGACCATCGATCGCTTCAGGCTGCTTGAGGCCGAGCGGATCGAGATTGGCCGCGAGATGGCCGCGCGAGCGATAGGCCCGGATCATCATCAGCGCCCGGACGCTGTCGCGCGCCGCGCTTTCAATCATCGCCTTCGCGGGCGCCGGTGCGCCGGGGACCATGGCGCGCGCCTCGATCTTCCTGGCGATCTTGGGCTCAAGCGCGGCCCAGTTGCCGTCGAGCATCGCGGTGATTTCATCGGGCTTGGGATCGGCGACGCCGGGCTTGGCCCAGGACGGTCCCCGGGGGCGGACGTCGTCGCCGAGCTCCTCGAAGAAGGCCCGCCACGACGGATCGACGGCGCCCGGATCTTCGAGATACCGCGTGAGCATCTGCTCAACGAATATCGCGTTGGTCCCGTCCAGAAAGCTCGTTTCCAGGAATGCTGAATTGGGCACGCTGCGACCGCCGTCCGCCATCGACGCCATCCTCGTCATGATTTGCAGGGGATATAGGACGGTTCGGGCGGAAACGCCTCTCCTATTCCGGGAAATATCGCGCGCTGCGCACACGCATGTGCATGGCTGCCATCCCGGAGCGCGCCGGCTTGCGCCCGGCCGGACTAAGCGGCGGTGGCCCGCGCTGCATCGTGCGGCCGCACTTCAGCAGCCACGGAGGCCTTGCGGCATTCCATTGCGCATTCCGGAAGGTCTTCGAGATCGTGATCGAAAAACCGGCCGCGCCGCTCCACGGAGGAAAACGCCGGGTCCGATGCGTCACCGATGGCGCAACGGCGGATATCGGCGAATCCCACCACGGACAGCGCCGCGCGCATGCTGGGTTCGTCCCACATCCAGAGGTGAACTTCGTTTCCGAACAACGCCTTGGCCTGCGCCTTGAGCGATTTCGGACGCGACACGCGGCCAAGCAACGTCTCCCGCATGAAGCGTTCCGCCGCCGCCCCGTCGCCCCGCTCATACGCCGCGAGATACCGCCGCGCCCGGCCGGCGAGATCGGGCACGATCAGCCGGAAAACGCCGCCCGGCTTGAGAATGCGGCGCGTCTCATCAAGCGCCCGGTAGAAGTCCTCGTGGCTGAGGTGCTCGAGGACGTGGGAGGCGTAGACCGCGCTGACCGAGCCATCTTCGAACGGCAGTCCCTTGGTGATGTCGCCATAGCGCACCGCGTCCGGAAAGAGGTCCGGCATGCCCGAGAGCCTGTGGAGAAATCCGCCGATCAGCGGGACGCGCTGCAGTCGGAGCGTCGGCGAGGCATCGAAATTGATCCAGTCCGCCGGCGCCTGCACATGGCTGCCGATATGCACGCGGACAGCTTCGCCCGAGTTTGGATCGTCCATGACGTCCCCCACAGACCGGCGCCAATGACCCGTAATGGGCCCGCCTGTGGATATCGAACGATCTTCTCGCGAGAAAAAGTTAAAGCGTGTTCATAGTTGCGGGTTGAATTTCACCACCTCGGAGAATTTCAGCCCTTGAGCACTTCCGACATCGTGCGCCCGAGCGCGGCCGGGTGCGGCGCGATGGAGATGCCGGCGGCTTCCATCGCCGCGATCTTCGATTCCGCGTCGCCCTTCCCGCCCGAGATGATCGCGCCTGCGTGACCCATGCGGCGTCCCGGAGGCGCCGTGCGGCCGGCGATGAAGCCCACGGTCGGCTTCTTGCGGCCCTTCTTCGCTTCGTCGGCGAGGAATTGCGCGGCGTCTTCTTCGGCAGAGCCGCCGATCTCGCCGATCATGACGATGGACGTCGTGGCGGGGTCCGCCAGGAACATCTCCAGCATGTCGATGAATTCGGTGCCCTTCACGGGATCGCCGCCGATGCCCACGGCCGTCGTCTGGCCGAGGCCTTCGTTCGTGGTCTGGAACACCGCCTCGTAGGTCAGCGTGCCCGAGCGCGAGACGATGCCCACATTGCCCTTCGAGAAGATCGAACCCGGCATGATGCCGATCTTGCACTCGTTCGGCGTCAGCACGCCCGGGCAGTTCGGCCCGATGAGGCGCGATTTCGATTTTCCGAGTCTGGCCTTCACGCGCACCATGTCGAGCACCGGAATGCCTTCGGTGATGCAGACGATGAGCGGGATTTCCGCATCGATGGCTTCCTCGATGGCCGCGGCCGCGCCGGGCGGCGGCACGTAGATCACGGTGGCGTCAGCGCCGGCCTTGTCCCTGGCTTCCTGGACCGAGTTGAACACAGGCAGGCCGAGGTGCGTGGACCCGCCCTTCCCCGGCGATACCCCGCCCGTCATCTTCGTCCCGTAGGCGATGGCCTGCTCGGAGTGGAACGTGCCGTTCTTGCCGGTGAAGCCCTGGCAGATGACGCGGGTGGACGCGTTGACGAGGATGGACATGGAGGTTCGGCCGCCGTTGCTGGGGAAGAGTCGCGCCGTCCTAGCGCACGGCGCCGGAAAGACAAAGCCTGCCCTTCGACGCGGGCATGGGCCGGCCTTGAGCGTTGTTTCATGCCCGCCTAGGGTGATCGTCGGGCAAGGGTGGGACCTGCATGAGACGATGGATCGCGACGCTGGCGCTGGCTTGCGCAGCTGCGTGCGCCGCACAGGGAGCGCGCGGCGCACCTTCCCCGCCGCCTCCCGCGCCGGGCGCGGCGATTCTCGTCATCGAGCCTGACGTTCAGCTTGCGCTCCTGACCGTCAACGCGCGCAGGAGCCCGCGCGAGGACTGGAGCGCGGCGGCGCGCGTGCTTGTGGCGCAGCACGTGCGCGACGCGGTGCAATCGAAGGGACGGACGGCCCTCCTCCTGGCGCGCGCGGACGTGTCGGCGCGGGGCCGCCAGATCCTGCTGCTGCATGACGCGGTGCTGACCTCGATCCGCATTTCCGAAGAGGGCGATCCGCCGCCGACCCTTTCGCGGCGCCGCACGTGGACGCTCGGCCCCGGCGCGCGCGCGCTCGGCGCAGAAAGCGGCGCGACGCATGCGCTCATCATCACCGCCGACGGCGACGTCACCAGTGCGGCGCGCGCGGCGTTCGTCGTCGGCGCGGCGGCCATGGGCGTGCTCGCGCATACGGGGCTTCAGCGCGCTTCGGCGTCACTCGTGGACCTGGAGACAGGCGACATCGTGTGGCGGAACGCCGTCGTTGCAGCGCCGGATCAGGACATGCGCGATCCCGATGGCGCCCACAGGCTCGTCACCGCATTGCTGAACGGCGCGCCGCTGTGATCGTGCTGACGCGACGCGGGGCGCTCGGCGGCGGGTTGCTCGCGCTTTCGGCCTGCGCCTCCATGCGCGATCCGGCGCCCGGCGTCCTTCGCATCGGATCGGGGTTCGATGTCACGCTGACGCGCCTCTGGTCGGATTTCACGCCGCCGGACGCGCGCGGAGTGCGCCTCATCTCCATAGACGGGCCCGCGCTGAACCGGCTGTATCTCGCAGGCGGACTCAGGCCGGGCGAAGGCCTCTCGGCGCGCAAATCCCAAGACGGGTCAGTGTTTCACGCCGACATGTCGGACGAAGACCTCATCGCCTTCGTGCTCGACAGCGTGGATGCGCTTGGCTTCGCAAGGCCCGAAACGGCGTCGGCGCGCGCAGCAAAGTTCGGCGCCGCGGACGGCCTGCGCATCGACATGGAGACGCGGACCGGCGACGGTCTCGAATTCAGCGCGACGGCGCTGATCGCCGAGCACGCCGGCCGGCTGAACGTGATTCTCTACCTCGCGGCCAGGGAACACTACTACGCTGCGACACTCCCCGACGTGGAGGCGGTCATGGCGTCCGCCGTTCTGCGCTGACGGCCGCTCCGGCGCGTCACCCCATGATGAAGGCGTTGAGCTTGTTGCCGTCGGGATCGCGGAAATAGGCCGCGTAGAAACCGCTGTCGCCGCGCGGGCCCGGCGCGCCCTCGTCCGTGCCGCCGTTGGCCAGCGCGATGTCATAGAGCCTGTGGACCTGATCCTTGTCCTTGGCCTCCAGCGCCACCATCACGCCGTTGCCGACGGTCGGGGGATTGCCGTCAAACGGCTTGGTGAGGCCGATCCCGGCGGCGCCGCCGGGCGTGCCCCAGGCGATGAATTCGTCGAACTCCATCATCCGCCCAGTGCCCATTTCCCTGGCGATGGCGTCATAGAACCTTGCGGCCCGCTGCAGATCGCTCGTACCGAGCGTGACGTACCCGATCATCGTCTTTCCTCCTCCAAAGGCGGCGACAGAGTACCGCCACCCTGCTGACAGGGCGAGTCAGCACCAGGCGCGCGATGCGCATTGGCGTTCGCGCCGACCGGTGGCACAAGCGATCTCCCAGCTGCGCATGGAGGCCCCGATGGCCATCGCCAAGAAGAAACTCGCGGAGACGAAGGCGGCCCAGAAGACCGCGAAAAAGGCGGCCAAGGCCGCGAAGGCCGCCGCGCCGCCGAAGTTCAAACTCCGCAAGCTGGGCGCCAAGGAAGCCGCGACCGTCTCGCCCTACCTCACGATCCGGGGCGGCAAGGCCGCGGTCGAGCTCTACAAGAAGGCGTTCGGCGCAAAGGTGCGGATGCTGATGGAGGCGGAAGACAAGAAGCGCCTCATGCACGCGACGCTGCTGATCAACGGCGGCGAAGTGCTGCTGTCTGACATCTTCGACGAATACGACGACGGCGCGAGCAAGGCGCCGACCGACGCCAAGACCACCACCGTGACGATCCACCTGCAGGTAGACGACGCCGACAAATGGTGGGACCGCGCGGTCGCCGCCGGCCTCAAGATCACCATGCCGCTGGCGGACCAGTTCTGGGGCGACCGCTACGGCCGCCTGCTCGATCCGTTCGGTCACGCCTGGTCGATCGGCGCGGAGATCAAGAAGAAAAAGAAGAAATAGACACGCCGCCGGCCATGGGCGCGGGAGGGAGACAACTCACCTCGCCGATCCCGGAAGGGTCAGGTCCCGCTTCGGCCGCCAAGGCGGCTCGCGACGCCCTTGTTGACGTTGGCCTGCAAGGATTTTCCGGCTCCACCCGCAATCGTTCGGACGCGCCCCGCGGCCTTCGTACAGGCACGCCCCGGCCTAGGAACGCGCCCCCTTAGCGGCCCACCGGCCCGGGCGAGCGACCGCGCGCCTTCTCTCGCGAGTGCATGACCGTTGGTCATATTATGATAATTCACTTTCATGACACTCATGTGACAGTTACAATACATTCCAATGAAGCTGCCGATCTGGAGCCGCCCGTACGGCCCAGGGGTCAGCCCGGAGGAATGCCATGAACCGTATCGCTTTCGTCGCCGGCGCCTTTGCTGCCGCCACCCTCATCGCCCCCTGCACGTCATTCGCGGAAGAACGGGCGGCGCTTCCTGTGGCCGAACGGGAGACCTCTGTGCGCGTGAACAGCCTCGACCTGACCCGCGAGGCCGACGCGGGCCTGATGCTGCAGCGCCTGCAACGGGCTGCGCACTCGGTCTGTGATGCGCCGGAAGTTTCGCGCCCGTCCGCCGCCGCGCGCCGGGCCATGGAAGCGTGCCGCCATGAAGCGCTGGCCGAAGCCATCTCCCTGCTCGACGCGCCGGTCGTGACGCGACTGTATCGCGAAGGCGCGCGGACGCAGGCTGCGTATCAGCGCTGATCAGGCGCGGCGCTTATAGCCACGGACGCACGCGCTTCTTGTAGGCGCGATAGGCGTCGCCGAACTTCGCTTCCATGAAGCGTTCTTCGCGGGCGATCACGCCGAACTGGATGACGAGCAGGAGCGGCGCGAGCAGGAGGAGCGCGATCAGGCTGTCGGCGAGCAGGGCGACACCGCCGTAGACGAGCGCCATGCCGAGGTACATCGGATTGCGCGTGAACGCGTAGACGCCGGCGACGACAAGCGCAGTGGATTCCTTCCATGGCCGCGCCGGCGTGCCTGCGCGGCGAAAGCCTCCCAACGCGGCGACGAGAAGCGCCGCGCCCGCGGCAAGCGCACACGCCGACGCGGCGATGCGCCAGGTTTCCGCCAATCCAGTGCGTGCACGGAAGACGAGGAAGTCGACCATCAACCCAACGACGAGCGTTCCGGCGAACAGCAGCGGCGGCGGCGCAATCACTCGCGCGTGGTTTTGCGTTCCGCCTGATCGGCGTGTCACGGCGCGCACACCGCATCAACACCGCCCGTTCCAGCGATCAGCGCGCTCACGTCAGCAACCTTGCCCGCCGCGACTTCGGCCCGGGGCCCAGTCTTCGAGGTCCTTGGGGAGGGTGATGGTGGTCATGTGCGTAGGATAGCACGGAACGGTGGGGTGCACGAGGCGCAGTGAAAAACTGCCGTTCAAGCGCCGACCTCGAACGCAAGCGCTTCTTCCTGCACGCCGCCCATGATGGCGTCGCGATCCCGGGCGGCGTGCAGGATGCGCAGGACGGTCATCTCGCCAAGCTCGAACGCGTAGTAGATCACATATGGATGTTCGACGACGAAACGGCAATTGTCCCGGAATTCGGGGCGCGCGACGCCGGCTTCAGGCATGTCGCGCGTGGCCCGGATGCGATCGCGTATCCGTTCGGTGACGATGGCGGCCCGCGCCCTACCAGACTGACCCGAGATGTACGCACGAATTGCAGCCAGGTCGCTCCGGGCCTCTGGCGCGTAACGCAGGCGCACCGCCTTCATTTCACGGTGGCGCGGTCTTCCGCGATCCAGCGGTCGACCTCAGCGTCGAAATCCGCTTCGCCGATGGCTTCTCCGCGTTCGACGGATCTGTAGGCCTCTTCCACGAGCGTCTTGTGACTCGCATGGACCGCACGGTGCTCCCGCACGATCTCCGCAACCAGCCCGCTCACGTCAGCCGCCCTGCCCGCCGCGACTTCGGCGCGGGCCCAGTCTTCGAGATCCTTGGGGAGGGTGATGGTGGTCATGGATGGAAGATAGCACGAAACCGCGGGACGCATGAAGCGTAACGGAATGCACCACTCAAGCTACTGCGCCGCTTCTTGTGGGAGTATGAAAATGCTTCGAAAACCCATCGAATGAAGTGACTGATGCAACTGTAACGCTTCGCGGAATGGAAGATTTTGGTCCACGACGAACTGGACACACTGTTGCTCAACAGGCGCGCTTGCTCTCGTCATGCCCGAAAGCCCGGTTGCGATCGACTTTTGAAGATCTGCACGCGCGTCAATATCGATTTCGCGACGATTCTGGCGAGCTCTCTCTTTGTCCCAGAATTCCGGCTGGTCTCTCATGATGGGACTCAACGGCGAGTCCATCATCAAAAAAGGGCCACCGCGTGCGTCCAAAGCGAGCCAGCGGCGACCTTCGCGCCGACCCTTGCCCAGCCCCACACTCACGTCGACCCAGTTGCACGGAAACCTGGCCGCACAATCGTCAGGCCGCGTCGGTTCCCGGTAGCCGCACTCCGTAGGCCCCTTCGGGAGGTCCACTTCCATCACGTAGCCGGCGACGGATGGCGTTTCGACCTGTTCCTCAAGGTGCGATACGGGAGCGCAACCGAGAAGAGCCGTCAAAACGACCGAAGCTGGGGCCGCAGCCTTCACCCCTTCACAGCCTTCACGATCTTCCGCGCCGCATCTTCCAGATCATCCGCTGAAATCACGTTCAGCCCGCTCTCGTTGATGATCTTCTTGCCGAGCTCCACGTTCGTGCCCTCGAGCCGCACGACCAGCGGCACCTGCAGGCCCACTTCCTTCACCGCCGCGATCACGCCTTCGGCGATGACGTCGCACTTCATGATGCCGCCGAAGATGTTGA
>CAZGYQ010000057.1:0-22140 GCA_964530695.1 uncultured Caulobacteraceae bacterium
CGAAATCCACTTATCCAAGCCCCGGAACCTGTTCAAACAAACCGAGCCACCTCTGTTGATAGAATTTGCGCGCCTCGTGGCGGGCTTGATCTATGCAACTCAGGTCGTCCCCTACGCTCCACTGAGTGAGACGCTTGCGCAGTTGGCCTCGAGCGAAATCTACACGAGAGCCGTCAACAGCCTGTTAGGAGCAGTCGGCTGGTTCGGTTACGCGGCGATGGTCGAGTACACGTTTCGAATTCTTCAAAAACTTCGCAGAATCGGTCCGCAAAAACTGAAAAATCTAACTGCGGCACGCGCTCTCCGAATCTGATTGCCCAACCGCCGATCCGAAAAATCCCAACCACGCCGGAGGTGAGAAGCCCAACTAGAGGTTCACCCCCGATCCTTCATCAACCGCGCCTGATCGCGCTTCCAGTCGCGATCCTTGGAGGCCTCGCGCTTGTCGTGGGCTTTCTTGCCGCGCGCGAGCGCGATCTCGAGCTTCGCGATGCCGCGGTCGTTGAAGTACATCTTCAGCGGCACGACGGTGCGACCATCCCGCTCCACCGCACCCTTGAGCTTGTTGAGCTGGCGCCTGTTCACCAGCAGTTTCCGCGGCCGGCGCGGATCGTGGTTGAACTGGGCCGCCGGCGCATAGACCGGGATGTAGCTGTTGATCAGGAACAGCTCGCCGCGCTCGGCGCTGGCGTAGCTCTCGGCGATGTTGGCGCGGCCCTCCCGCAGCGCCTTCACCTCGGTGCCGGTGAGCACGATGCCCGCTTCGAGTGTCTCTTCGATGAGATAATCGAAGCGCGCGCGCCGGTGTTCGGCGATCATCTTCACAGCAGGCCTGCAATCTTCATCGCCGCGTCGATCGCCGCACGGGTGGCGGCGCTCACGGGAATGAGCGGCAGGCGGGCCTCTTCCGCGCAGATCCCCAGCTTCGCCAGCGCATATTTCGTCGGCGCAGGACTCGGCTCCAGGAACAGCGCCTTGTGCAGGGCGGCCAGGCGCAGGTCGATGTCGAGCGCGCTGCCGTAGTCGCCCGCAAGGCAGCACTGTTGCAGGCGCGCGCAGAGTTCGGGCGCGACGTTCGCCGTCACCGAGATACAGCCCTGTCCGCCCTGTGCGTTGAAGCCGACGGCGGAATCGTCATTGCCTGAGAGGAGCACGAAGCCGGGGCCGCAATCGATCCGCTGGCGCGTCGCCCGGTCGATGGCGCCGGAGGCGTCCTTGATGCCCACGATGTTGGGGTGCCTGGCGAGCGCGGCCACCGTGTCGGGTTGAAGATCGACGGCCGTCCGGCCCGGGACATTGTAAAGGATGAGCGGGAGCTCCACCGCATCAGCCAGCGCCGTGTAGTGGGCGATGAGGCCCGCCTGTTGCGGGCGGTTGTAGTAGGGCGTCACCACCAGCGCCGCATCCGCGCCAACCTCCTTGGCGTGGCGGGTCATGGCGATCGTCTTGGCGGTGTCGTTCGAGCCCGTCCCGGCCACGACCGGAACCCGGCCCTTCGCCGTTTCCACGCACAGCGAGATCACCCGCTTCTGTTCCTCGACCGAGAGCGTCGGCGCCTCCCCGGTCGTGCCATTTGGAACCAGTCCGTGGATGCCGGAGACGATCTGTCGTTCGATGACCGAAACGAAAGCAGCCTCGTCCACCTTTCCGTCACGAAATGGGGTAACGAGTGCCGTGTAAGCGCCGGAAAAGTGGGAAGTCATTGGGGGCCCAGGAAACTGGCGAGTTGGGTGACCGACAATCTGGCGCCGGCATCTCAGGCACGTGATTTGCCGAGCGGAGTCAGATAGGGCGTACCGGACCAGGTTTGCAAGCGGAGGCGGCGGATGGCGAAATACAGGTTCCAGGGGCTGGCGAGCGTGCTCGCGGCGACCCTGCTCCTCGCCGGAAGCGCGGTGAGCGCCCAGGAGGGCTATGTCACCCCTTACCCGCCCGCGAACGCGACCCCGACGTCCGTCCCCGCGCCGGTCACACCGCCCCAACCCGCGCAGCCGCTGGCGCCGCCCCAGATTCCGGTCCTGCCCGCGCCACAGCCTGCGCCACAGACCATTCCAGCCGGCGGCGTTGCGACGCCCCTCCCGCCGGCCGCGGAAATCGCGCGCCTTCGCCTCGGGGTCGCGTCCGCCGACAGCGGCGACTGGGTCGGCGTACGCAACGCGCGCGCCAGCGCCGCTGATCCTCTGGTGCGCAAGATCCTGCAATGGCGCATCGCCAGCGACATGGCCGCGCCCGCGAGCTTCGAGGAAATCCGCACCGCGCTCGATCAATTGCCGAACTGGCCGGGCCGCGAGACGATGCGTCGGCGCGCCGAACAGCAGATCTTCGACTCCGCGCTCACCTTCAACCAGCGCGCCGCATGGCTGCAGGCGGGCGGACCGATCTCCGGCGACGGCAAGGTCGCGCTCGCGCAATCGCTGCGCGCGATCGGCGATTCCGCACAAGCTACCTCCATCATCCGCCAGACGTGGCGCGAGAACATCCTGACGCCGCGCGCGGAATCCATCGCGCTGATGGAATTCTCTTCGAACCTCACCGCCGCCGACCACGCCGCGCGCGTCGACTGGGCGCTCTGGCGCGACGACCGTGCAACGGCAAGCCGCCTCATGGCTCGCCTCGGCCCCGAGGACCGTCTCGTCGCGCAGGCGCGCATCGCTCTGCAGACGCGCCCACGCAAGGGCCTCCAGGCCGCCGTCGACCGGGTGCCGTCCTCGCGCACCGACGATGCGGGCCTGCTCTACGATCGCGTCCGCTATATCCGGCGCGACGGGCGTCCCGAGGACGCCCTGCCCATCGCCGCGCGCATCTCTCCGGAATCAGCGCCGCTGGCCGGTCGCGAAGCGCTGTTCAAGGAGCGCAGGCTTTACGTGCCGCGCGCCCTGCGTGCGGGCAATCGCACGCGCGCCTACGCGCTCGTGGCGGAAAACGGCCTGTCGTCGGGCGAATCGTTCGCCGACGCCGAGTGGCTGGCAGGGTGGCTCGCCCTGCGCTTCACCCGGGACACGGCGACAGCCGATCGGCACTTCGCGCGCCTCGACGCCAACGTCTCCGCTCCAGTGTCCAAGGCGCGGGCGCTCTACTGGCGGGCGATGTCGCAGAAGGCGCTGAATCAGGACGAGGCAGCGCAGATCGCCCTCGCCGACGCCGCAAAGCTCAACTTCACCTACTACGGGCAGATCGCGGCCTCGAAGATCGAACGCACGCCCGTGTTGTCGTTCGGCGAACGCTCTCTCGTCACGCCCGCGGCCCGTGCGGAGTTTGAATCCAGGGAGGTCGTGCGGGCGCTGAAACTGATGGCGGAAGTCGGCGACCAGCGCGACTTTGAGTCCATCGCCTTCTTCCTCGACGACCAGCTCACAACCCCGCTTGAGCATGAGATGCTCGCACTCATCGCCCGCGAGCGCAGCTATACGCGCACCGCCGTGCGCAGCGCGAAGGCCGGCATGCGCCGCGGCATCATCGCGCCCGACGCGGCGTATCCGCTGCTCGATCTTCCGGCGGACGCACGCAAGCTGGGCCGCCCCGAGGCCGCCCTGATCCTCGCCATCACCCGTCAGGAAAGCGAGTTCGACTCCCGTGCGCATTCTGGCGCCGGCGCGCGCGGGCTGATGCAGCTGATGCCGGCGACGGCGCGCATCACAGCGCGCACGGAGGGCCTGCCCTACCAGCCCAACTGGCTCGTGGACGATCCGTCCTACAACATCACGCTGGGCGCCGCGTACCTGCAGCATCTGCTGGAACAGTGGAACGGTTCCTACGTGCTGACGATTGCATCCTACAACGCAGGTCCCGGGCGTCCGCGCGAATGGATCGGCGACTGGGGCGACCCGCGCGCTTCCAACACCGATGTGATCGACTGGGTCGAACTCATTCCCTTCTCCGAAACGCGCAACTACGTGCAGCGCGTGATGGAGAATGTGCAGGTCTATCGCCACCGCATCGCCGGCACGCCCGTGCCGCTGCGAATCGAACAGGATCTGCGGCGCGGCGCTTACTGACCGGCGATCACGCGCGCAAAGAGCTCCGGATCGACATTGCCGCCGCTGGCGATGACGCCGATCCGCGCGCCTTTCACGTCCACCTTGCCTGACAGCGCCGCCGCAAGTGCAATCGCGCCGCCCGGCTCGAGCACGAGCTTGAACTCGCGGAACGCGGCCCGCATCGCGTCCGCAACCGCCGCATCGCTGATCGCCAGCGCGCCCGCGAACGTCTCCCGGCTGATCGCGAACGGCAGCACGCCCATGCGATCGGACAGCAGCGCATCGCAGAACGAGCGCACGCCCGGCGCGTTCACCTCCCGCTCGCCGGACGCCAGCGAGCGCACGACGTCGTCATGACCTTCGGGTTCCACAGCGAAGACGCGCACGCCAGGGAAACGCGCCGTCAGCGCCAGCGCCACGCCGGACGCAAGACCGCCGCCGCTCGACGGAACGAGGGCGATATCGAGCCCCTCCACATCATCCGCCAGTTCCAGGCCCGCCGTGCCCTGCCCGGCGATCACGAACGGATCGTCGAAGGGCTTCACGAGAGCAAGGCCGCGTTCTTCCACGATCCATGCGCCGATCGCTTCACGGTCCTCCGAGACGCGGTCGTAGAGCACCACTTCGCCGCCGAGCGCGCGGGTGTTGTCCACCTTCACGCGCGGCGCATCCGACGGCATCACGATCACCGCCGGCAAGCCGAATTCGCGCGCGGCGCCGGCGACCGCCTGCGCGTGGTTTCCGGACGAAAACGCCAGCACGCCGTTTCTGCGCTCTTCCGGCGTGTAACTCGCGATGCGGTTGAATGCGCCACGCGCCTTGAACGCGCCGAAGCGCTGGAGACTTTCGGCTTTCAGGAAAAGCCTGCCGCCAATACGGGCGTCAACGACCTCGTTGGTCAGCACCGGCGTGCGTTTGACGTAGGGCGCGATGCGCACGCGGGCGACTTCGATGTCGGCGATGGTCGGCAGGGTCATCATGAGCCTCTCGGTTTGGCGCGGCGCGTGGGTTCCGCGGACAGCGGATCTTCCGGCCATGGATGTTTCGGGTATCGGCCCTTCATGTCCACGCGCACCGCTGCATAGGAGCCGCGCCAGAAGCCGGGCAGATCGCGGGTCGTCTGCACCGGACGGTGCGCGGGCGACAGGAGACGCAGCAGCAGCGGCGCGCGACCCTTCGCGACGCTCGGGTGAACATCGACGCCGAAGAGTTCCTGCAAGCGCACGTCGAGCGCAGGGCCGTTCTCCGCTTCGTAGTCGATCCTGAGCGAGCTGCCCGCCGCCGTCTCGAAGCGTTCCGGCGCCTCGGCGTCGAGGCGGCGCTGCACGTCCCACGGCAACTGTCCCGCCAGCGCATTGCGCACCGCATCCGGCGCGAGCGCATCAAACCGGGTGACGCCATCGAGAAGCGGCCCGAGCCATTCTTCCGCCGATGCGAGCAGCGCCGCATCCGACCAGTCCGGCCATGCGTCCCCGTCGAGACGCCGCAGCAGCGCGACGCGCGCGCGCAACTGCGTCACGGCTTCCGGCAGAGACAGCACCCCAAGTCCGTGCGCAGGCACCGCCGCAAGCAGCGCCGCGCGCGCGCCCTCGCCCCCCGCCCGCTCAAGCGGCGCATCGCTCAATACCAGACGCCCGTAGCGACGCACCCGCCGCGCCCGCACGCCGTTCAGCGCGACATCGAATGCGACCTCATCGACCGTCTCGATGCGGTCCGCGAACATCCGCTCGATATCTTCAACCGCGAGCGGCGCGGCGGCGAGGATCTGCGCGCGATCGGCGCGGCCCGCGACCTCCGCGATCGCGAGATACGGCTCGCGCGCCAGCGCATCGGTCTCCTCGATAGACGCGGCGCGGCCGTTAGCCATGAGGAACTCCCCGCGCTTGCCGCGCGCCTTTGCGACCCGCCCCGGATAGGCGGCGGCGAGCAACGCGCCGGAACGGTCGAGTGCGACAGCCTCATCCGTCCGTCCGCCGACGCGTTTCGCCAGATTTTCCGCCACACGCCGCGCAGCGCCCGCGCGCTGTCCGCCTTCATTTCCAAACCGGCGCAGGCGTTCGCGCACGTCGGCGTCTCGCCCGCCGAGACCTTGTTCGCTCAGCACCATGGCGAGCAACGCGCCGTGCAGCGCCGCGCCGTCGGCCGCCGCGCGTGTGACCATGTGCGCGAGGCGCGGGTGCAGCGGCAGGTCGGCGATGCGCCGCCCTTCCGGCGTCAGGCGTCCGTCCGCATAGAGCGCATCGAGATCGCGCAGCAACGCGACGCTCTGCGTCCACGCGCCCGCCGGCGGCGCGTCGAGCCATTTCAGTTGTGCCGGGTCGGTAACGCCCCACGCCGCGAGATCGAGCGCGAGACCGGCGAGGTCGGCTTCGAGAATTTCCGGCCGGTCGAACGGAACCAGCGCGCGCGTCTCCGCCTCGTCCCACAGCCGCCAGCATGCGCCCGGCTCCACACGGCCTGCACGGCCCTTGCGCTGTTCGGCCGATGCGCGGCTCACGCGCACGGTTTCAAGGCGCGTCAGCCCCAGTCCCGGCTCGAAGCGCGGGCGCCGCGAGAGCCCGCTGTCGATCACCACGCGCACGCCTTCGATGGTGAGGCTGGTTTCGGCGATCGAGGTCGCGAGCACGATCTTGCGCTTGCCCGCTTGCGCCGGCGCAATCGCGGCGTCCTGCGCGCGCGGATCGAGCGCGCCGTAAAGCGCGTGCACGGACACGGCCGGATCGCGAATGGAGTCCCGCAGCCGCTCCGCAGTACGCTCGATCTCGCGCGCGCCCGGCAGGAAGCACAACATGCTCCCCGTCTCCCCCACGAGAGCACTTCGCACCGCATCGGTCATCTGCTGTTCAATCGGCGCGCGAACATCGCGACCGAGATAGCGTTCCGTCACCGGATGCATCCGGCCTTCGGACACGATGAGCGGCGCATCGCCCAGAAGGCCCGCCACGCGCGCGCCGTCGAGTGTCGCCGACATCACCAGCAAGCGCAGGTCCTCGCGGAGCGCCCCTTGCGCGTCGAGTGCTAGCGCGAGGCCGAGATCACCTTCCAGACTACGTTCATGAAATTCATCGAACAGCACCGCCGCCACGCCTTCCAGCGTGGGATCGGCGAGGATCATGCGCGTGAACACGCCTTCGGTGACGACTTCGAGTCGCGTCCTGCGGCCCACACGGCTTTCCAGCCGCACGCGATACCCTACCGTCTCGCCGACGGGTTCGCCCAACAGCGAGGACATCCGCGCCGCCGCCGCACGCGCGGCGACCCGGCGCGGGCTGAGCAGGAGGATCTTCTTACCTTGCGCCCAGCCTGCATCGAGAAGCGCCAGCGGCGCACGCGTGCTCTTGCCCGCGCCCGGCGGCGCCACGAGCACCGCCGACGGGTGCGTCGCCAGCGCGGCGAGGAGTTCCGGAAGAACGGCTTCGATGGGCAACGTCATGGATCGTGGCAGCCTTAAAGGCGCCCCAACGTGCGGCCAAGCGGATTACACGGACCTCGGAACATCCTATAGCGGCGTCCGGACAGGAGATTTCAGATGGCGAAGGTCGGATGGGCGGGCGCGATGGCGCTTGGCATGGTCGCGCTCACGGGCGCTTGCGCCTCCAAGTCAACCGGCGGCGACGTCAATCGCGTCGATACGGTCCGGCGCGGCGTGGTCGATGCGGCGGCTTCTCCCTTCCGCGACATCGGCCTCGTGCGCCCCGAAGTGCCGCGGACGCTGCAGAGCCTGAAGTATCCCTATGGCAGCTCCAACCTCACGCTCGGGTGCGACCAGGTGCTCTACGAAATCGGCCAGCTCGATGCGATCCTGGGGCCGGAGAGCTTTCAGCCCGGCGCCGAACGCGGCATCTCCTCGCGCGGGCTCGACGCTGTCGAAGGCGCGGTTCTGAACGCCGCCCGCGATTCCGCGGGCGACATCATTCCCTATCGCGGCTGGGTGCGGCGCATCAGCGGCGCGGCGAAGGCCGAAAAGGAAGCGACAAACGCCATCATCCAGGGCCAGACGCGGCGCGCGTATCTGCGTGGCTTCGGCGCCGCACTTGGCTGCCTCAACGCCGTGCCGGCCCCGCCGCCGGTGACGACGCCGCAACCCGTCGATCCGCGCACGCCCCCACCGCAGGCCCGCGACGTGCGCGACGGGCAGCGTCCGCGCTGATCACGCGCCGCGTTTGGCAAGCCCTGCGCGAAACTGCGCGACGAAATCGGAGAGCATCCCCGCCGCGATCGCGGCGCGCAGCCGCGCCATCAGGCTCTGGTAGTAGGCGATGTTGTGCCACGACAGCAGCACCTGACCGAGGAGTTCGCCGGACTTCACGAGGTGATGCAGATACGCTTTCGAATAATCGCGGCTCGCGTGGCAATCGAGCGTCTCGTCGAGGGGCGCGATGTCTTCCGCGAAACGCGCGCCCTTCAGGTTTATGGGCCCCGCATCGCCCCACGCCTGACCGTGGCGGCCCGCACGCGTCGGCAGAACGCAGTCGAACATGTCGACGCCGCGCACTACGGATTCCACGATGTCGATCGGTTTGCCGACGCCCATGAGATAGCGCGGGCGCCCCTGCGGCAGCAGCGGAGTCGTAAACTCGAGCGCACGCACCATCTCGTCATGCCCCTCGCCCACGGCGAGTCCGCCGATGGCGTAGCCGTCGAATCCCTCGGCGACGAGCGCTTCCGCCGAGCGCCGCCGCAAACCCTCGTCCACGCCGCCCTGCACGATCGCGAACAACGCCTGCGTCGTGCGCGTTCCGAACGCCGCCTTGGACCGCGCGCCCCAGCGCAGCGACAGCTCCATCGCGCGCCGCACGTCGGCCTCCGGCGCCGGCAGCGCCGGGCATTCGTCGAACTGCATCACGATGTCCGACCCGAGCAGGTCCGCCTGGATCTCGATGGAGCGTTCCGGCGAGAGCATGTGACGGCTGCCGTCGATGTGGCTCTGGAAGCTGACGCCTTCCTCGGTGATCTTGCGCAGGCCCGCGAGCGACATGACCTGGAAGCCGCCGGAGTCCGTGAGGATCGGCCGCTTCCAGCGCATGAATTCGTGCAGGCCGCCGAGCCGCGCGACGCGCTCCGCGCCCGGTCGCAGCATCAGGTGGTAGGTGTTGCCGAGCACAATGTCGGCGCCCGTGGCGCGCACCTGATCGACGAGCAGTCCCTTCACCGTTCCCGCCGTGCCCACCGGCATGAACGCGGGCGTGCGGATCTCGCCGCGCGGAGTGTCTAGAACGCCCGTGCGCGCGGCGCCGTCCGTCTCGTGGATGCGGAACGGAAACGCCGCCATCACGCCTGCTCCGCACGCCAGAGCAGGCTCGCATCGCCGAAGGAGTAGAAGCGGTACTCGTGCGCAATCGCGTGCGCGTAGGCGCCGCGCATGCGGTCGAGACCCGCGAAGGCGCAGACCAGCATGAACAGCGTCGAGCGCGGCAGGTGAAAATTGGTCCACAGGCCGTCGACCACGCGGAAGCGGTCACCGGGTGTGATGAAGATGTCGGTGTCTCCCGCTTCGGCGCGTACGGTTCCATCTTCGTGCGCCGCGGATTCGATGCTGCGCAACGCTGTCGTGCCTACGGCGATCACGCGGCGGCCTTCCCGTTTCGCGCGGTTGATCGTGTCGGCGGTCCAGCTCGGCACCTCGCGCCATTCGGCGTGCATGACGTGGTCTCTGGTGTCGTCGGTCTTCACCGGCAGGAAGGTGCCCGCGCTCACGTGCAGCGTCACCATCGCGGTCTCGACGCCCATCCTGTCGAGCGCGGAGAGCAGCGGTTGCGTGAAATGAAGACCCGCCGTCGGCGCAGCTACGGCGCCGTCATTGGCCGCAAACACCGTCTGGTAGTCGTCTTCATCGCACGCTTCCGGCGCCCGCTGCGCGAGAATGTATGGCGGCAAGGGCGGCGCGCCGCAAGCCGCAATCGCTGCATCGAGATCGCCTCCCGCACAGTCGAAATCGAAGCGGACTTCGCCCGTCTCGCGCTTCTCTCCGACAGTCGCATGCAAGCCTGCGCTGAACGTCACCACATCGCCGATGCGCAGGCGCTTGCCCGGCCGCGCGAACGCCAGCCACGCGGAGGCGCTCTCGCGGCGATGCAGATTGGCGGAGATCGCGATATCCTGCCCCTCGCCCCGTCCAGCGCGCACGCCTTCGAGCGCCGCGTGGATCACGCGCGTGTCGTTGAACACGAGCAGATCTCCTGCGCGCAGCAGCGACGGCAGATCGCGCACGACTTTATCCTCGAACGCGCCGTCGGACCGCACATGCAGCAGGCGCGCGCTGTCGCGCGGGCGCGCGGGATGAAGCGCGATCCGCTCCGGCGGCAGATCAAAATCGAACTGGTCGACGCGCATGACCTACCAGGTGTCGATGAACGGGCGCTTCTTGCCCGAGCGTTTCGGCGCCGGCGCCGCCGTCTTCAGGCCGCGCATGATCCATGTGCGCGTCTCGGCGGGATCGATCACAGCGTCGATCTCAAGGAAACCCGCAACGGACGTCGCCTTCCCCACCGCATACTGGCGCGCGACCAGCTTGTCGTAGAGCGCCTTCTGCGCAACCGGATCGGTTTCCGCCTCAAGCTCCTTGCGATAGCCGAGCCGCACGGCGCCTTCGAGCCCCATGCCGCCGAACTCCCCGGTGGGCCACGATACGCAGAAGAACGGTGTCTGCAGGCTGCCCCCGGCCATCGCCTGCGCGCCGAGACCGTAACCCTTGCGCACGACCACGGCGAACACGGGCACGGTGATGTTGGCGGCGGTGACGAAGAATCGCGACCCCTTGCGCACCGCAGCCGTTTTCTCGCTGTCGGGACCGACCATGAAGCCGGGCGTGTCGATCAGCGACAGCACCGGAATGTCGAAACCGTCGCATAGCTGGATGAAGCGCGCGGCCTTGTCCGAACCATCGGAATCGATCGCGCCGCCGAGATGCATCGGGTTGTTGGCGATCACGCCGAGCGGGCGGCCTTCGATGCGTATGAACGCCGTCAGGATGCCAACACCAAACGCGCGACGCAGCTCGAGCACCGAGCCTTCGTCCGCGAGCGCGTGGAGGAGCGCACGGATGTCGTAGACGCGCAGGCGGTTTTCCGGGATGGCCTGGCGCAGGTGGCGCTGGTCCGCGCAGGTCCACGCGCGCGTGGCGCCCTGGAAATAACCGAGCGCCTGCTTCGCCAGCGCCGTGGCGTCATCCTCGTCCTCGGCGACAATGTCGACGACGCCGTTCGCGGTCTGCATGTCGATGGGGCCGACTTCGTCGGGTTGATAGACGCCGAGACCGCCGCCTTCGATCATCGCTGGTCCGCCAAGGCCGACAGACACGTTTTTCGTGGCGATGGTGATGTCGCTGCAGCCCCAGAACACCGCGTTGCCCGCAAAGCAGCGCCCCGACGCGATGCCGATGCGCGGCGCGAGACCCGACAAGGCGGCGAACGAATAAAAGCTGTGCGTGTCGAGGCCCGTGGCGCCGGGGGCATCGACGTCGCCCGGCCGCCCGCCGCCGCCTTCGCAATACCACACCACAGGCAACGCCTCGGACTTCGCCACGGCGAGGATGCGGTCGGTCTTCTTGTGGTTGAAATGCCCCTGCGTGCCCGCGAGCACGGTGTAGTCGTAGGCGAGCACAGCCGTGCGCGATTTCGTCTCGTCGAACAGCGCCCCGTTCACCGCGCCGAGGCCGGTGATCATGCCGTCGGCCGGCGTGTTGGCGATGAGATCGTCCACCGAACGACGCCTGCGCTGCGCGGCGATGACGAGCGCGCCGTACTCCACGAACGAGCCCGGATCGACGAGCGCATCTATGTTTTCACGCGCGGTGCGCTGCCCGGTCTTGCGCCGCCGCGCGACGGAGTCCGGGCGGTTGGCGTCGAGCGCGAAGGCGTGACGGTCGATGACGGCCTGCAGGTCCGGACGGATGTGATCGAGGTCGATCGTCGCCGCCTCTTCGCCCGCGTGGTCGTCGTCGGCGTTGGGTTCGATGAAGCAGAGCGCCTCGCCTTCACTGAGGGTTTCGCCGGGGGACGCCGCCGTCGCGCGCACGACGCCGGAAACGGGCGCCGCCACCACGTGCTGCATCTTCATCGCTTCCAGCACGGCTATCTGCTGGCCCTTGCGCACCGCGTCGCCCACCGAAACGTCGATACTGACCACCGTCGCGCGCAACGGCATCGGCGCGGGGTCGGTTCCCTCCGGCGCAGGGATGGAGGCGCGGCGGGCGGCGGTTTCAGCTTGCGCCGCGCCCGTGAACGTCCGCCGCGAAGCCGTGGCCGCCGCGACCAGCGCGGCGATCTCGCTCTCCACGAAGCGGGTGGTGAAGGCGCCGGAAGCGACTGAAGGATGCATGAGCAGCGCGTGCAGCAAGCCGAGGTTCGTGACCACGCCCTCGATCCTCGTCTCGTCGACCGCGCGCGTGGCGCGTTTGAGCGCCGAATTGAGATCGCCCGCACGCACGATGATCTTGGCGATCATAGAATCGTAGTTTGGGTTCGCGACGAAGCCCGCATAGCCGGCGGAATCGACGCGTACGCCGGGACCGTTCGGCGTCTCGAACGCGGTCAGCGCGCCCTCGCCCGCCGCGATCAATCCGTCGGCGCCCATCGTCTCCATGTTCACGCGCAACTGGATCGCTGTTCCTTGCGCGGGCGGCGGACACTCAAGGCCAAGGCTTGAGAGCGAAGCGCCCGCGGCGATGGCGATCTGCGCCTTGACGATGTCGACGCCAGTAACTTCCTCGGTGATCGTGTGTTCCACCTGCAGGCGCGGATTGGCTTCCATGAACCAGAAGCGCACGTCATCGTCGGCGTCGACGAGGAATTCAAAGGTGCCGATGTTGCGATAGGCCGCCGCCTTCGCCATCGTCAGAGCCGCGTCGATGATGCGCGCGCGGGCGTCGGCCGACAGCCACGGCGCGGGCGCGATCTCGATGATCTTCTGGCGCGCGCGCTGCAGCGTGCAATCGCGTTCCCACAGGTGGTTCACCGCGCCATGCGCATCGGCGACCACCTGCACCTCGATGTGGCGCGCCCGCGCAACGAACTGTTCGAGATAGAGCGCATCGTCGCCGAAGGCGGCCTTCGCCTCTGCCGCGCAAAGCGCAAACGCCGCATCCACGTCCGCCACGCGCGTCACCGGGCGCATGCCGCGCCCGCCGCCGCCGGCCGAAGCCTTGATCATCGCCGCGCCATGGCGCTTCACGAAGGCGCGCGCCTCCGCGAGCGTCGCCGCGCCGCCAGTGCCCTCCAGCAGCGGAATTTCGCATTCCGCCGCGAGCGTGCGCGCGGCCACCTTGTCGCCCAGCAGAGCGAGCACATCCGCATCGGGGCCGATGAACGTGACGCCGGCGCGTTCGCATGCCCGCGCCAACGCGGGGTTCTCGCTGAGGAAGCCGTAACCCGGATGCAGCGCGTCGCACCCCTGCGCGGTCGCTGCGACGATAATCGCGTCGATATCGAGATAGCCGCGCGCGCCGACGCCCGGCAACGCAACCACGTGGTCGACGGCCTTCACATGCAGACAACGATCATCGTCCTTCGCGTGCACGGCGACCGTCTCGACGCCAAGTTCGCCTGCGGCGCGTGCGATGCGGATGGCGATCTCGCCCCGGTTGGCGATGAGGAGACGCTTGAAGGGCGGCGCGGACACTCGGGAACTCTCAGAAGGCACGCCGCCACATTACCGGATGGCGCGATGAGGTCCATGGCGACGCGGAATTGGGGGATAGATTGCGCGCAGTCCCCCACATTTTCGCGCGCCAGCCCATGCGCGCCAACAAGCGCACGTGAATCTATCCGACCGGGTTCCGGGCGGTGGGATCATGCCTCCGTTTTCAATCGGCGACGGAGCCACGGACCACGACCATGCACATCCACCGACCCCTTCAACACCATATCGCGAAGCTGACCGCCGCCGCCAGAGCCTTGCGGCTCTGGGTGGTGGAACTCATCGCGTGGTGGGTGTTGACGTTCGGGGATCGGGCGTCGCGGATCGCACTTCAGCACGACATCATCGCGGCGCGGCGCGAGACGCGAGAACTCGTGTTCATGGCGATGGTCGCGCGGATGAGGTTCCAGAAGCGAAAGCGGGCATGGATGCGGCCGCCTTCGGCGCGCGCGGGGTTTCGTTACAGGTTTCGCGCGTTGCGCGCGCAGCGCATCTACACACGTGGACTCAGGCTCAAGTCGCTGAAGGACATCCGCCGCGTGCTCGGCGATTTCGATCGCATCGTGCTTCGCGCCATCGCGCGCGTTCCCAAGCAAGTAGCGACCGGCGGGCTTGTCACTGTGGCGCCGCCCGCGGACGGGTTCAGCCTCGTCGCGCCCGCGCTCGCCACGGAAAGCGCAGACACGTCATGAGCAGCCGTCCCGCAGATCCGGCGTCCCGCCGGCATTCGGTGTTCGAGCAACGCGAGATTCCGTGGAGTCTGGCGTCGCGACCGCATGCCCGCGGTTCAGTGCGCCGCGTCGATGACCTTCAGCGTGGACGCATCGAAAATCTGGATCTCGCTGCCAAAGTCAATGTAGGCGACCTTGTCCGGCGCGATCACCTCGAACACGCGGTCGCCCGCTTCGGACGGGCCCATCGCCCCGCACGGCGGCTCAGGGATAGTGTCGCCCGTGATGGCGTGCTCATACGCCGCGCGCGCCTCACCGACCGGACTGAAAATGAAGCGGGGCTTGCCATCATGATCGACGCCGGACGCTGGCATGAACCCACAGGTCGCCGTCTGCGGACCGGGAGAGGCCGCCCGCACAGCGTCCAGGATCGCCCCGATCGGCGCGTCCTGGGGTTTGGCGAAAATCTGGATCGCAGTCCTGCGTCCCGGCGCGGCGGGGTCGGTCGATTCGATCACGAAGCCCGGCAGCGCATCATCGGCCGCGAGGCGCACATTCCCTGCGTCGGCGCCGCAGGCGTAGCTCCAGATCGACGCTGTGGCGCTCTTCACTTCGCCCCAGGTGCAATTGGTGAAGGTCTCGCGCATCCCCTGGGACGGCTCCACCGCCGCGACCGCTGCTGTCTCAACCTTGTGCGTATCGCCAGGACTGCATGCCGCCAGCAAAGTCGCTGCGACCACAACCGCCTTCATCGCCTGCATCGCCACGCTCCCCGTTGTTTCGGCGCGCACCCTACTCCCGCGCGCGATCACCGCAAGACGGCTTCCGTTCTTCCGGAACGTCTCTATGAAAACCGCCATGAGCGATACCGAAAAGAAGGGCGGCTACGGCGCGCCGATCGAACTGACCGAAGGGCCCTTCAAGGGCTGGCTGACCTGGGGCGACGGACACGATCCGTTCGAGACCCTCGTGGGGCCGCTGGTGTTTCGCGTCGAGCCGGATGGCCGATCGCGCGCCGCCTTCAAGCCCGAGAAGAAGCACCTCAACGGCGGCGGCGTGATCCACGGCGGCGCGCTGATGGCGTTTGCGGATTTCGCACTGTTCGGGCTCTCGCACACGGCGCTGCAGGGCGCCTTCGCGGTGACGGTGACGTTCAACGCCGAGTTCGTCGGCGCGGGCGCTGCGGGCGACATCGTGGAGGCCGAGGGCCGGGTGGTGAAGCAGACGCGCTCGCTGGTCTTCGTGCAGGGCGTCCTGTCGCAGGGCGACGCCCCTATCCTGGCCTTTTCGGGAACCCTCAAGAAGATCAAGGGGCCGCCCACAAGCGCATAGAGATCAACGGCTTGCGACGTGGGCGGCGAACCGTCAGTGTGCCCGCCCATGCGCGCAACCGACCCGACGAAGACCGCAGAAGGCGGTTTTTCCTGGAAGGCCGCCCTCCTCGCGGAAATCGAGGCGGCGGCCATCGCGCTCGCCGACGCCGACCCGGAACTGGCCACACACCAGACCCGCGTGCGGCTGAAGCGGGTGCGCATGCTCGCCCGCCTCGGCGGCGCCGACACAGTCTCGCGCACAGCGCGGGCGCTGAAATACACGCTTGCTGGCTGGCGCGACCTGACGGCGCTCGAAAACGCTGCACGCGACACCGCCGCGACCGCGCGCAAGAAGGCCGCCGCCGCACTGGTCGACATCGCCGCGCGGCTCTCGCAGGCGCGCGTCACGCTGGGGCGGCCCGCCGTCGAGGATCTCGGCGCAGCGCTCGCCCAGCTGAAGCAGGACGCAACCGCTCTTCCGGAACTGTCGACGCGCGACATACGCAAGGGTGCCAAACGCATCGCAAAGGACGCCCGACGCGCATGGCGACGCGCGGCGCGCACCCGCGACATCGACGCGCGCCACCGCTGGCGGCGACGCGAAAAGGACCGTCTCTACGCTGCGACGATCATGGCGACGGACTGGCCCATCAAGGGCCGCAGACGTCTCAACGATGCGCTCGGCGATCTCCTCGGGCGCGAGCGCGATGCGCGCCTGCTGCTTGCACGATTGAAGTGCGAACCCGCGCCGCATTCGGCGGCGGCGAAGTCGGCCCGCAGGGCGTTGCGACGCGCGATCAGAAAGCTCTCACGCTCGGCCGACGATCTTGGCGCGCGCCTGCATCGCGGCGGCATCTAGACTTTCGCGAGCGCGCGCCTACATGCCTCAATGTCGGCCTCGCTCGTCGCCCAGGATGCGACGAAGCGGTAGACATCGGCTCCATCGGTCGCCCAGTTGTGGAAGGCGGCCCCTGCCGAACGCAACGCGGATGCAAGCCGTTCGTCCAGGCGCACGAACGCTTCGTTCGCCTCCACCGGGTGCGCCAGCGCGCCGCCGGCTTGGACCAGCACATCGGCCAACTCGTGCGCGCGCGCATTGGCATGGCGCGCAAGCTCAAGCCAGAGCCCGTCTTCCAGGTATGCGGCCATCTGCGCGCCGAGCACGCGATGCTTCGAGAACAGATGCCCTGCCCGCTTGCGCAGGTGCGGCAGTTGCGCCGCCGCCGCCGGATCGAAACACACGATCGCCTCGACGCAGAGCGCGCCGTTCTTGGTGGCCCCGAAAGAGAGCACGTCGACGCCGGCCTTCCAGCTGAGTTCGGCGGGCGAAGCGCCGGTCGATGCGACGGCGTTCGCGAACCGCGCGCCGTCCATGTGCAGTTTGAGGGTTCCCGCGCGGCAGATTTCGGAGAGCGCGGCGATCTCGGCGGGCGTGTAGACCGCGCCGGTTTCGCTCGCCTGGCTGATCGAGACGGCGAAAGGCTGCGCGCCATGCACCCACTGGCGCGAGTGCTTGCCGGCTTCGCGCTTCAGCGTTTCCGGGTCGATCTTCCCGTGATCGCCGACCAGCAGCAGCAGTTTGGCGCCGCCCATGTAGAATTCCGGCGCGCCCGCCTCGTCCTCGACGATATGGGCGTGTTTGTGGGCGATGACGCCGCCCCAGGGCGGGGTCAGCGACGCGAGCGAAAGTGCGTTGGCCGCGGTGCCGGTGGCCACAAGCAGCACGGTGCAATCGGTCTCGAACGTCTCGCGCAACGCAGCCTCGGCGCGCCTGGTCCAGTCGTCAGCGCCATAGCTGGACGCGATGCCCGTATTGGCCCGCGCGATCGCTTCAAGGATCGCAGGATGCGCGGGGGCCGCATTGTCGGACGCAAACATCAGCGCGCCTCCAGGTCCCGCGGCAGCGTCGGTTCGGAGAGGATCGCCGTCATCGCCGCCCACTGCGCGTCCGGACCCGCGCCCGCCCGCGCAAGGCTCGCCGCGACCATGTCCTGCCCCAGGCCGTAGTTGATGATGTAGCTGCGATACGTGTCGATGAAATCCACCCGCTTGGCCGCTCGCTCTGGTGAGGAGAGCTGATAGCGCTGCAGCTGCGCAATGGCGGTTGCACGATCGATACGGCCGGCAAGATAGGCGTCGGCGATGGTGTATTCAGCGCCCCGCAGCGCGGAGAGCGCGCTCGTCACGGCTTCAAGCGCCGGCGCCGTCGCAGGGTCGAGACCGGCAAGCGGATAGAGCACGCGCTGTTCGAAGCTGAGCTTTTCTTCGCCCGGGAACGCCAGCGCGATGCCGGCGTTGGCGCTGCCCTCGGCGATGAAGCCGACGGGCGCGAACAGCGGCCAGATGGAATACTCGACCCACCCGCGCTCCGTGTAGAGCTTCTCCATCAGCGTGTTCTGGACGTGATGACCGGGGTAGCCCTCGTGGCAGCCTAGGTCGAGCGCGCGGTCGATCGTCGACGGCAGATCCGTATTGATCTGGATGAGGCTGTGTGCGCCGCCCTTGAACCAGTTGTAGCCGCTCCACGGCTTGCCGGTGACGAATTCGAGATCAAATCGCTCGCCGTCGGGAAGCGAAATGCGCTCACGGGTACGGCGACGACATTCCGCAATCGCCGCGTCCATCACAGCCCGGAGTTGACCCTCGGGAATTTCATAGCGCTGGCGGAACGCCGCGACACGCAGGTGCAGCGGCTCATCGCCCGGCAACAGCGCATCGACCCGCGCGATGGCAGGCTCGAAACTCTCGAGCGGCGCAAGCGGCGGCGTGACGCCGAACAGCGCCTGGGCCTCCTGCGCGAACGGATCACGTTCGCCGGCGATCATCGTGAGCCGGTAGGACGCCGACGCCACATGCGCGCGCAGCCAGTCACGCCGTTTGATCTCGATCGGCGACAAGCCATCCGAGCGCACCCGGCCCAGCCCGGCGGAAATGTCGATGGCTTCGCGGCGCAGATCGTCAATGGCGCGCGGGTGGGCCTTCGCCGCTGCGGCCCAGTCCGCCGGCCCGTGATAGGCGTCGACATACCCGTCTTCGTGAACGCCGATCTCGAGCGTGAGTTTCACATAGCGCTCGGCGAGCGCGTCGATCGACGTCTCCGTCGCCGGCGCGCTGGCGCAGGCGGCGAGCAGGAGGCCCAACGCCGCGGCGAAAAGCTTCCGCATCACGGCGCGACCTTGCCCGCCGGGCGCTCGGCCATC
The DNA here is from genome assembly GCA_964530695.1 of uncultured Caulobacteraceae bacterium. Lineage (GTDB taxonomy): Bacteria > Pseudomonadota > Alphaproteobacteria > Caulobacterales > Aquidulcibacteraceae > VFBF01. The sequence goes on from CAZGYQ010000057.1 coordinate 18,798, forward strand.
ATCTCGCGCCAGCGCTTCAGGTGCGGCGTGGACTCGTCGGGCCGCCACCTGGCCATCTTCGCGAAGTCCAGCCCAGCAAGCATTGTGAGGTCAGCAATGCTCAAGCGGTCTCCGGCGATGAACTCGCGCGCGGCGAGTTGCGCATTGAACCACTTCACCATCCGCATCGCCGTCGCCTGGTTGGATTCGGCGACGCCAGCATTCTGGTTCGTCTCAAGGCGGGCCATGACCGGCATGCCGTGACGCATCCAGAGCATGATCGGCATGGTGATCATGAGTTCCGCGCGTCTGTCCCACATCTCGATCTCGGCGCGCTCGAAGGCGTCGCGCCCCATCAGCGGCGGATCGGGATAGACGGCGTCGAGGTAAGTGCAGATCGCGCGGCTCTCGGTGAGCGTGCGGCCGTCGTCGAGCTCAAGCGTCGGAATCTGCGACAGCGGGCTCCTGGCCTTGAACTCCGGGGTGCGATGCTCGCCCGCCTGCAGGTCGAGAGTGACGAGATCAATGTCGGCAATCCCCTTCTCGGCGATGAACATCGTCACGCGGCGCGGATTGGGCGCGTAGGGCGCGCTGTAGAGCTTCATGGCGTTCTCCGGATCAACCGAACATGCCGCGCGGCAATGCGGCGACCACCGCCGCTGCCAGGCAGGTCGCCAAGAAGCCGGGCATGAGCGACTTCCAGGCGAGCGCGAGAATTTCCGGCCGTCGCCCCGGCATGAGCGTCGTCATCCCGCCCACCATGATGCCGATGGACGCCACGTTTGCGAATCCGCACAGCGCATAAGTCATGATCATTCGGGAGCGTTCGGAAAGCACGCCGTCGGGTACGGCTCCGAGATCGACGAAGGCGATGAACTCCGTCAGGAACAGTTTCACGCCGAGCAACCCGCCTGCCGCTTGCGCCTCGCTCGCCGGGATGCCGATGATCCATGCGAGCGGCGCGAACACGTAACCGAAAATCACCTGCAGGGTGGCGGCGGCCGGATGGATGTCGAGACTCTCAGGCAGCACAGGATTGAGCACGATCGCCACGGGTGTCAGGATCGTCGGCAGGATCCCGTTGATGATCCAGACAAAGGCCACAAACACGATCAGCATCGCGGCGACATTGACGATCACCATGAACCCGTCCTGGACACCCTTGGTAATCGCGTCCATGGACGAGTCGTATCTGAGCTCGGACGTGTAGTCGACGCCGGAGCCGTTGCCGCCCTTTTTCTCCGGCACCATGATCCGCGCGAGCAGAATGCCCGCCGGCGCCGAGATGATCGATGCAACAAGGACGTGACCCGCCGCGTTCGGCAGCGTCGACGAAAGGATCGTCGCGTAGGCGACCATCGTCGAGCCCGCGACCGTCGCCAGCCCCACGACCATCATCAGGAAGAGTTCCGAACGCGTCAGCTTGTCGAGGTATGCCTTGATGACGATCGGACTTTCCACCATGCCCATGAAGATGTTGGCGGCCGTCGCCGTGGCCGAAGCGCCGCCGAGCCCCATGGTTTTCTCAAAGATGAACCCGAAACCTCGAATGATCCACTTGAGGATATTCCAGTGCCACAGCAAGGCTGACAGCGCGGAAATGACCAGGATCAACGGCAACACCTGGAAGCCGAAGATGAAAGGCGGCGGCGCGCCCGGACTGTTCGGCGCGTACGGCGCGTCGCCGCCGCCGAGATAGCTGAACACGAACTGCGTCCCTTTGTTGGTCGCCTGCGCGAGGCCGTCGACAGTTGCGTTGATGCCGTCGAGCGCGGCTTGCGAGTTCGGTATGGCGAACAGCAGCAGCACAAGCCCGGCCTGTACGCCGAGGGCGCCGAGCGTCATCAGCCACGGAAAACGCCGACGGTCCTCGGAAAGAGCCCAGCACAGCAACAAAATCAGGGCGACGGCCGCGACTGGCCGCGCGTTCTCAAGATCGTAGATCAGCACTCACGGCCCTCCCGCACGTCCGGAACGCTAGTGACCGCCGACGTTGCTGGCAACCGGTGACGCTCAGGAGGTCGCCGGTTTGAAGGACGCATAGGCCTCACGCAGCAGCCGGCCGTATTTCTCGACCTGGCCGGGCCCGTTGTAGACCCGCGCGAACCCTTCCCAGTCGAGGCGCTGCATCTCGTCCACGAGATCGCTGCTGCGGACGAACGCCTCGAAGGCGTGGAGCTGACGCTCTTCCGACTTCGCCATGTCGACGACGAACTCCTTCGCCGAGGCAAAGCCGCATTTGCGGAAGTTCATACCCATGATCTGGAAGAGGCCCCAGCTCGCCGAGGCGACCGCCGCTTCCTGGTCGAGCACATAAGCCTTGGCGAGTTGCGCCCAGCGATCGGCCTGCGTGCGTGGATAGGGTTTGTCGCCCCATGACGGATAGCTGACATCGGGATCGGTCTGGTCGAATTTGTGCTGGGTGAGCCGCGAGAAGATGTGCGGTTCGAACAGGATGATCGGCCTGCCGTCCGTCCCAAATCCCGATGATCCGCTCTCCACTTTCACCACCGCGCGAACCGCCGCGACTTCACACCCCAGGCTCTGCGCGGACGCTTCGAACTGCGGCATGGCGAGGCGCGCGCGATCGTTCGCGACGAGGGCCGCGAGGAACGGATCCGGCTTGGCGATGATCGCCGCGTAGGCGCTCTCCAGCAGCGCGCCGTAACGCACCGCGTTGTCCTCGCCGTCGTAGATTCGCGCGAACCCTTCCCAGTCCTTGCGCTGCAGTTCGTCGGCGAGCTGTTTCGACTGCAGGACGCGCTGAAACGCCATCAGCTGGCGTGACTCCGACTGGGCGATGTCGGAAACGAAAGCCTCGACTGTCGGATACCCCGCCGCCAGGTGCATCGTTCCGGCAGTCTGGAAAAGCCCCCAGCTCGTCGCCTTGAGCGCCGCCGGACCATCGAGCGCATGGGCTTCTTCGAGTTTGGTCCAGCGCTCGGCCTGCGTGCGGCCGAGATTTGCGCGCTTCACGTCCGGCTGCGAAAGCGCCGGGTGCGAAGCATCGAAACGACCGCCCGTGAGTTTCGAGAATACCGTCGGCTCAAACAGGATGAGGGGGCGACCGTCGGACCCGAAACCCGCGCCGGCGCTCTCGAGTTGAATAACCGCGCGTATGGTGACCGACGGAGCGCCGAGCGCTTGCCCGACCGCGTCGATCTGCTGGATCGACACGCGCGCACCATCCGTCTGGCGCAATGACGACAGCGAAAGCGCGGTTGGCGCCGGCTGCGGCGCGGGCGGCGGGGATGGTTGGGGGGCCGGCTGGGGGGCCGCTTGGGGGGGAGCCGGCGGCGGCGGGGCAGTCGGCTGCGGCGTCGCGGCGGGCGGCGGTGCTGTCGGGGCTGGCGTCGGGGCGGGC
>CAZGYQ010000058.1:0-21960 GCA_964530695.1 uncultured Caulobacteraceae bacterium
TCGCCCGGGCAGTAGAAGGGGCCGACAGCCGCCGTGCCCGTGCCGCAGCGCGTGCCGGTCTGCCCGCTGAACATCACGAGGCGCGTGGGGGTGTATTCGCGGCCCTGGTAGCCGTAGTGGGACATCGCGCCGCTGGCGAAGGTCTGCGCCCAGACGTCCTCGGTAGAGCCGAGAACGCCGGCGAGGAAATCGCCAGATGCGTCCGTCGGCGCGCCGACCGTGCCGGGCTCGCCCGACGTCTGCTCCACGCCGCCGCCCTGGCCGAGCAGCATTGGCAGAAACTGCCTTGCCGGCGGGAAGAACAGCATCACCAGGCCGATGATGATGATGCCGCCAAGCCCGAGGCCGCCGCCGCCGAAGCGTAGCCCGCCGCCGCCAAACCCGCCGCCGCCGCCCTGGCCGCGCCGGTCCTCGATGTTGTCCGAACGTCGCTGGTCGTCGAGCCGCATTGTCGCCTCTTGGTCTGGAGCCCAAGCCATAGCCCGCCACGCCCTTGCGGAGCAATGGCGCCCGGCGGCGGGTCAGCCGTCGCCGAGGATCGCGCGGCGGCGTGCGAGGCTCTCCGCGGGCCAGAGGGCCTTCATGTCATAATAGACTGCGAACGAAGGCGCGTCTGCGGGGAGCACGACCCACGGCAGTTTCGAGCGCGTGAAGATGTGGGCGTGCGGCGTCGCGGCGGCGGGATCGTCGAGTGCGCCGACGCGCACGAACCGCAAGGCGGGCCTGCGGCCATAGTCGCTCCACAACGCCGTCGCGCAGGCTCCGCAGCGATGGATGTCATGGGGTCGCCCGCTCTCGCTCGGTCCCGGCGTCGCCACGATCTTTCCCGAAAGGATATCGATCCTGTCGGTCTCGATCAGGGCGTTGATGACGAAGGCGCTGCCCGTCAGCCTCTGGCATTGCTTGCAGTGGCAGCAGTTCACGAACATCGGCCGGCTCGTCAGGCGGTAGCGCACCGACCCGCAGGAGCAGCCGCCATCAAGAGTTTCGCTCATTTGTTTCTCCCATCACCCTCACAAGAGATCGAGTTGGTCGCCCGCGCGCGCCGGCGCGCGGAACTGGCCGGCGTCGAGATCGAGCTTTCGCCTGTTGAGCCCGAGCCGTGCGCACGCCTTGCGGAAGCGGTCCGCGATGAGGCGCGCATAGACGCCCGTGCCGCGCTGGCGCGCGCGCCATTCCGGATCGTAGTCGCGGCCGCCGCGCATGTCGCGCACGAGTTTCATCACCCGTTGCGCCCGGTCGGGGTAGGCCTCGGCCAGCCATTCACGGAACAGGTCCTTGATTTCGAGCGGCAATCGCAAGACCACATAGCCGGCTTCGGTCGCCCCGGCCGCCGCCGCCGCTTCAAGAATGGATTCAAGCTCGGCGTCGTTGAGCGAGGGAATGAGCGGCGCTGTCATCACCGCCACGGGAATGCCGGCGTCTGCAAGCGCGCGCACGGCGTCGAGGCGTCGCTGCGGCGTGGCGGCGCGCGGCTCCATGCGGCGCGCGAGCGTGCGGTCGAGCGTGGTGATCGAGATCGCCACCTTGGCGAGGCCTTTCGCCGCCATCGGCGCGAGAATGTCGATGTCACGCGTGACGAGCGCCGACTTGGTGATCATCGCCACGGGATGGTTGTAGCGGCTCAGCACCTCCAGCACCGCGCGTGTGATGCGCTGCGTGCGCTCGATCGGCTGGTATACGTCGGTAACACCGCCCATCACCATCACCGCGGGCCTGTAGTTTTTCGCCGAGAGTTCGACCTCCAGCCGTTCCGCGGCATTGAACTTAGCGGACAGGCGGCTCTCGAAGTCGAGGCCCGGCGAGAGGCCCGCGTAGGCATGGTTTGGCCGCGCGTAGCAGTAGATGCAGCCGTGTTCGCAGCCACGGTAGGTGTTGATCGTGCGGTCGAAGCCGATGTCCGGGCTCGTGTTTCGACTGATGATTGTGCGCGCGGTCTCGCGCGTCACGGTGGTCGTCAGCTTCGGCGGGGCTTCGTCCTCGCTGTTCCAGCCGTCGTCGAACGCCTCGCGCGCCTCGCGTTCGTAGCGGCCGGAGCGGTTGGTGGCCGCGCCGCGGCCGTTCGGGTGGGGACCAATGGGGGCCGGCATGGCGAGAGGATACCGCGCACCATGAACAAAACAAGAACAAAATCTAGGGTATGGTCAGGAGAACGAGAGGTCCCGTTCGCGGGACCGGAAGCGAAGGCCTGCGTCCACGTAGATCGTCTGGCCGGTGACGCTCGGCGCCTCCAGCAGATAGAGGGCTGCCGCCGCGACGTCCTCGGGGGTCGCGCCGCGTTCAAGCGGCGTCTGTGCGTGCAGGCGCGCGAAATCGGCATCGGGCTGTCCCGGCGCGGGCAGCACATACCCGGGCGCCACGGCGTTCACGCGCACGCGCGGCGCAAGCGCCCGCGCAAGCAACTCCGTCGCGCCGGCGAGCGCGTACTTCGACATCGTGTACGACAGATGGTCCGGGTAGGGCTGTGCGAGTTTGAAATCGAGGAAGTTGACGACTGCGCCTGTCGCGTCCTCCGGCAGTTGCCGCGCGAGCGCCTGCGCGAGCACGACCGGCGCAAATGCGTTGACCTGCATGTGATGTGCGGCGCGGTCGGCCGAAAACGTCTCGACGACGTCATGTTCGAAGATCGCCGCGCAATTCACCAGCGCCTGCATCGGGGCGTGGGCGCGTTCGGCGGCGTGCTGAATCAGACCAACGGCTTCAGAGCCGAGGTCCGCCTCGACGATCGCAGCAAGCCCGCCCTGAGCCCTGATCTCTTCGGCGACACCTGCGGCGGCGTCCTGCGATGCGCGATGATGCACGGCGACGTTCCAGCCGCCCCCGGCGGCGGCGATCGACACCGCGCGGCCCAGCCGTTTCGCCCCGCCGGTCACCAGCACCCAGGGGCGCGCGCTCATCGTCCGCCCTCGGCGACGGCAAGTCCCTGGCGCCGCTGCGCGGGATCGGCGTGGCGCGTGAGACTGACGGAGACCATTGCAGGCGCTGCAAGCACGGACGGCTTCTTCACCGTCACCGCGACGGCGTCGATGCGGGCAGACAGGGAAAGCACGAAGGCCGCTACCCGGTCCGCGATCGTCTCGATCAGGTGGATCGGACCTTCCGCCGGAAGGTCGTCGCGCAGGAAATGGATGATGGAGTCATAGTCGATGGTGTGGGCGAGGTCGTCGCAGGCTGGCGATGGCGGCGCCTCGACGGTCAGGGAAAGGGAGACGAGCACATCCTGCACCCGCGCGCGCTCGCCGTCCGAAACGCCGAGAGACAACGTCACCGGGATGTCCGAGAGGGAAATGGTCTGCGTGTCGGCCATGGCGTCTCCTTAGCGCAAACCGCCGCGGACGCCATGCCGGCCGGCGCGAAAGAGCAGAAATGCGCATGTCCGATTCCGGCGAGACGGGCGGGCCGGATCGGGGCATTGTGGGCCCATGATCAGCGAAGCCGACCAGCACGCCATCTGGCACGCCGCCGCCGAGGCGCGAGACGCCCGGTTCGACGGGGTGTTCTTCACCTGCGTGACATCGACGGGGATCTACTGCCGCTGCGTCTGCCCGGCGCGCATGCCCAAGCGCGCCAACCGCATCTTCCATCGTTCCGCCGCCGCCGCCGAGAAGGCCGGGTTCCGGCCATGTCTGCTGTGCCGACCGGAAAAGGCGCCGGGGGCCGCGCCCATCGACCAGAAACAACGCCTCGCCGCGCAGGCCGTGTCGCGCATCGAAGCGGGCGCGCTGGAGGAGCAGGGGCTCGACGACCTCGCCGACGATCTGGGCGTCACCGGACGCCACCTGCGGCGCGCGACGGTGGACGTGTTCGGCGCGGCGCCCATCGACATCGCGCAGACGCATCGGCTGCTCACCGCCAAGCGCCTTCTCACCGAGACGCAACTTTCGGTGACGGAAATCGCCTTCGCCAGCGGCTTCCAGAGCGTGCGGCGGTTCAATGCGCTCTTTCTGGAACGGTACGGTTTCCCGCCGTCGCGCATCCGGCGCGCGCGCATCGCGACGCAGGAGCCGACGCTCACGCTTGATCTCGTGGCGCGCGGACAGTTCGATCCCGCATCGCATTTCGATTTCTTCGCGTCACGTTCAATTGCAGGTGTCGAGGCGCTGGGCGAAGGCTATGCGCGCACGCTGAAGATCGGCGCGCACGCGGGCTTCGTGTCGATCCGGCCGGGGCCGCGCGGGGTGAAGCTCTCGATGTCGCACAGTCTGTCGCCGGCGCTGCGCCAGCTCGTCGCCATGGTGCGCGGCGCCTTCGATCTCGATGCGGATGCGTCTGCTATCGACTCCCTCCTTGGCGATGATGCTGATCTGGAAGTCGCCCGCGACCCGGGCGTGCGTCTGCCGGGCGGTCTTGATCCCTTTGAAATCGCGGTGCGCGCGGTGCTCGGCCAGCAGGTGACCATCGGCGCCGCGCGCAAGCTGACGCAGAAGATCGTCGATACGTTCGGTTCGCCGACTGAGACCGGCGTGCCGGGACTTGATCGCCTGTTTCCCGATGCGGCGCAGATCGCGGCTGCTGATCCTGGAGTCATTGCGGGTCTCGGCATGCCGTTCGCGCGAGCGCAGACGCTGCAGCGGTTGGGTGCGGCGGTGGCAGAAGGCAGACTGCTGCTCGCACGCGGCGCGGTGGCGGCGGGGCGGGAAGGCCTGATGGCGCTGCCGGGCATCGGTCCCTGGACGGTGGAATACGTCGCGCTGCGCGGCCTCGGCGATCCCGACGCGTTTCCCGCCGGCGACAGCGCCATCCGCGCCGCGCTCGGCATGAAAGTCGGTGTGGAGCAACGCGCTGAACAGTGGCGACCGTGGCGCGCCTATGCGGCGGTGCGGCTGTGGCGCAAACACGGTCGGGCGATCGCCCAGAAGACTGCAAGCGAGAAGAGTGCTGGAGAAGCGCGATGACCATCGTCTACATCCATGAAAGCCCCGTGGGACCGCTTACGCTTGTGTCCGACGGCGCGGCGCTTGCGGGCGTCTATTTTGAATCGCAGAAGCACGGGAGCCCTCCGGCCGGTCCGCTCAGCACGGACAAGATCATCGACGCGACGCGCAAGCAGCTCGACTCCTATTTCGCCGGCAAGCGCAAATCTTTCGACGTGCCGCTGCGTCCGCTCGGCACCGCGTTCCAGGCGCGGGTGTGGAACGCGCTGACGAAAATTCCCTACGGCGAGACGACGAGCTACGGCGCGATCGCCGCGTCCATCGGTTCGCCGAAGGCGGTGCGCGCGGTGGGCGCCGCGAACGGGCGCAATCCGATCCCGGTCATCATTCCCTGCCATCGCGTGATCGGCGCGAACGGGTCGCTGACCGGTTTCGGCGGCGGCATGGCGCGCAAGGAGTTGCTGCTGGACCTCGAACGCGGCGCGCTGTTTCCGGCGGGGCGCTGAGACGAGGTGACAACCGGGCGCCTGCTCGCCATGGTGCGGGCAAAAGCAGGAGCCCCCATGTCCTTCCTCTCCCTCGAGAAATCCGGCCGCGTGGCCACCGTCACCATCGAACGGCCCGACGTCATGAACGCGCTCGGCGACGACGGGGACGGCGCGGCGTTCGAGGCGGTTTGCGCGGAGATCGCGGCGGACCGTTCCCTCGGCTGCGTGATCCTCACCGGGCGCGGGCGCGCGTTCTCGGCGGGCGGCAACGTCAAGGCGATGGCCGAGACCGACGGCGCCTTCTCCGGCGCGCCGCACGTGATCCGCGACCGCTACCGCACCAATATCCACCGCATCGCCCGCGCGCTGCACGCGCTCGAGACGCCGATGATCGCCGCAGTGAACGGCGCCGCCATCGGTCTCGGCTGCGACGTGGCCTGCATGGCCGACATCCGCATCGCCTCAGAGCACGCAAAGTTCGGCGTGACGTTCCTGAAGCTCGGCCTCATTCCCGGCGACGGCGGCGCATGGCTCCTGCCGCGCGTGATCGGGCAGTCGCGTGCGTCCGAACTCCTGTTCACCGGCGACGTCATCGACGCGAAGACCGCGGCGGAGTGGGGGCTCGTGTCGCGCGTTGTTCCCGCCGACAAGCTGATGGACGAATGCATGGCGCTGGCGCAACGCATTGCGCAGCAGCCGCCGCAGGCGCTGCGGCTTGCGAAGACGCTGATCCGCCAAGGGCAGACGACGACTTACGATACGCTGCTCGAACTGTCCGCCGCGGGGCAGGCGCTGATGCATCACACCGCCGACCACATGGAAGGCGTGCACGCGATCCTCGAAAAGCGCGCGCCGGTGTTCAAGGGCGAGTAATGGCCGACGATATCGGCGCGTTCGCCGCCCGCGCCCGCGCGCACTTCGCGGCGTTCGAACGGCGCGCGATCGCAGCGGAAGGGCGTCGACGCGCCGCCGTGGCGATCGTCGTGTCGCCGGCGCGGGGGCGCGCGACATATCTGCTGACGCGCCGCGCGCTGACCATGCGTCGCAATGCGGGCAACTACGCGTTGCCGGGCGGCAATGTGGAAGTCGGCGAGGACGCAGTCGACGCAGCGATCCGTGAGACGCACGAAGAGCTCGGCGTCACGCTTGCGCGAGATCACCTTGTGGGGTTGCTCGATGATTTCGTGACGCTGGGCGGGCATGTGGTGACGCCGGTAGCGCTCTGCACGGGGGAAACGCTGAAGCTCAAGCCCGATCCGCGCGAGGTGCATCAGGCGTGGCGGCTGCCCGTCGCGCAGCTCGATCTGCCGGAGGCGCCGCGCTTCGTGGCGCAGGCGGCCGGGCCGCCGATCCTGCAGATGCGCGCACGCCATGGCTGGATCAACGCGCCGACGGCCGCGTGGCTGTTCCAGTTCCGCGAGGTCGCGCTGCACGGGCGACAGACGCGCCTCGACGGCGTCGGCCAACCGGACTGGACGGCAGTGTGAACCAGGTGCGCACGCCTTGCCGCAACGCCATGCTCTCGCCTAGAAGTGCACGCCATCCCGATGCCGACATAGACGGAGTTTTCATGCGTCGTTTCCTTGCCGCCGCGGCCCTCGCCGCCGTCGCTCTGGGGCTTGCGGGCTGCGCTGCGCAGACGCCGGTGCAGACCTTGCCGCCAAGCTCCATCAACTCCGCGGGCGTGTGGGCCTATTCATTCGACGCCGGTCCGGGCATCGCCACCGCTATCCTTACCGGCGCTGACGGGCAGACGCTCGTGCGCATGCAATGCCAGGCGCCGCGCGGCGACCTGATCGTGACGGACTGGACCTTCTCGCGCACGCGGCAGGGGGCGCTGGAGGCGACCTTGACCGTCGGTTCCGCGACGAAAGCATTTCCCGCACGGGTCGCTGGCGATGGCGCAGGGCGCCAGGCGCTGGCCTTTACGCTGCCGACGCGCGATCCCCTCTGGAACACGCTGTCTCCGGCTGTGACGATCAAGACGGAGGCCGGCGGGTTCACCCATGTCTGGGCCGCCGAGTCGGCTTCGCGCATCAACGACGTGCTCAATTCCTGCCGCAACCTGGGCAGCTAGCATTCAAATCCTGCCGTTGACGTAGAGGCCTGTCCTTGCGCGCCTTCCGCGCCCCCCTATGATCGCCCTCAACAACACGGGAGGCGATCATGATCGGCATCGTTGCGACTCTGAAGGTGAAGGACGGCTCGCAGGAGGCGTTCGAGGCGGTCTTCCGCGAACTCGCGCCTCTCGTGCGCGCCAATGAGCCGGGCTGCCTCCTCTACGCCCTGACGCGCAAGCAGGGCTCGACGACCGAATACGTCGTCATGGAGCAGTACAAGACGCAGGCCGATGTGGACGCGCACGGCAAGTCCGCGCACTTCACCACGTTCGCGCCGAAGATGGGCCCGTGCCTCGACGGGCGTCCCGAAATCATCCGTCTCGACGGCATCGATCTCTGAGAGGACGCACACCATGGATCTCGCTTTCTCCGCCGAAGACCTGAAGTTTCGTGACGAAGTGCGCGACTGGATCGCCGGGAACTTCGACGCCGAAACGAAGGCCATGCAGGCGCAGTCGAAGAACGGTTATCTCGACAAGGAGACGATGGTCCGCTGGCAGAAAAAGCTCTACGAGCGCGGCTGGGTCGCGCCCGATTGGCCCGTCGAGCACGGCGGGCCGGGCTTCACGCCGACGCAGCGCTACATCTTCAACATGGAGATGTCGGCGGCCGGCACGCCGACGCTATCGCCGATGGGGCTGAAGATGGTGGCGCCCGTCATCATGAAATTCGGCAGCGACGAGCAGAAGGCGCAGCATCTGCCGGCGATCCTGAGGTCGGATGTCTGGTGGTGCCAGGGCTATTCGGAGCCGGGTTCGGGTTCGGATCTCGCGTCGCTGCAGATGAAGGCCGAGCGTGACGGCGATCACTACGTGTTCAACGGCTCCAAGATCTGGACCACCCACGCGCAGTGGGCGGACTGGATCTTCTGCCTCGTGCGCACCAGCACGGAAAAGAACCGCCAAGACGGCATCTCCTTCGTGCTCGCGCGAATGGACACGCCCGGCATCAGCGTGCAGGCGCTGCCGACGCTCGACGGGCCGATGAAGAACCAGCAGGAAGTGAACCAGGTCTTTTTCGACAACGTCCGCGTGCCGGTGGCCAACCGCATCGGCGAAGAGGGCAAGGGCTGGACCTACGCGAAGTACCTGCTCGAGTTCGAGCGCGGCAACGCCTACGCGCCGGGCCTGAAGAACGCGCTCGCGAAGGCGAGACGCCTCGCGCAGTACGAAGGCGTCGCCGACGATCCCGATCTGGCGCGAAAGTTCGCCGAGCTGGAAATCCAGGTGGCCGCACTCGACGCGACGGAGCTGCGCATCTTCTCGTCGCTGTCGTCGGGAAAGTCCGTGGGCGCGGCGTCTTCGATGCTGAAGTGCGCGGGTTCCGAAGCGCAGCAGGCGATCAGCGAACTGGCGCTTGAGGCGATCGGCCTCTACGCGCAGCCGTTCGTCGAGGACACGTGGGCCGAGATCAAGGGTCGCTCCAATGAGCCGCGGCCGGGACCGGAGTATGTCGCGCCGATCGCGCCGTCCTACTTCAACTACCGCAAGACCTCGATCTACGCGGGGTCGAACGAGGTGCAGCGCAACATCATGGCGAAAATGGTGTTGGGGCTGTGAGGTCATGGAGCCTCACCACAACAACGCGATCCTCTCCGAAATGAGGTCTCCAATCGCGGGCGAACTCGAGGACTTGCTCGAAACTCTCTCCAGGATGAGAGGACGTCGTTAGGTATCGACCGTCGTCGGAGCCGTCGCCGACGACAATTTCGTCAATGATGTCCTCGACCCGCTCACACCCTTCACCGACGATGGCGATGAGTTCGACTGCGTCGGTGAGGCAGCGTTCGACAAACGCCTCCAGAGTGTGAGAGTGGGGTAACTCTTCGGTATCCAACAGCGGCAACTGCAGGATCACTTTGGCGCCGTAGGCCACGTCACTGGCTCTTCGGCGTCACGATGATCCTCACAGCCTTGTCGTTGACGAAGGTCGCGCGCGCGGCGGCGACCAGTTCTTCCTTCGTGATCGCCTCAACGTCGCTCACGCGGGTGCGCATCAGCGCGAAGCGGCGCGGGTTGGTTTGCGCGTCCTGCAGCACCGCCACCCAGTAGTTGTTTGAGCGCTCCGCCGTGCGCAGCTGGTCGACGACCGGCGCGCGCGCCCGCACGATCGAGTCCGCCGAGATACGACCCTCGCGCAGTTCCGCCGTGATCTTGTCGACGGTCTGCCAGAAGCGCGGCAGGTCGGCGGGCGGCGTCTCCACCTGCGCCGCCACATAGCCGTAGCCCGTGAATACCTGCGACAGGTCTTCCTCGGTCTGCGGCGAATATGTTGCGCCGAGCGCCTCGCGGTATTCCTCGGTGAGACGGTCTTCGAGGACAGTGAGGGCGAGGCGCGTCGCGCGGGCCTTGCGGGCGTCGCTGAAATCCACCGCCGGCCACGCGATGAACGCGACAGCCTGGTCCGCGCGCCCTTCGTGCGTCCACTGCAGCGGTTGGGCCGCGCCGCGCGGGAACGCGATCGCGTGCAGCGCGGCGGGCGCGCCCGTGCGCGGCGGCAACGCGCCGAACGTCCGCGAGACCGCGGCGATGACCGCTTCGGCGTCGAAATCGCCGACCACCGAAATCTCGAGCGGCTGCGTCGTCAGCGGGCCCTCGACCAGCCGGCGGAAGTCGTCGATCTGGAGCGCCTTGGCCTGATCCAGCGTCGGAAAGCCCCAGCGCGTGTCGCCGCCACGAAGATACGCGCCCGAGTCACGGTCGAGCACGCGGCCCGGCGCGGTCGCGAACTGGCGGATGAAGTTTTCCGCCGCCGCCTTGATGCGCTCAAGTCCGTCAGGCCGGAACGCCGGGTCGGAGACCTGCGCGGCAAGCATCTGCATCTGCAGATCAAGATCTTCCGCGCGCGTGCGGCCCTGGAAGGCGAAATCATCATCGCCGAAGCCGAAACTCGTGCTGACATCCTTTCCGGCGGTCGCGCGTTCGATCTCTTCGCGCGTCATCTTGCCGAGGCCGGCTTCCGCCATGACGAACGGCGCGAGGATCAGAACGCCGGGCGCGACAGCGTCAGAATGGGCGACACCGCCGCGCACGCGCACGCTCACGATGATGCGCTTCTCCTCGAACGGCGTTCGCTTGAGGGTGAGCAGCGCGCCGTTCTGGAAACGGATGAGATCGAGGTCGAATTCCGCATTGTGCGTGCGTTCGGCGATGACGCCGGGCGCGCCGAAATTGGTGTAGGCGAATACGGCCTCGGCTTGGGCCGCAGGCGCGCTCACCCGTTGCGCGGCGCTGGCGCGATAGGCGGCGAGGATCGCGGCGTCGCCGCCGGCGATTTCCTCGCTGCCGGACACGAAGATCAGCGGGCCGCCGCCGCGCGCGGGACGGAACGCTGCGCGCAACGCCGCATTCGCGGCGGACGCCTTAAGGCCCGCCGTCGCGGCGTTGAAGATCTCCAGATCCGTCGCCGGGTGGGTGAACACTTCGTCCTCGTCGAAGGCGCCGACGATGCCGCCCGCAAGGCGACGGGTGTCGCGGGTCGCGGCGCTGGCGACAGCGGCTTCGTACCCCGATTTGAATTCGGCGATTTCGAGATCGATCTCGCTCTGGGTGACGCCGTACTGCAGGGCGCGGCGCAGCTCCTGTTCCGCGGAGGCGAGGGCGGTTTGCCAGGCGCCGGGGCGCATATTGACGTCGATCGACGCCACGGTCGCGCTTTTTTCTATCTCCGAACGCGATACGCTGGCGCTGATGAACGGCGCATCGGCGCGTCGTGCGATGCGTTGCAGCCGGCGATTGACCGCCGCGAACGCGACGTTTCGCACAATATCGGTCCGCTGGCGCGCGGCGCTGTCGCGGGCGATGTCGGGCGGGGACGTCCAGTTCAGCGAAAGGCTCGATGGCAGCCCGGGCTCCACGCGATGGGCTGCCTCGGCGCGGCGACGTGCGACGACGCCGTACGACGGCGCGGGATCCGGTGCGCCTGGCTGGGCCCAATCGGCGAACTGCGTGCGGATCTTCGCCTCGATTGCTGCAACGTCGATGTCACCGACGATCACGAGCAGCGCGCGCTCGGGGCGATAATTACCCTGATAAAAGCTGACGAATTCATTGCGCGGCGCGCCGCGGATGGTCTCCTGCACGCCGATCGGCCAGCGCGTGGGCAGGGGTTGGCCCTTGAGCAGGTAGGCGAACTGCGCCTTGATGTTGCGATACTCAGGATTGTCGCGCGCGCGTTCCTCGGAGAGGATGATGCCGCGCTCCCGCTCGATCGCGGCGGCGTCGAGAGTCAGGCGGTCTGCCGTCTCGCGCATGATCATGAGGCCGGTGTCGACGGTTGCCGCATCGGTCTTCGGCAGGTCGAGCATGTAGACCGTCTCGCCGAACGACGTGTAGGCGTTGGTGTCCGGTCCGAACGCGAGGCCCGCGCGCTGCAACAGCTTCACCATCTCGCCTTCGGGCACATTCTGCGAGCCGTTGAAATTCATGTGCTCGAGAAAGTGGGCGACGCCGCGCTGCGCGTCGGTTTCCGACATGGCGCCGGCGGCGATGCGCAGGCGGATCGAGGCGATCCCCGAGGGCTGGGTGTTGCGCATCAGCGCGTAGCGCATGCCGTTCGCGAGGACCCCGTAGCGCACCGCCGGGTCCGGCGCGATGTCGACGCCGTCATGGGGCCAGACATTTGCAGTCGCGGCTGCGGGCTGACGGGCGTCGGAGATCGCCGGGGCGACCGAGAACGAGAGGACGGCCACGGCCGCCAGGAAAGCCGCGCGCAGGATCGATTTCATGCAGTGTCCCCGGAGTTCCAGGCTGGGATTGATCGAATCTCGATATAGCCTGCGTGCGAGGAAGGTAAAGCGCTGATCGACAGTGACGCCTGCCGCCGGGGCAGGAGCCGCTGGGCCAATCGTTATCGGGCCAGGGTGATCGTTGTATCCGCCGCGGACCATGCGGGAACCGCCACGATGTAGCGTTCCTCGGCTGTCTTGATTTCTCCAGCGTCGTCGATCCAGCTGCGGCTGACCTTGATGACGATCTGGGTTGGAGACTGTGTTTCGAGACTCCAGGAGTTGAAGTCACCGAGCTTGTAGACCTTCGGCTCTTCCATGGGGCCTTCGTCAGGCAGCACCGCAAGAAACAGATATTCGCCGTTGATGGCCGGGTCGCCGCCGACGGTGGAGAAGAGCTTCGCGCCTCCCTCGCCCAGCGCGACGACGTTCGCCACGCTCACGTCGTCGCCGCGCTCGTCCTCGCCGCGAGGCGGGATCTTCACCGGGGGCGCTGCGGGTGAGGCGGCGACAACCGGCGCCGCCGCCGGAGCGGTCGTGGATGTTTCCTGCGGCTTGCACGCCGCCAGCGCCAGCGCGGACGTCAGAGCAATCAGCCATTTCATGTAGAACCCCTCAGACCTGTGCGGCCAGCATGGCCGCGCCGCATGCTCACGTCCAGCGGCCGCGCTCCCGGGCGATGCGATCAAGCCGCGCAGTGTAGAGGGAGACGTCGTGCGCGCGGCTGACGAGCAGTCGACGCGAAAAGGGCCAGAGGAAAATGCTGCGGATCGACAGGATGACGACGGACCCGGTCGGGCGCCGGCGGACCGGCTTCTTGCTCTTTTGCTTGAGCAGATAGGGTTCGCCCGTATGCACATAACCGTTGAGCCACGATGGCGGCACAAGCGGCACGACATCCCCGGAGTTCACGACGCGATAGTGCGGCGCCTTCACGATCGCCGGGAAATCGCGCCCCCCGGCCCGTGGGCTCCCGAAGGTATAGACCGCCGCGATGCGTGATCCGATGTCGTCTCGCCCGCCGAGCGCGGCGGAGGCCACAAGGGCGACTGCGCCGCCGAGCGAATGCCCCGTCAGGTAGACTGACTTGCCGGGAACCGAATTCAGCGCGGCGTGAACGTGGTTTTCGACCAACTGGAATGCGGAATAGAAGCCCGCATGCACGCGCACGTGCTGGGGGTGGTTTTCCACCAGCACCCGGTTCACGCTGATGCGGAAGTCGGTCTTGCGATCGGCCTTGCTCGTGGTGCCGCGGAAGGCGACGACGAGAAAGTCCCTGGCTTCGACAACGATGGCTTCGGTGTCTTCCACGGCGATGGCGGCGACGAGCTTGAGCCCGCCCTGCTCCAGCGCGGTTTCGAGCAACTTCTTTTTCGCGGGCTCTTCGAACGCGATGTAGGACAGCAGCGAAAGCTTCGCCAGCAGCGCCGCCATCCGGTCCGAATAGGCCGCCCGCCGTCGCGGGATCGCTTCGACATCGTCGGCGCGAACCGGTGCGACTTTCGCGAGCTCCTCGCTCGGCTCCTTCATCTCCTCCGAGAAGGCGCCAAGCAGCTTCTCGTATTCGCTCTTCTGCTGCGCCTCGAGCGCCTCGCGCTTGCGCTTGTGGTCATCCAGCAGGACTTCGATCCGGCGACGCTGCGTCTGGTACCGGTCGAACCACTCCTCGGGCTTGTCAAAGAGCGCCTTTATGTCCTCGTCCGCCGGTCCCGGTCTGCGTTCGTCATCCGCCATGTGCGCCTCACTTCTGGAGTGAGACTAGCGTCAGGCGATGACGGTTTCGAGTGCAAGTCGTCCGTCAGGCGAGTGGACGTGACGGCGGTCACCCATGCCGGGGCGAGGGCGGGTTAGCCGCCGGCGAGCTTGCGCATGAATTTCTGGGTCTGGCCGCCGCCCTGGTCGTAGGCTTCCATGCCCTTGGGGTCGGTGATCCTGGCCCAGTTGTCGCGCACTTCCTCCGCGCTCACGCCGCCCAGGCCGAGGGACACGCCTTCGGTCTCGTAGATCTTGGCCACGGCGAAGACGCCGGCGCCGGCGGTCAGGATCGTGCCTGTGGGCGCCTCGTCGGAGGCGAGATAGACGACGCCCGGCGTCACGAAGTCCGGCTTCAGCGCTTCAAGCACTTGCTCGGGAATGCCGATATTCTGCGTCATCCGGGTCGCCGCCACCGGCGAGATCGCGTTGACCTTGATGTTGTTCTTCATACCCTCGATCTTCATCGTGTTCATGAAGCCCACGAGCGAGAGCTTGGCCGCGCCGTAGTTGGCCTGGCCGAAATTGCCGTAGAGCCCGGTCGAGGACGTCGTCACCACGATGCGCCCGTAGTTCTGCGCCTTCATGATTTCCCAGGCGGCTTTAACCGGCTTCACGGTGCCCATCAGATGGACGGCCATCACCGCGTCGAAGTCGGCGATCTCCATCTTGGAGAAGCTCTTGTCGCGCAGGATGCCGGCGTTGGCGATGAGGATGTCGATGCGTCCCCACGCGTCCATCGTCTGCTTGATCATCGCGGCGACGCCCGCGTCATCGGTGACCGAGGCGCCGTTCGCGATCGCTTCGCCGCCGGCAGCCTTGATCTCGGCGACTACCTTTTGCGCGGCTTCCGAGCCGCCGCCCGAACCGTCCACGGCGCCGCCGAGGTCGTTGACGACGACCTTGGCGCCGCGCTTGGCGAGATCGATCGCGTGGCAGCGCCCGAGACCGCCGCCTGCGCCGGTCACGATCGCAACCTTGCCGTCAAACCGAATGTCGCTCATCGCTGCGGGCTCCGTGTGGGGGTGAACTGGTTGGCGGCAGCAACCATGCGGACCTTCCATGGGTCAAGACGATGACACGGGGGCCGGTCGTGGCGAATGATCGCGCTGCGTCCTTGACCCCCGCTCTGGCGTGACTATGGTCCGCCCGCCCGGATCGGGCGCGTAGCTCAGCGGAAGAGCACTGCCTTCACACGGCAGGGGTCGCAGGTTCGAACCCTGCCGCGCCCACCATGATCATCGCGGCGCCTCCACTGGCTAGCGCTGCTTGTCTCCGCTGGACTATCCGCTTGCGGCAAATCAATGCGCTAACGCATGTTGGATATGCGCATTTGTATGATCAAGCGTCCCAATTTGGACAGGTAGCTGGGGTCTTGTCGCAACAATATTCCCCCTTGAGCCGAAGTTTGTTCAATGAACACGTTCAACGAACGCAATCCGAGAAACCTGCGGCAAAGCCTTTGCCAAATTGGGTGCGTTCCGGTCGTCAATACCGAAATCTGGCAATAGTGGCGGGTTGGAGGTCTTTTCAAGAACCCAGTTGCGTTGACGGAGCGAAACCATCATGTGCGGCGCTCGTTGATGGAAGGCGCTGGCGGCCTTCACTCGACGTCTGAGGGGCTGAAGCCAGCGCAGGGGCTTTCCTGCGCGCTTCTGCGAAACCGCGGCCGTACTCGCGGCATGCTCGGAGGAATATGATGGATACCGATTTCTGCAACGTCGACGGCGCTCGTCGCCTGAAGCAGAGAATTGAAGAATACTGGCGCGACAAGGGTTACAATGTCGATGTCAAGCTTGTGGAAGCAGCCTTCGTCGCGGCGATGCGCTCGGCGCGGACCGACGTGCGCAGCGACATGGTCAATGGCTTCCCGCGCAAGGCGCGCAGCGAAGAAGACAACAGCTCGCGCCGCTGAACGCTAGAGCAGACGACGCACGGCGTCGCCAAGCTCCGTGAACTCCGAGATCAGGACGTCGGCGCCCAGCGCGCCGACGTCCTTTTCACAATAGCCGAACCGGTAGACGATCACCGGCGCCCCGGCGGCCCTGGCGGCGTCCACGTCTGCGGCGCTGTCGCCGACCATCACCGCCCGTCGCGGATCGCCGCCCGCGTGAGCCACGGCGGCAAGAAAATGCCCCGGCGCGGGCTTCCGCGCGGGAACCGAGTCCGAGCCCACCACCGCCGCGAACCTGTCGCGCAAGCCGACCGCCGTGAGCAACTGCTCCGAAAGTCCCGTGCGCTTGTTGGTGCACACCGAAAGCGTCGCCCCCGCCGCCTGCAGCGCATCGAGCGCCGCCGGGATCTCCGGAAAGGGGCGGCTGTGGCGGGCGATGTCCGCAGCATAGATTTCCACGAATTTCTCTGTGAGCTGGATCAGCTTGTCCTCCGGCCAGACGACGCCGTGCCTAGCGGCCGCCCGGACGATGAGCGCGTAGGCCCCTTGTCCCACCATGCGTCGCAGCTCTTCTGCGGGCAGCGCAGGCAGCCCTTCGCCCGCCATCACGGCGTCGAGCGCACGCAGCAGATCCGGCGCGGTGTCGACGAGCGTTCCGTCGAGGTCGAAGACAACGGTCGCTCCGCCGAGATCGCGCATCAGGTTGTTCCCCACAGTTGCATGTCGAAACGGTAAGGCTCGGACAGCGCGAAGCGTACTGCGGCAAGACGCCCTTCGCCCAACGTCACTTGACCTGCCTCAAGTGACTCCGAGTCATCATTCTTCTACCTGACTGGCATGCAGGCCGCCGGAGAGCGACGCCGCGCCAGGAAGACGGGAGAAACACGATGATACCCCAGGACATCGCCAACACGATCGTCGACCCGAAGGCGTACGCCGACCAGCAACGCATCGACGCGGCCTTCTCTTGGCTGCGCGCGCATGCGCCGCTCGAGATGGCGCAGCCGGAAGGCTTCGATCCGTTCTGGGTGGTCGCCCGCCACGCCGACATCCTCGAGGTCGAGCGGCAGAACGATCTCTTCCACAACGGCGATCGCCCGACGACGCTGATGCCCATCGAGATGGAAAAGAAAGTCCGCGCCGTGATGGGCGGGAGCCCGCACCTCGTGCGCTCGCTGGTGCAGATGGACAATCCCGATCACATGAACTACCGGCGCCTCACCCAGGGCTGGTTCCTGCCGCAGAACCTGCGCTCGCGCGAGGCGCGCATCCGCGAGATCGCCAGGGGCTTCATCGACAAGATGGCCGCGAAGGGCGGCAGCTGCGATTTCGCGCGGGACATCGCGTTTCTCTATCCGCTGCACGTGATCATGGAGCTCATGGGCGTGCCGGAAGTGGACGAGCCGCGCATGCTGAAACTCACGCAGGAACTCTTCGGCAGCGCCGATCCGGATCTCAATCGCAACGCTGGCGCAGTGACGGACATGGACGAGGGCCTCAAGGCGATCCAGGAAGTCGTTGGCGATTTCGTCGCCTACTTCAACGCCGTCACGGAAAATCGTCGCGCCAACCCGAAGGACGATCTCGCCAGCGTCATCGCCAACGGCCAGATCAACGGCGAACCGCTCGGCTATTTCGAGGCGATGTCCTACTACATCATCGCCGCCACGGCGGGGCACGATACGACATCGAACACCACGGCGGGGGGCATGTGGGCGCTGGCGGAAAATCCCGACCAGTTCGCGAAGCTCAAGGCAGATCCTTCGCTCATCCCGACCTTCCTTGAGGAATCGATCCGCTGGGTCACGCCGGTGAAGCACTTCATGCGCAGCGCGACGGCGGACGCCGAAGTCGGTGGCAAGAAGATCGCCAAGGGCGACTGGCTGATGCTCAGCTACCCGTCAGGCAACCGCGACACGGCTGCCTTTGCGGACCCGTTCAAGTTCGACATCACGCGCTCTCCGAACAAGCACGTGGCCTTCGGCTACGGCGCGCACGTGTGCCTTGGTCAGCACCTCGGGCGCCTTGAAATGCGCCTCCTGTGGGAAGAGCTTCTGCCGCGGCTGAAGACGCTTGAACTTGCGGGCCAGCCGAAGCTCATGCAGGCCAACTTCGTCTGCGGACCGAAGACCGTGCCGATCCGCTACACCATGCATTGAGAGGAGGCCGGCGATGGCGACGACCACCGACGCGAGGGCCTTCCTCGTCTGGCAGTGCCGGACATGCGGCTTCATCTACGAAGAGGAATTCGGCGCCCCGGCCGAGGGGCTCGCGCCGGGCACCCGCTGGGCCGACGTGCCCGATACGTGGATCTGCCCGTCGTGCGGGACGAAGAAGGCCGACTTCGACATGATCGAGCTTTAGGGCGTTCGCCAATCCGGGCTCCCTGCGGTAGAAGCGGCGCGAGATTCTCCAAGCCCCGGAACCCGCATGCCCGCCAAACGCGCCGCCGTCATCCTCGCCGCCGGACAGGGCACGCGGATGAAATCCGCCCTGCCTAAGGTGCTGCACAAGGTCGGCGGCAAGGCCATGGTCGACTGGGCGATCGACGTGGCGGCCGGGCTCGGCTGTGAACGCACCGTCGTGGTGGTCGGCGCGCATTCGCCCGTTGTTGGCCAGCATGTCGGCGCGCGGCTCGGCGCGGACGCGGTGGCCGTGCAGGATCCCCCGCAGGGCACGGCGCATGCGGTGCGCGCCGCCGAAGACGCGCTCGGCGATTTCGCGGGCGACGTAGTCATCCTCTATGGCGATACGCCGATGACGCGGCCGGAAACGGTGGCCTCGCTGTTCGAAAAGCGCGCCACCGATTCAAGGGGCGGCGGCGCCAATCTCGTCGTGCTCGGTTTCGAGGCGGAAGATCCGTTCGGCTACGGCCGCCTCGTGCTCGACGAGACAGGCGCACTCGCGCGCATCGTCGAGGAGAAGGACGCAACCGACGAAGAGCGCGCGCTCACGCTGTGCAATTCGGGCGTCATCGTCGCGGACCGCGCGGTGCTCTTCTCGCTTCTGTCGATGGTGAAGAACGAGAACGCCAAGGGCGAATACTATCTCACCGACGTCATCGGTCTTGCGCGCTCGGCGGGGTTCCGGGCGGAAGTCGTCGTCGCCGACGAAGAGGAGATGATGGGCGTCAACTCGCGCGTCGAGCTCGCGGAGGCCGAACACGAATTCCAGGCGCGCAGGCGCCACCATTTCATGCTGGCGGGCGTCACCATGATCGATCCGTGGAGCGTCTACCTCAGCCACGACACGCAGATCGGCAATGACGTCACAATCGAGCCCGGCGTCTTCTTCGGCCCCGGCGTTACGGTGGAGAGCGGCGCAACGGTGAAGGCGTGGAGCCATCTCGAAGGCGCGCATGTCGGCAAGGATGCGGCCATCGGGCCATTCGTGCGGCTGCGGCCCGGGGCGAAGCTGTCAGCGAAGGTCAAGATCGGCAATTTCGTCGAGATCAAGAACGCGACGTTCGGCGAAGGCGCGCAGGCGAGCCATCTCACTTACGTGGGCGACGCCGAGGTGGGCGCGCGCGCCAATCTCGGCTGCGGCGTGATCACCTGCAACTACGACGGCTTCGACAAGTACAAGACGATCATCGGCGAAGACGCTTTCATCGGCTCCGACACCGCGCTCGTGGCGCCGGTGCGCGTCGGCGCGCGCGCGTTCACAGGCTCGGGTTCGGTGATCACCAAGGACGTGCCGGACGATGCGCTCGCGGTGGCGCGCGGGCGCCAGAAGGACGTTCCCGGCTGGGCGAAAGCCTTCCGCGAAAGGAAACTCGCCGAACGCGCCGCGCGCGGGGGCAAGCGGAAGGAAGCCGAATGAGCGCAGATATCGCGAAGATCAACGCCGCCGCCGCCGCGCTCGACTTCGTCGAGGACGGCATGCTGCTCGGGCTTGGTACGGGGTCAACCGCCGCGCATTTCGTGCGCCTGCTTGGCGAGCGCGTGAAGAAGGGCCTCAAGGTGCGCGGCGTGCCGACGTCGGAAGCGACCGACAGGTTGGCGCGCGAGGTCGGCGTGCCGCTGGCGCCGATAGATCGCGTGGGCGCACTCGATCTCGCCGTCGACGGCGCGGATGAAGTGGATGGACAGTTTCGTCTCATCAAGGGCGGGGGCGCGGCGCTGCTGCGCGAGAAAATCATCGCCGGCGCGGCGAAGCACTTCGTCGTCATCGCCGATGAATCGAAGATGGTGGAGATGCTCGGCGCGTTTCCGCTGCCCGTGGAGGTGACGCCGTTCGGCTTCACGCTCACCGCCACGCGCATCTACGCCGCGCTGAAGCTGACCGGCTGCAAGGGCGCCGAGGCCAGTCTGCGCGAAAGTGCGCCGAACACGCCTGTCGTCACCGACGGCGGCAACTACATCATCGACTGCAGCTGCCTGGCGATCCCGCAACCGGAAGCGCTCGCCGATGCGCTGAAACGCATCACCGGCGTCGTCGACCACGGCCTCTTCATCGGCATGGCCCGCACGGTGATTATCGGCAAGGCCAAGGGCGCTGAGGTGCGGGAGAAGTAGGGGCGGCCGCTTGCTGGCCGCCGCGCCGCCGCGCTAGGCTCGCGTCCTCAGATGCAGGGGACGCACTATGGGAACGTGGAATCCGGGGCCGGGCGCGACGGGCGGGAATGACGTCTACCTCGGGGACGCGACGGCTGAGATCGTTGATGGGCTGGAGGGCAATGATTCCCTGGATGGCGGCGCTGGCAACGATACGATTGTTGGCGGTTCGGGGAACGACCGGATCGACGGACAGGCCGGCTCGGATCGGATGGAAGGCGGCGCAGGGGACGACATCTATTTTGTCGACGATGCTGGCGACACGGTTGTCGAAGCGTTGGCGGGGGGGATCGACTCGGTCGCGTTCACCGTCGCGGGCGCCTATGTCATTCCAGCGAATGTTGAGACGGCCATTGTGTGGACGCTCGTTGGCCAGACTGGCGGCGGGCTGACCGGATCGAGCAGCTACGACACGCTATACGGCGGGTTTGGTCACGACGTCCTTTATGGTCTCGGCGATAGTGACGTGCTTTGGGGAGACACGAGTTACACGGAGGGCACGCAACAAGGCAATGATACGCTTTACGGCGGCAGCGGCAACGATGAGCTTCATGGCAATTGGGGAAACGACTTTCTGTACGGCGATGAAGGGGTCGATTCCATGTGGGGTGGCCCCGGCGACGATCACTACTACGTCGATGACTCGAATGAATTCTGCAACGAGCTGCAGGGTGAAGGGGAGCACGACACCGTCCACTCTAGCGTGAGCTATTCGCTCGCGGTAAATCTTCGCGCCAATATTGAGAACCTGACTCTGCTGAGCGCAAGTTCGGCCAACGTCAACGGTACTGGGAATGCGTTGAACAACGTGATTGACGGCAGCGACGGCAACAATTTG
Organism: uncultured Caulobacteraceae bacterium; assembly: GCA_964530695.1. Classification (GTDB taxonomy): domain Bacteria; phylum Pseudomonadota; class Alphaproteobacteria; order Caulobacterales; family Aquidulcibacteraceae; genus VFBF01. The sequence continues at coordinate 21,249 of CAZGYQ010000058.1, forward strand.
CTCGTTGGCGATGCCGGTGACGACAGACTGAATGGCTGGGCGGGAGCGGATACGCTCGATGGAGGCGCCGGGAACGACTATTTCGTTGTGGACTCGTTGCAGGATGTCGTGATCGAGGCGGCGAACGGTGGGCACGACACAGTGCTGACTTCGGTGAATTTTGTTGCGCCCGCTCAAGTTGAAGATGTCTTGATGGACCGCAATGGCTCGCTCGCGGTCAATCTGACGGGCAATGCGCTCGCCAACCACCTGCAGTCGAACAAGGGCGCAAATATCTTGCGTGGATTGGGCGGCGACGATGTTCTTGAGGGCAATGGCGGCGGGGACACGCTGGATGGCGGCGACGGCTTCGATATTGCGAGCTTTGAATTCACACGCGGGCCGGGTGTTGTCCTTGATCTGGACAACCCGTCCGCCAACGTGAGTCTCGCGGCGGGGAACACGTTTATTTCAATCGAAGGTTACGCAGGGAGTTCAGGTGATGATGTGATGAGTGGCAGCGGCGGCGGGGACTACCTGGACGGACGAGGCGACAATGACCGCGTTTACGGACGGGGTGGCGATGATACGCTGTTTGGAGGAGCCGGGAACGATTCGTTGGACGGAGGGGCTGGCGCGGATCGGATCGAAAGCGGAAGCGGGAATGACATTCTCGAAGGCGCGGCCGGCGCCGACACCATGCTCGGCGGTCTCGGCGCCGACAGCTACGGCG
>CAZGYQ010000059.1:0-21243 GCA_964530695.1 uncultured Caulobacteraceae bacterium
CCTCGAAGAAGCGATAGATGTTGCCGGGCGACATCCCGCAATCGGCGGCGATTTCCGCCATCGTCGTTTTGCCATACCCGTAATGCTTGATGCGGGTCATTGCGGCGTGGAGGATGCGCTCGCGGGTTTCTGCTTTTTCGTCCATAAAGCTCACCTTACGCTTCGTGAATTGAACGATCAATGAAGAATTCAATCGAATCGGTCGACCTGCAGAGGATCGGCGTGTTGGGGGCAGGAGCCTGGGGGACGGCCCTTGCGCAGATCGCCGCCGGCGCGGGGCGGCAGGTGCTGATCTGGGCTTTCGAGCCCGACGTGGTCGCCGCGATTAACGAAACCCGGGAAAATCCTCTCTATCTGCCCGGATATCGCCTCGACGCGGGGATTCGGGCGTCGACGGACATGGCCGCGCTGGCGGGAATGGACGCTATCCTCGCCGTCACGCCCGCCCAGCACCTGCGGCCGACCTTGAAGCGCCTTGCGGCGCATCTGCCGGCGGGCATGCCGGTGGTCCTTTGTGCGAAGGGTATCGAGCAGGGCACGTCGGCGCTCATGACGGAGGTGCTGGCCGCAGAGGCGCCCGCGGCGCGCGCGGCGGTGCTGTCGGGGCCGGGCTTTGCGCGCGATGTCGTCCAGGGCCTGCCCACGGCAATAACCGTCGCCTGCCCGGACCCGGTGCTTGGCGCGGCGCTCGTGGCGGCGCTCGGGCGGCCGACCTTCCGGCCCTATCTCACCGATGATCTGATCGGGGCCGAGATCGGCGGCGCGGTGAAGAACGTCATCGCCATCGCCTGCGGCATCGCGGAGGGACGCAAACTCGGCGACGGCGCGCGCGCGGCGCTGATCACCCGCGGGTTCGCGGAACTCTGCCGGTTGGGGCTCGCGCTCGGCGGACGTCAGGAGACGCTCTCGGGCCTGTGCGGCCTCGGCGACCTCGTGCTGACCTGCTCCAGCCTGACTTCGCGCAACATGTCCCTCGGCGCAGCGCTGGGCGAGGGACGCACGGTCGCCGAGGTGCTGGGCGAGCGCCGCTCCGTGGCGGAAGGCGCGGCCTCGGCGCCGGCGGTGGTGGCGCTGGCGGCGAAACATGGAATCGAAATGCCGATCTGCGCGGCGGTGGACGCGGTCATCGCCGGGCGCATCGACGTGGACGCCGCGATCATCGCGCTCCTTGCCCGTCCGTTCCGGGCCGAAGGCGTCTAGTGCTCGCGCCTGCGCCGGCGAACCCCGCACGGCCTGCGCCCGGCGCATTGCTGCTGCGGGTGGCGGACCTGGGCGATCCCGAAGCGCGCGCCGTGGATTTCCGTTCGCGCGACGCGCTCTTTTCGCTCGTGGTCGTGCGGCGCGGCGATCTGGTGGTCGCCTACGAGAACGATTGCCCGCACGCGCGCCAGCCGATGGAGCGACCCGACGGGCGTGTCGTGATGATCGACGCCCAATTTCTCGTCTGTTCGGCGCACGGCGCGAGTTTTCGCCTCGAGGACGGCGCATGCGTCGGCGGCCCCGCGAAAAGCGGGCTCACGCCGTTTCCGGTGGAGGTGCGCGGCGGCGTGATCTACGCGGGCCGTTAGTCCTTTTTTTCGGCGGCCTCGACCGGCGGGGTCAGGTTCGGGTCGACATCCACCACGCGGCGGCGGCGCGAACGCCCGACAAGCCATGGAATGACGCCGAGCGCGAGCAACCCCGCACCCGCCCACGGCAGCCACTTGGTCAGCCCTGCCATGTTGAGCAACGGCGCGGGCGCGGAGCCGGGTTCGGAGGCGGTGTCCGCGACCGCCGCCTTGCCCGCGCTCGCAGGGCGGGATTTCAACGTCAGCAGGCTGGGGAGATCGTAGGCGGGCTGCGGATCGGTCCCGGCGACGTAGTCGCCGTAGGCCTTGCCGGGCGCGAAGGTGACCATGCGGCCGATTTCCGGCAGCGCGGCGGTGATCGTGGCGATCTGGTCCGCGCGGCCGTCGATGGTGATGCCGGCGACGCCTTCGCGACCGAGGATGCGTTGCTCTGAGCGGACCGAGCGCGCCACCGCCGTGGCGGCCGGGTAGCGTTCCGTCCAGGAGGTGGCGTGGCGGACAGGATCGTGCCCTGGAAGCACCGCGAACCCTTCAAGCCGCGGCGCCGGTGCCGGCCGTGCGGCGCGGACTTCGTCCGGGAAATCCGCTTCCGTGAACCGCCCGCTACGCTCTTCCGCGACATGGCCCAGTGGGTTGTAGCTGATCACCGCGCCCCAGAAGGCGTCGTCCAGCGGGCGCGAGTTGGCGGGCGCGACCATGCCGAGCACCTCGCCGGCGGGCGCCTGCGCGCCGATGCGCTGCAGGTGCGCGCGCGCCTCGGGCGCCGGCATGAAATAGTAGTTCGCCGGCACGAACAGGCGGATCGCGCCGTTGGCCAGCGGGATGTCGCCGGTGCTCCCGACCTGCTCCGGCGGGGCGGTTACGCCGCTGGGCAGCACGGTCGAGCCGTCCGGCTGCACGACAGCGCCCTGCGGCACGGCCGCCGGGCGCGCGGTCCCTTTCGGCGGCGGCGGGGGCGGGCCCGGGCCGGGGCCGTCGGCGAAGGCGAAACCGCCCAATGCGAGACCGGCCATGACGCATGCGCTCGCCAATGCCGCCGTAAACGTCCGGATCATCCCGCTCTCCGTGAGGTGTCGCCCGCGCCACCGATGCGGGGTCGAACTAGCCAATGCGCGAAATTAACCCTGAACGCACCCGAGGTCGCGTTTCAAGCGAGTCAGGCGCCGCCGAGTTCGGCCCGCGCGACGTCCACGGCCGCGTCGATGGCGGCCTCCCACGCGGCCAAGGTGCGCGCGGCGGACGCGGCCGGCGGATAGAGGACCGATCTGGAAGCGCTGACGACCCCGCCGAATCCGCCGACCAGCCCCGCGAGCGCGTCCGCGGCGCTGGCGCCCTGGGCGCCGTACCCGGGCACGAGGAACAGCGCTTTCGGCAGTATCGCGCGCAGACGACGCGCTTCCTCCGGCCAGGTGGCGCCGGCGACGACCATGAGATTTGACCAGCCTGAATCCGACATGAGCCGGTCCATCGCCGGCTGCAGCATTTCCGCGACCCGCGTCCACAGCGGCGCGTCTCCGACAGCAAGATCCTGCACATCGCGCGCGCCCGGATTGGAGGTGCGCACGAGCACGGCGACGCCCCGGCCGGATGCTTCAGCCGTTGCGAGGAACGGTTCGATCGAGTCGAGGCCGAGATAGGGATTCACGGTGACGCAGTCGGCGTCGAACCCGGGCGGCGGGCCGAGCGTCGCGCGTGCGTAGCCTTCGGCGGTCGTGCCGATGTCGCCGCGTTTGGCGTCGAGAATGACCGTCAACCCGCGCCCGCGCGCATCGGCGACCAGCGCGCGCGCCGCCGCGACGCCTTCGGGACCATAGGGCTCGAAGAGGCCGATCTGCGGTTTCACGGCCGCGCACTTGCCCGCGACGCGTTCGAGGATCGCCTCGAAGAAGTTCTCGACCGCCCGCACGTCGTCGCGCGCATCGCCGAACAGCGCCGGAATGCGGTCGGGAAATGGATCAAGACCGACGCAGAGCGGGGCGCCGCAAGTGCGGGTCGCCATGGTCAGGCGGTCTGCAAACGTCGCGGACATCGTTTAATCCGCCGCTGGAGGCTCGGCGCCCGAGGCCACGCAGACCACCTGCGCCACGCGCAGCGAGCGGCGCAGCTCGTCAGCCTCCTGTCCGTACTTCTGTCGCGTCATCGCCGGTCCGGGATCGCCTTCTGGCGTCAGGTTCGCGAGGCCGAGCAGGCGCGTCACGGATGCGGGCGAGGCCGTGTAGAGGCGTCCGCGTCGCGGCGATTCCGCGATCGTCACGCCGATGACATTGCCCTTTTCATCGAGCACCGGCCCGCCGCTCATGCCGGCGAGCGATCCGCCCATGCGCTCGGTGTGGCCAAGCACCGCCCACGACAGCACCGGCTCCTCGAGGTTGTACCGACCGCGCGCGATAAGCTTCTCACGGCCATAGAGCTGCGAGACGGCCTCGCCCGGCCGGCCCTGCGGAAACCCCACGTGGAACGCGAGCTGGCCGACGTGCAGTTCTTCTTCCTTGAGATTGAGCGCGAGCGATTCCGGCGCGCGATCGGTCTTGAGCAGCGCGATGTCGGCGAACGGCGCGACGCGAATGGCGCGCACGGGAATCGCCGCACGGCGCCCGACAATGATGCCGACATCCTTGCAGTCGGCGACCACGTGGCGCGCCGTCATCCACCAGCCGTCCTGGTCTATGGCGAAAGCGGTGCCGACGCCGGACGCCACCGGCCCCACCTCCACGAGCACTTCAGGATCGAACACCGAGGCGGGCTGCAGGGCAGGGCCTTCGTATTCGACGCCGGGGATCTGCGTGGTCGTGGAATCGTCGCGGCGGTTGTCGAGACGGAACACCGCCCAGACGATGGCGCTGATGACCAGCAGGTAGATGACCCAGTCGGGTATCCGCATCGGTTCAGCCGAGCGCCGGCAGCGCCAGCGCGGTGGTGCGGAAGAGGCTGAGCGAAGGGTCCGTCAGCGCGCCCGCGAGGATGATGCCGACGCCCAGCTTCACCGACATGAGAAATATGGCCGCCGCCACGTCGCCCTCGGCGATGCGTCGGGGCAGGCCGCGCAGGAAGATGTCGGTGAACCGGAAGGTGATGAGCTGCACCAGCAGCGTCACGATCCCCCAGACCACGAGGTCGAGCACGCTGTAGCTGTGCGCCAGGCACGCCCCCAGCGGGATGGCGAGGCCGACGACCACGGCGCCGAAGGCGAGCGCCGCGGACGCGTTGCCGTCGCGGATCAGGGCCAGTTCCTTGTGCGGCGTCAGCAGCACATAGGTCGTCAGCCCGACGACAAAGAGCCCCAGGGCGGTTCCCAGCTGTATGAGGAACTCCGGGAATCCCGAAATGAAGGCTTGAATCTCGGAGAAATACATGGCGCCCACCTCGTTCGGGACGGGCGGGCGTATCGCCCGGGAGGCTACGGCGTCAAGCCGGACTGTGAGTAGCCCTCAGCAGCAAGAGGTCAGAGGCCATGAGCACGCGTAAATCGGCAGTCGTCACCGGATCGACCAGCGGCATCGGCCTGGGCATCGCCCGGGCCTTCGCCCACGCCGGCCTGAACGTGACGCTCAACGGGCTCGGCGACGCGGGGGAGATCGAAAAGACCAGAAGCGGGCTCGCCGCCGAGACCGGCGTCGAGGTGCGCTACGACGGCGCGAACCTGATGAAGGCCGAAGGCGGAGCGGAACTGGTCAACGGCGCAATCGCCGCGTTCGGCTCGGTGGATGTCCTGGTCAATAACGCCGGCATCCAGCACGTCTCGCCGGTCGAGGAATTTCCGCTGGAAAAGTGGGACCAGATCATCGCGCTCAATCTCTCTTCGGCGTTCTGGACCGCGCGCGCCGCGCTTCCCGGCATGAAGGCGAGGAAGTGGGGGCGCATCATCAACATCGCGTCCGCGCACGGGCTGGTCGCCTCGCCCTTCAAGTCGGCCTACGTGGCGGCCAAGCATGGCGTCGTCGGCTTCACCAAGACAGTGGCGCTCGAAGGTGCGCGCGACGGCGTGCGCTGCAACGCGATCTGCCCCGGCTACGTCCTGACGCAGCTCGTCGAGAACCAGATCCCGGACACGATGAAGGCCCGCAACATGACGCGCGAGCAGGTGATCAACGACGTGTTGCTCGCCGCCCAGCCGACGAAGGAATTCGTCAAGGTCGACGACATCGCCGCCCTCGCCGTGTTCCTGACCACCGACGCCGCCAACCAGTTCAACGGCGCGGCGATCTCGCTCGATGGCGGGTGGACGGTGCAATAGCGGGCGCGCGATGTCCTCCAGCAAATCACCGCCAAAGCGCATCAACCTCGCCCTGCAGGGCGGCGGGGCGCTGGGCGCTTACACGTGGGGCGTGCTCGATCGCATCCTTGAGGACGACCGTCTGGAAATCGCCGCGATCTCGGGCGCGTCCGCCGGCGCCATGAACGGCGTGGTGCTGTGCGAGGCGCTGGTGGAAGGCGGCAGGCCTGAGGCGCGCGCGGCGTTGCGGAAATTCTGGGAAGGCATCGCGCAGGCGGGCGCGGCCAGTCCGTTCCGCCGGACGCCGCTGCAGGCGATGATGCTGTCCTCGCTTGGCTCCGTCGTGGGCGACGCGATCACGGCGCCGTGGATGTGGTGGTGGAATGCGGTGTCGGACGCGTCGAGCCCGTACGCGACCAATCCGCTCAACCTCAACCCCGTGGGCGACGTGCTCGACGAGCTTGTCGATTTCGAGCGCGTGAGGGCGTGCAGATCCATCCGCCTCTATGTCGCGGCGACGAATGTCTCGACCGGGCGGGCGCGCATCTTCACCAACACCGAGCTGACCGCCCGCCATGTTCTCGCGTCGGCCTGCCTGCCGCAGATGTTCCAGGCGGTGGAGATCGACGGCGCGCACTACTGGGATGGCGGCTACATGGGCAATCCGCCGCTGTTCCCGCTGTTCGACAAACCGACCTCGCGCGATGTCATGATCGTGCAGATCAACCCGATCGTACGGCCCGGCGTGCCGAAGACCGCCGCCGAGATCGCCTCGCGCGTCAACGAGATCACCTTCAACGCCAGTCTCCTGCGCGAGTTCCACGCCATCGATTTCGTTGCGCGCCTTCTCGATCAGGGACGCCTCGAGGAGGGGCGCTACAACAGGATGCTGATCCATGTGGTCAGCGACGACGCCGCGCTGCTGCCGCTCGGCGCGATGGCGAAGCTCAACACGGATTTCAGCTTCTTCGAGGAGCTGTGCGCCATCGGCCGTCTCGCCGCCGACCGCTGGATCGACGATCACTATGGCGACCTCGGCGAGCGGTCGACGGTGGACCTGCACGAGATGTTCGCCGGGGAAGTCGGCCCGCCGCATGGATAGCGGCGTCTTTGCGCGGCGGGACCGGGGTGGATATAGCTGAGTCCATCGCGTCGCCAGCGGGCGGCCAACCCTGTTCCTGAGGTATTTCCATGCACGCCACCCGTCGCGAAGTCCTTGCCGGCGCTGTCGCCGTCGGTGCGCTGTTCGCGGGCTCCGCGGGCGCGGCCCCGATCGCCGATGCGCGGCTCGGCGCGCTGCTGTCCGCCATGGCCGACCAGATCCTGAGCGCGGCGCCGGAGCAGGCGACTTCGCTTGGCCTCGACACCGGCGCACGGGCCGGCCTGCGGGCCCGCCTGTCGGACCGTTCGATACCGGGTTCCTACGCCGACAAGGTCGAAGGGCGCGCGCGTCTGCGCCGCCTGGAGGCTTTTCCGGCCGCAACGCTGAACGACGATGACCGCATCCGCTACGACGCCGTGCGCTTCGCCGTCGAACTCGGCCGCGACGGCGAGGGCTTCCACTTCGGCGAGAACTCCTACGCCGCAGCCATGGGCGGCGGCGCGGTCCCCTATGTCATCTCGCAGCAGAACGGCGCGTATTCCGGCATCCCCGAATTCCTGAACTCGCAGCATCCCATCAACACGCGCGAAGACTGCGACGCCTACATCGCGCGCATGGGCGCGTATGCGCGTCAGCTCGACCAGGAAACCGAACGGGTGCGCCGCGACACCGGCGCCGGCGTGATCGCGCCGGATTTCATTCTCGACAACGCCATCGGCCAGATCACGGCGGCGCGCGCGCAGGCGGCGGCGGAAACAACGCTTGTCCAGTCGCTGGCGACGCGGGCGCGCGCCAAGGGGATCGAGGGCGATTACGCCAAGCCGGCGCAACGCATCGTCACCTCGAAGGTGCAGCCCGCGCTTGATCGGCAACTCGCAGCGCTCAAGGCGGCGCGCGCGCGCGCAACGTCCGACGCCGGCGTGTGGAAGCTCCCCGAAGGCGAAGGCTACTACCGCTGGCTGCTCAAGATCGGCACCACGACCGGCATGACGCCCGACGACATCCACCAGATGGGTCTGAACCAGGGCGCGGCCATAGACGCAGAAATGGACGCGCTTCTGAAATCCCAGGGACTGACGCAGGGCTCCGTCGGCGAGCGCACCAGCGCGCTGACGAAAGATCCGCGCTTTACCTATCCCAACACCGACGAAGGCCGCACGCAGCTTCTAGCCTACGTCTCGGGCCGGATCGCCGCGCTGCGCGCGCTGACCCCGCAACTTTCCCGTCTGCCGCTGAAGGCGGACGTGGAGGTCAGGCGCGTGCCGGTCGATATCCAGGATGGCGCGGCGCTGGGCTACATGAACTTCGCCTCCCTCGATGGCGCGCGACCGGCGATCTACTACATCAACCTGAAGGACACAGGGCTGTGGCCGCGCTGGACCATTCCGTCCCTCAGCGCGCACGAAGCCATTCCGGGTCACGCCTGGCAGGGCGCCTATCTCGCGGAAAACCACGCCGAGGCGCCGCTCATGACATCGCTGATGGGCTTCAACGCCTTCATCGAAGGCTGGGCGCTCTACGCCGAACAGCTCGCTGACGAATTCGGTCTCTATGGCGAGGATCCGTTCGGACGCCTCGGCTATCTGCAAGCCCAGCGGTTCCGCGCGGCGCGCCTCGTCGTCGACACCGGGCTGCACCACATGCGCTGGACGCGCGAGAAGGCGATCCGGACCCTCGTCGAGATGACCGGGCGCGCCGAGGGCGCCGCGCGCAGCGAGATCGACCGCTACTGCGCTTCGCCGGGGCAGGCGTGCGGCTACAAGGTCGGCCATACAGAGATCGTGCGGCTGCGCGAGATGGCGCGTACGGCGCTGGGGCGGAAGTTCGACCTGCGCGATTTCGACGACGCGGTCGTGCGCACAGGCGGCGTGCCGCTGACGGTGCTTGAGAGCGCGATCAAGGGCTACATCGCGCGGACAGGCGCTGCGTGAGCGGGCGCGGATTTACCCGGCATTAGCCGTTCGCACCGATAAGCGGGCCATGGCCCGCTTTATCACCGCGCTCGCGCTTTCAGGCATCCTGGCGTTCACCGGCGTCAGCGCCGCCGAGAACGCGCCGCACTCCGGCGCCGGCAAGGGCGGCACGCGCCTGACCAGCGCCGCCTCATTCGTGCCAATGGCGCCGCTGACCGCGGCCACGCCGCTCGGCCGGTCCATCGGCGGCATGATTTCCGCGGAGTTCAGCTTTGATATTCCGGACGCTCGGCTGCGCGCGCGCGCCCTGGCCATGCGGCCGCGGCTGCAGGATGCTTTGCGTGGCGCGCTGACGGAGTATGGGTCGTCTCACTATCGCCCAGGCGGCGCGCCGGACCCGACGCAGCTTTGCGCCATGGCCCAGATCGCCGTCGATCGCGCCATGGGCGGGCCTGGCGTAAAAGTCCTTATGGCCAACGTCATGATCACCGAGCGGCGGTAGGCCCGCTATCGGCCCCGGCTGCAGGCCGGGCCCGCGAGCGCTTCGACGACGCCGCCAGGCTGGATCGGGCGCATTTCCGGGTCAGCGCTCGACATCGGCAGCGTGCGCACGGAGTCTTCCGGGGCGTCGCCCATGATCCGTCGCTCAAGCATTGCATACCGGCGACCGACGCAATCGATCCGGTACTGGTAGCGGTCCCGAGTGTAGGAGATCGTCTCGAAGGTCTTTTCGTCCTCGAACTTCTCCTGCTCAGGTCTGGTCCGCAGGATTTGCACCCACACGTCACGCGCGCCGGTTTCCGGGTTGCAGGAGATCGTGAAGGGATTGAATTCGATGCGCGAGCCGTCGCTCTGATTGCGCAGGTGCTGCCAGTCCGAGGACAGGCCGCGGTATTTCTCGAAATGCGGGTTGGGCGTGCAGTCGATGACCTTCGAGGCCGCGATCTCCTCGGCGCGCCGGTCGGTCGCGGATTTCGCGCCCGGCATCGACTGCGGGGCGATGAGGGCGAGTCCGCCCAGCACAACCAGTCCGATCGCGCCGAACGCGAGCCAGCGGACGCGATTTTCCATGAACAAATACTCCTAGCCTTGCGCTCCTCTAGATCGGTTGTTTGCTTCAGCAGGGCAAGGGCGGGGCAGCGCTCGCACCTGTTTGGGTCGCGGCATGGGCGCCCGCCAGGGATATCCCAGTAGTCTGCCAGGGATTTCCACGGGCCGCCGCGCAGGGCCGGCATTCTGAAAAGTCCCGCCGGACGCCCGGTGGAGAATGTCTCGGGAGCGCGCGCCATGGCCCCACACATCGAAACGCTCAAGGGCGTCGGCGCGGAAGCGCGGGGCGTCAGGCCTCGAATACGCGCAGGCCGCGCCCATCACCGGCGTACGCGCGGGCGGCGGCGCTGAGAGCCTCCACGTGACGCTCGGCGTGCATTCGGCCGAGCACGCGCAGCGGTAGGGCGCTTGCATTATCGACATGTTCAGGTCCGCAAGGTTGAGCGGAAGGCGCACTTGCGTCTACATTGATGGGGACATGCAAAGGGGGACGCATGACCGCCATCTGGAATCCGCGGGGTGCGTGTGCGGCGTTGCTTGGCGCGCTGCTTGTCGTCTTTGTCTGCGCTGGCGAGGCGCGCGCGGAATGGAAGCGCGCAACCAGCGAACATTTCGAGGTCTACGGCGCGGCCTTCGAGAGCGAGATCGTCGATGCCTCACGGGAGCTCGAAGCGTTCGACAGGTTGCTCAGACAACTCACCGGCACGCCGCGTGATGACGGTGGGAACCGGCTCAAGGTCTACATCGTCAGCGACCTGGAAGCGCTGCGGCAGGTCTCGCCGGGCATGGGCGAGGCCGTCGCCGGCTTCTACAGCGCGAGCCCCGGCGATACGGTCGCGGTCGTGTTGCGGATCCGAGAACGGCGAAGTCTGAGTTCACGGCACATCCTCTTCCACGAGTACGCGCACCACTTCATGCTGGCGCACCATCCCGGCGCCTATCCAGCCTGGTATATCGAAGGTTTCGCCGAATACGTTGCGACGGCTGTGATCGCCGACGACGCCGTCGAGGTAGGCCGCCTTGCGCGGGGGCGGATATCGGAGCTTGCCAATTTTCCTTGGACCCCGATCTCGGACCTGCTCACCAAACGTCAAGCCGACGTGCGTCATCCCGAGACCTACTACGGGCTGAGCTGGCTCTTGACGCACTACATGAGCTCGCCGGAACGTGCGCCGGCCTTCGGGCGGTATCTACGCGCGGTCGCAGCCGGCGCCGATGGTGTGACCGCGTATCGGGAGAGCTTTGGCGAAACTGCCGACGCGCTGGAGGCGAAGCTCAAGACCTATGTACGCGGCAGCATCCCCTACCTGACTTCGCACGTTCCCCTGACAGCCGAATACCCGGTCAGCGTGGACCCGCTGCCCGCATCGGCGACGGCGCTGCTTTTGCCGTCCGTGCGGATCGCCATCGGCAGGGAATTCACGAAGGACGGCGAGGGCGAGGTTGCGCGCGCCCGCTTTCTTGCTGGCATCCGCGAGAGCGCCGGCCGGTTTCCAGGGGATGCGTTCGCCCAGACTGTGCTCGCGAATGCCGAGATCAGTTACGGCGACCCGCGACGCGCGGTGCAACTGCTGGGCGATCGCCAGGCGCTCGCCGGAGACGCCGAACGCCTCTACCTGGCCGGACTTGCCCGACTGAGGGTGTCCGAACGATCTCCCGAAGAGGCGCGCCCGATGCTGGAGGAGGCGAGACGATTCCTCGGCGATGCCCACAAGGTCAATCCGGACCACTATCAGACGCTCTATCGCTACGGTGAAACATTTGCGGGCGAAGCCGCCACGGAGAATACGTTGAACGTACTGTTGCTTGCGCAGCAGCTCGCGCCGCAGGTCGCCGAGATTCGCCTCAACGCCGCGCAGATGCTTATCCGTCGACGCGCATTTTCCGATGCAGTCGCATTGCTGCAGCCGCTGCTCAATGATCCGCACGATCGCGCCTCATCTGCAGCCGCACAGGAGCTGACGAATCTCGCGAAGGCCGCGGCGACACCGTAGCAATCACATCGCCGAGATGCCGCCGTCGACCTTGAACTCCGCGCCGGTGACGAACTTCGCTTCGTCGCTGGCGAGGTAGAGCACCATGAAGGCCACGTCGTCAGGCTCGCCGATGCGGCCCATGGGCACCTGGCGGGAAAGCTTGTCGTACACTTCCTGCTCGCCGATCTGCTTCTTGAACACGTCGAGGATCGGCGTGTCGATGAACACCGGATGCACCGAGTTGCAGCGGATCTGCGGGGTCATGCGCGCGCCGTGCAGCGCGACGGATTTCGACAGCATCCACACGCCCGCCTTCGCCGCGTTGTAGGCTGCGGAGTTGTGCGCCGCGATCAGTCCCGCGATCGAGGAGATGTTCACGATCGAGCCAGGCACGCCGCTCTCGCGGATCACCGGCATCGCGAAACGGCAGCCAAGGAAGACGCTGTCGAGGTCGATGTCCATCACCCGCTTCCAGCCGTCGAGCGTTTCGGTCTCCACCGATCCGGCGCTGGCGATGCCGGCGTTGTTGACGAGGATGTTGAGCCCGCCCATGTCGGCGGCCGCTTCGTTCAGCACGGCTTTCCAGCGCGCCGCATCGGTGACGTCGTGTTCGTAGGCGAAGGCCTTGCCGCCGCTCGCGTTGATCGATTCCGCGACATCGCGCGCCTTCGAGATATTGAGATCGCTCACCGTCACGCTCGCGCCTTCGCGCGCCAGCATCCGTGCGATCGCCTCGCCCAGTCCTTGCGCGCCGCCGGTGATGAACGCCTTCTTGCCCTGAACTCGTCCGGTCATGTCTCTCTCCCCAAAAGTTTTGATCACCTACGCCGGCGCCGACGTCCTTCCCCGCGAGGGGAAGGTGGCATTCGCGAAGCGAATGACGGATGGGGCGGCGGCTCCCCGTCCAAAGCCAGCTTACCGCCCCATCAGTCAGCGCATCCGCGCTGACAGCTTCCCCTCGCGGGGAAGCACGGCAGCCGGGAAAGCTTGCGATGTGCATCTGTCAGTCGCCCTTGAACGTCGGCGCGCGTTTTTCGAGGAAGGCGCGGATCGCTTCGGCGTGATCGTTCGTGGTCGCGGCGAGCGCGAACTGGTCGAGATCCATGAAGCTCGTCGCGCGATGCAGCGCTGTGGCGGCGCCGTTGATGCCGGCCTTCGCCATGCGCACCGGCACCGGGGGGAGGGCCGCGATCTTGTCCGCCCAGCCGCGCGCGGCCTTCAGCGCATCGCCGTCATTGGTGACGAGATCGACGAGGCCCCAGCGTTCGGCCTCTTCCGCCTCCACCTTCTCGCCGAACAGCGTGAGCTTCTTCGCGCGGGCCGGGCCGATGAGCGTCACGAGTCTGGGCAGCGTGCGCCAGCTCATGTTCATGCCGATGGGCACTTCCGGCAGGCGCATGTGCGCGCCAGCGCCCATGATGCGGAAATCGCACGCGACCGCGAGCGACAGCGCCCCGCCGATGCAGAAACCCTCAATGGCGCAGATCGTCGTCTGCTCAAGGCTCTCCCACGCGTCGCAGAGATCGGGGCCCGCCTTCAGCAGTTCGCGACGTTCGATGAGTGGTGCGCTCGCGCGCGCGGCCATCGCTTCGTCCTTCAGGTCCGCGCCGGCGGAGAAAGCGCGTTCGCCCGTGAGGATGATCGCGCTCGTCGTGGTATCGCGCGCCAGCGTGCGCGCTGTTTCAGTGAGTTCGGCCATAAGCGCGGCGGAGAACGCATTGCGCCCGTCGCTGCGCGAGAACGTGACCTGCGCGATCCGGCCGTCGCGTACGACGGAAACGAAGCTCATCGCGCCGCCTCGTCGCAGTAGCGGGCGAGTTCGACATCGAGCGCGGTGACGCCATCGGCGTCGTGCGTGGCGAGCGTGACGTCCACCTTGTTGTAGACGTTGAACCACTCGGGATGGTGGTCCATGGCTTCAGCCTTCAGCGCCACGCGCGTCATGAAGGCGAAGGCGGCCTTGAAGTCCGCGAATGCGTAGGATTTCGCGATCCCGTCGCGGCCCGGCGTAGCGCTCCAGCCCGGAAGTTGCGCCGTGGCGGCGGCCGCGCCGATTTTCGTTCTGTCCATCAGGTGTCTCCGTGGCGCGAGCTTACGGCGTGGCGGGCCCGAAGGCACCCCGCGCGGGTGGTGTGACTGCATGCGATGTGACCGGGGGCAAGGCGGGCCGGGCGCAGCGCCGCTTTGGTGGGGCCGTCACAAGGAGTAGCCCTATGCACAAGATCGTCCTCGTCCTGATCGCCGCGACGGCGACGTATTTCGTGCAGCCGGCGCCCGCGCGCCACGATGTGGCCGCCGCAAGCTTCACCCTGGCCCGGAACTGACGGGACGCCGCCGAAGGGGATCGGCCGGACACAGGGTGCGGGGGAACGGGGGCTGCGGTTGCGAGACCGTGGCCCCCGTCGTTTTGGTCCCTTCAGGTCAGAACGATGCCGGTCGCGGCGGCGAGATCGGCGAGCGCCGGCGCCACCCCCCCCACCATGATTGTCGCCCAGACCCTCGCGCGGGCGGGTTTCAGGTTGATGCCGAGATCGTCGAGATAGATGCAAGCGCCGGGATCGACGTCGAGCGCCTCGCACATCAGCGCATAGATGCGCGGATCGGGTTTGCGCAGGCCCGCCTTCGAGCTTTCGATCACGTGGTGGAAGCGCGCCATGATCGCGGCGACCGCCTCGGCTTTCTCCATGCTGCCCGCCATGCCTGCGCCGGACCCGGTCTTCACGTTGTTGGTGATGCAGCCGACCTTGAAGCGCGCGCGGCAGGCCTCGAGCGCCGCCGCCATCTTCGGACGGATGTCGCCGGACAGGAGCGGCAGCACGTCGCCGCCGCGGACCTCGCGGCCGAGCGCGGTCGCTTCCGCGAGGAACTTCACGTCGAATTCCGCGGCGGTGATTTCCGCGCGCTCGAACAGCGCCCAGGCGTTTGTATCGGGATTGGTCGCGTTGACGCGGCGGATGAAATCGCGCGGCAGGCCGCGGTCGGCTTCGTAGCGGTTGAACGCCTCGAACGGGGAGGAGGTCAGCACGCCCCCGAAGTCCCACAGTACGGCCTCTACGGTCACGCAACGCCTCTTAACGCCATGTTGATGACGGCGTGACTAGACTGCCGGATCAGGGAGCGCAAACGCCCCCGCCACAGACCCGGCAGGTCCCGATGACCCGTTTCCTCGTCTCCGACGAAAACCCCGGCGGCTACAGGCTGGAGGACATCCTCTGCGTGATCCGCGCGGACGTGCTCAAGCGCTGCTCCAAGATCGCGCTCGACGACCGTCCGGAAGCCCAGCATGTGGTCGCCAACAACATGGAGGTGCTCGCCCACCTCACCAAGGCGATCGATCTCGCCAAGGATTCCACCCGCGTGCTCAACAAGGCGTTCGGGCCATCGAAGGCCGGCGAGGGCGGCGCGCCGAGGATTGGCGTGGCCTGATCGTTCTCTCATCGTCGCAAGGGAAAAAGGGCGGAGCCGCGAGGCCCCGCCCTTGTTTGTTTCGCGCGTCGCGCGGACTCAGTCGCCCTTGTGCGGCAGCTCCATCGGCTGGGCCTCGTGGCCGAGCACGGACTGTCCCTTCGCGAGCTTCGAGTGCCACATTCCGTAAAGGAAATAGAGCGCGAACCCGCCCGCGAGATACAAGACGAAGAAGTTGCGCGTCTTGTCATGCGCCATGAGCGACATGAGCAGGAAGAAGCACATCAGGGCGCCGAGCGCTGAGACGGCGATCATCACCGGCATTGGCATGTTGAACGGACGATTCATGTCCGGGCGTGCGAAGCGGAGGTAGATCACCGTGACGCAGATGATGCCGAACGCCGCCAGCGTGCCGACATTGGTGAGGTTGGCGAGATCGTCGAGCCCCATGAAGCCCGCGAATCCGGCGGCCAGCAGGCCGACGAGGATCGTGTTCACCCACGGCGTCTTGAACTTCGAGTGCACGTTGGCGAACACCTGCGGGATCAGGCCGTCGCGCGCCATCGTGTAGAAAATGCGCGTCTGGCCATAGAGCAGCACCAGCATCACCGACGATAGGCCGGCGATGGCGCCGATCTTCACCACTGTCGCAAACCACGGCAGGCCCATCCGGTCGACTGCCAGCGCGATCGGCGCGGGATTGTCGAGCTGGGTGTAGGGCACGATGCCGACTAGCACCGCGCAGGTCAGGATGTAGAGAATGGTGCAGATGATCAGCGAGCCGAGAATACCGATCGGCATGTCGCGCGCCGGGTTCTTGGATTCCGCGCCCGCCGTCGAGACCGCCTCGAAGCCGATATAGGCGAAGAAGATCGTCGCCGCGCCCGTGATCAGGCCGGGCACCCCGTACTGGCCGGTGTCGGCGCCCGTCAGCACGCCGCCGAGCGCGCGCATGATCTGCGCGCCGATGCTCATGTCTGTGCCGGGCGCCGGCGCGGGGATCTGTTCCGGGATAAGCGGCGACCAGAGCGCCGGGTTCACATGGCTCGCGCCGATCAGGATGAAGGCGAGGACCACGCCGACCTTGATGAACACGATGACGTTGTTGACCGACGCGGATTCCGAGACGCCGAGCGTCAGCAACATGGTCACCGCGCCGATGGCGATCAGCGCCGGCAGGTTCACGAGGCCCGTGCCGATCACCTTGCCGGTGTCGTGGTCGGTGACTTCCACGCCCGGCGCCGCCTGCAGCGCCGCGGGGATGTGGATGCCGTAGTCGGCGAGGAAGCTGACGACATAGCCCGACCAGCCCACCGCGACGGTGGACGCCGCAAGGCCGTATTCCAGCACCAGCAAGAGACCCATGACCCAGGCGACGATCTCGCCCATGGACGCATAAGAGTACGAATAGGCCGAGCCGGAGACGGGGATCGCCGCCGCCAGTTCCGCATAGGCCAGCGCCACCAGCGCGCACAGCGTGCCGGTGATGACGAAGGAAATCATGATGCCGGGGCCGGCGAACTCCGCCGCCGCGCGGCCGGTCAGCACGAAGATGCCGGTGCCGATGATGCAGCCGATGCCGAGAAGGATGAGGTTCCAGGGACCGAGCGTCTTCTTCAGCTCGCCCTGTTCATGCTCGGCGTGCATCTGCTCGACGGACTTTCTGATGAAAATACGTCCGAGTCCGCCCGGTTTCGTCTGACCTGCCATTCCTGACCCCCGTTCCGGCCGCTTCAGGGGCCGACGTTGCTTGATTGAGGGCGACGTTAGCCGCGTCATTCCGTCCCGGCAATGCAAGCGGCCCCAACGGGCGCAGGAGAGGGCGCGGCGCCCTTTCGGGGGGCGCCGCGCGCCGAGTTGTCGGCTGGAGGTCCCCGCGCAGGGCCGCTCGGGGGCACGTCATCCAGATGCAGCCGGGGCCGCCATTGGATGCACACGCCCTCAGCGCGTCGTGGCGAACCAGATCACGTGTCGCGGTCCCTTGCCGTTGCCGCGGGCGCGCACGTACGCCTCCTCGGCCTTGAAGCCCGCGACCCTGAGCCGGCGCGAGAAGGCGGCGTCGGGCGCGGCGGACCAGATGGCGAGGACGCCGCCGGGCTTCAATGCGGCCTTCGCCCGCGCGAGGCCATCCATCGCATAGATGCGGTCGTTGGCGGCGCGCGTCAGCCCGTCGGGGCCGTTGTCGACGTCGAGCAGGATCGCATCGTAGCGGTTGACGGCGGCGGCGATCGCCTCGGCGACATCGCCGGCAACCAGCTCCACGCGCGGATCGTCGAGGCAGCCCGCCGTCACTTCCGCCATGGGCCCGCGCGCCCAGTCGATGATCTCCGGCACGAGTTCGGCCACCGTCACCCGCGCGCCGGGACCGAGTTTCGCGAGCGCCGCGCGCAGGGTGAAGCCCATGCCGTAGCCGCCGACGAGAAGATGGGCCGTCGCGCCGTCGCGCAGGCGCGCGCAGGTCATGGTCGCGAGCGCCTCTTCCGATCCGCCCATGCGGCTGTTCATCAGCTCGTTTCCGCCGAGCATGATCATGTAGTCGCCCGCGCGCTGGAAGAGGTGCAGCGCATTTCCGCCCGGCACGACGGCCGTCGCGATCAATTCCCGTGGCTTCATGCGGTCGTGTTCCGGATCGGTCGCGGCAGGCGTAGCGCCTCTTGAGCGGGAAGGGGAGTGTGGGAGTGGCGCCGTGCGCGATCACAACACGCTTTCGCGCCGCCTCACCCTCGCCGGAGAATGCCGCGATATTGAGTCTTGGCGGCCTGGCGCTTGCGGATCCCCGGCCCTTCGCTCGCGGGGGCGACGAAGCGGAGCCGCAATACCGCGAGGCTTGTGCGGACGCGCGCGGCTACTTCGGCTCTTCGCCCGGCTCCTTCGCCGCGTGATTCATGAGGCGGCGGCGGAAATAGTCCTGGGTTGCGTCGGGCTGGGCGGTCATCAGCTCGTCGTAGAAGAAGTCCCCGTGCGCGTCGGAGGAGGTCTTGGGCAGTGGTTTGCGGGCGCGCCGCGGGGGCTGGGTCTTGGAGGCGGGGGACTTCGGGTCGTTCATCGCGTCACTTCGATCCTGTTCGGTGTCCAGATTTGGACATCGCCGCGGCAAAGGCGCCCCGGATTGTGGATATCAATCCCCGGCGCTCACACGAGGGGGGGCGCCGGTTCGACGGGGCCGAACACCTCGACGAAGGCGTCTCGGAGGGCCTGGTCCGCGTCCGCCATTGTCACCGGAAGCCCGAGATCGACGAGACTGGTGACACCGTGGGCGCGAATACCGCACGGGACGATTCCCTCGAAATGGGAAAGATCCGGTTCCACGTTGAGCGAAATGCCGTGGAAGCTCGCCCAGCGCCGGACCTTCACGCCGATGGCGGCGATCTTGTCCTCCCGGACATGGCCCGGCGTGCGGCGCTGGACCCAGACGCCCACCCGCCCGTCGCGGACCTCGCCGGCGACGTTGAAGCGGTCGAGCGCGGCAATGATCCAGCCCTCTAGGTCGCGGACATAACCCCGGACGTCGCGACCCCGTTTGGTCAGGTCGAGCATCACATAGGCCACCCGCTGGCCCGGGCCGTGGTAGGTGAACTGGCCGCCGCGGGCCGTGCGGTGCACGGGAAAGCGGGCGGGTTCGAGCAGGTCTTCGGCCTTCGCGCTCACGCCCGCCGTGTAGAGCGCGGGGTGCTCCAGCAGCCAGACGAGCTCCCGCTCCTGCCCCGCCGCGATCGCCGCAGCCCGCGCCTCCATGGCCGCCACGGCGGCCGGGTAATCCACCGGCCTGGGCGAAATGGCCCATCCGATCGGCGCGACTTTCACTGCTTCAACCCTTCCTTGGTGATTTGGGGCGTTCAACTGCCCCCTGCAGATAAGAGGCGTCCGTGTACGTTAAAAGTCAGGTCCATAACGTCGGGGTCGAGCTGACGGTCATTCTCGGCCGCTGCCAGCTGCCGATGCACCAGCTCCTGAAGATGGGGCGGGGGGCGATCATTCCCCTGGGGACCGGGGAGAACGAACCGGTCTGGATCCTCGCCAACAACCACCCCATAGCGCGCGGCGAGATCGTCATCGACGGCGAGCGGCTGACGGTCATGGTCACCGAGCCCGCCGACGTCCACGACTATAACGCAGCCGCCTGACCGCCCGGCGCTGCGCCCGGGCCGCTCCTGGGCTTCCCCCGGCGCGGCCGGGCCACTACGATCTCTCCCGCACAAATCAGGAGCTGAGCTTGGATCCGCAGGAACGCGCCCGCGTCGAGGCCTACATGAAGTCGCGGTTCGGGACGCAGAAACTCGCGATCCGCGCCCGCCCGCAGAAGAAGGATTCCGCCGAGGTCTACATCGGCGAGGAATTCGCCGGCGTCCTCTCGCGCGACGACGAGGACGGCGAGCTCTGCTGGCACTTCACCATGACCATCCTTGAGGGCGACCTCGACGAGTAGCCTTTTCTTCCGCGCGCGTCCGGCTAACGTCGGCGCAAACGGAGGAGACGCATGAACGTCCAGGACATGTTTTCGCTCGAAGGCCGCGTCGCGCTGGTGACGGGGGATCGCGCGGCATCGGCAAGATGATCGCGGAAGGCTTCGTGAAGAGCGGCGCGAAAGTCTACGTCTCGTCGAGAAAGGCGGGCGCGTGCGACGAGACGGCGGCGGAGCTTTCGGCATATGGGCAGTGCATCTCGCTGCCGCAGGATGTCTCGACGGTTGCGGGTTGCGATGAGCTCGCGGCGAAGTTCGCAAAGCTCGAACCGAAGCTCGACATCCTCGTCAACAATGCGGGCGCTGCGTGGTCTGCGCCGTTCGACGAATTTCCCGAAAGCGGTTGGGACAAGGTCATGGACCTCAATCTCAAGTCGCCGTTCTTTCTCACGAAAGCGCTGCACGGCGCGCTGAAGGCCGCCGCGAAGGACCGTCACGCGAAGGTGATCAACATCGCCTCCATCGACGGCATCCGCCTCAATCCGTGGGAGACGTATTCGTACCACGCCTCCAAGTCCGGCCTCATCTACCTCACGCGCCGCATCGCCGCGAAGCTTGTTGAGGACGGAATTCTCGTCAACGCCATCGCGCCCGGCGCCTTCGCGTCGGAGATGAACCGCACCGCGCGCGACCACGGCGAGGCGGTGGCGAAAGTCATCCCGACGAAGCGCATCGGCGCTCCGGAAGACATGGCGGCCGCCGCGATCTACCTCGCCTCGCGCGCGGGCGACTACGTGGTCGGCGAGACCATCGCGGTCGATGGCGGCGTGGCGTTCGCGAGCATCGGCGGGGCGTCGCCCTCGTAATGATGCTTCCCCGTCGCGTTGCGCCATGGCATGGCGTGGCGGGACCAGCGGGAGAACCATCATGCGCGCATTCGTCATCGCCTTCGCCACCGTCGCCGCGTTCGGCCTCGCGGCCTGCGGCCAGCCGAAGACCGAGGCGCCCGATGCGGCCGAAGTCACCGAGCCCGTGCCCATGCCCGAAGCGCGCTTTGCGCCGATGGGCCTTGAGCGCACGGCGCTCTGCACATCCGCCCTCGAAGCCTTCAAGGGCCTCGGCACGACCAAGCCCCCCGGCGCCATGACCGTCGCCGAGTACGGCGAACGCGCGCCGCTGCTCGGCCTGCGCGGCATGGAGCTTGAGCTCGCCGACAAGGACGCCTTCAAGGCCGCCCGCGCCACCGCCGACGAAGCGTGGAAGGACAAGACGCCTGCCGACATCGAAGCCGCCACCGTCGTGTGCCTCGAAGAGATCAAGGGCTAGCCTTCGCGCGCTGCCGCCTCAGCTTCGTGATGATGTCCACATAGCGCTGGGCGATGCGCGACCAGCGTTCCGCCTCGGCGAGCTTGCCGGCGCGGATCGCGTTGCACGCGGCGAAGTTGGATTTCATCACGAGGTCGAGCATTTCGTTTTCCATGGCGTGTCTCCGTTGTTGATGATGTTGGCGGGTTGGACTGCGGGCCGATGGCCCGCATCCCGTGTGTCGTGACGCGCGCGTCCGCGTCCGCACAAACCTTGCGGTTTTGCGGCTTCGCTTCGGCGCCCTCAAAT
>CAZGYQ010000060.1:0-21233 GCA_964530695.1 uncultured Caulobacteraceae bacterium
GGGGCTGCGACGTGATCGGCATGACCAACATGCCGGAGGCCAAGCTCGCCCGCGAAGCCGAGCTGCCCTACGCGAGCGTGGCGATGGTGACCGATTTCGATTGCTGGCACGAGGAAGTCGCGGCCGTCACGGTGACCAACGTGCTTGAGGTCCTGCACGCCAACTCGAGCAAGGCGCGCGATCTGGTCGCCAACCTTGCGCGCGGTCTCGCTGGAACGAAACGCACGCCGAGCCCCATCGACACGTGCCTCGATTTCGCGATGATAACCCCGCCGGAGGCCCGCGATGCGACGCTGGCGAAGAAGCTCGACGCCGTCGCGGGACGGGTGCTGGGAAGTCGATCATGAATGTGGAAACTCACCACCCTTATGATCCCGCCGCCCAGCTGACGTTTTCCAGAGAACTCAATTCCCGGCTCTACTCGCGCGGCACTCGATTGGTCGCAACGACCGGATTGTTCCTGATTGCGGTGGCTCCCTTCATCGCACTTTTGATCTGGAGTGTGGCGAGGGACGAATCTCCCGGACTGGTGTCGATTGTTCTGGCTGCAGTCGTGGCCCTTGCTCTTCGTGTCTATGCGGGCAGGTGGATCAACCTTCACTTCATCCGCCGACTTTCCTCCGTCGCAACGCTTGCTGGCAAAGATGTTCGATACCTGTTTGATGACAAGGGCATACACGGCGCAATGGCGCATTCGACGTGGTCTGTAGAGTGGCCTGGTGTGGACCGACTGGTCGCGACAAAGAAGGGAGTCATGTTCGTCGTGAGCATGGGCGCCTATTTCGTCCCGCGTTCCGCGTTTTCCGATGCCCAAGCTCTTGCGAGTTTTAGTGCGGATGCAAGAGATCGGCTTTCGCAAGACGCCCGTGAAAAGAGCCTGATTGAATTGTGATGCGCGCCCATGGTTTGGGTAGAGGAGGCGGCGATGACGACAGATTTCACACGGCGCGGCGCCATGGCGGGGGCGGGCGCAGCGGCGCTGGTGGGAACGGCGAAGGCCGACGAGGTTGCGCCGCTCACGCGGATCGCGCTTGGGGCTTGCGGGCGCCAGAACAAGGACCAGCCGATCTGGGACGCGATGCTTGCCGCGAAGCCGGAGTTCTTCGTGTTCCTGGGCGACTGTGTGTACGGCGATACGCACGATCCGGCGGAGCTTCGGGCGAAATATCAGATGTTGGCTGACAAGCCGGGTTTCAAGAGCTTCCGGGAAGCGACGCCGTTCCTGACGATCTGGGATGATCACGACTACGGCAAGAACGACACTGGCGCGAACCATCCAACCAAGAACGAATCCCGCGAAGCGTTCTGCGACTTCTGGGACATTCCCGCCGACAGCCCGCGACGCACGCGATCCGATGGGGTCTATGCGAGCACGATCGTCGGTCCGCCGGGGCAGGAGGTGCAGATCATCGTGCCCGATCTCCGCTGGAACCGCACGAAGCTGCGCCGGCCGTTCGGCTTTCCCGGAGTCGCCGCAAGTTACATTGCGGGCCAGATCATGCCGGTGGCGGAAATCCGCGGGCCGTATGCTGCGAGCAAGGACCCCGCTGCGACGATGCTCGGCGAGGCGCAGTGGGTTTGGCTCGAGGAGGAGTTGAAGAAACCCGCGGCGCTGCGGCTGATCGGTTCAAGTCTCCAGGTTCTCGCAAAGGGCTCCGGCTGGGAAGGCTGGGAGAATTACCCCGCCGACGTTGCGCGGCTGCACAAGGCGATCGGGGCGGCGAACAACGTGATCCTGCTGTCGGGCGATGTGCACTACGGCGAGATCTCGAAGTTTGATCGCGATGGCGCCGCGCCGCTCTGGGAGCTCACGTCCTCCGGCATCACCGAATCCGATCCGCTGCTGCCGAACAAGCGCCGCGTCAAAGCGAAGACCGGCCGGAATTTCGGCGTCGTCGAGATCGACTGGGAGGCGCGTACGGTCGACCTCCAGGTCCGCGACGAAGCCGGCGCCACGCAGATCAGCGAGCGCGTCGCCTTCGCCTGATCACGGCATCAATGATGTGGCGTCGCCGAGCCTCCCGTGAATATTGGGAATCTGTGCGGCGCCGCTGATGGCCGCGACTTCGCCCATCGCGCCCTGCAGCAGCTGGTCGATGGTCAGCCCCCTTTGTCGAGCGCGGCGCGCGATGGCGGAGGCGAACGGCGAAGTCGCCGCGCTGATGCCGTCCTTGGCGAGCTGTCCCGGCTGTGCGGAAAAGCCGACGATCATGCGCCGCGACGGCATGGAGATGGCGCCGTAGGCGCGCTCGCCGGCATAGTCGCGGCCCTCTTCGGCGAACGCCGCGCGGACGCGTTCCTCCCAGGGGTTGTCGCGGCACGCGTCGATCAGCACGAGATCGTACCCGGGCGCCTCGATCGGGCGCGCGCCCGTGAGCATCATCTGCACGGATACGCCGATGGCCATCCCGATGCGGTCGCGATCCGTGCTCGTCTCGGCCGCCATGTCTTCTGTGATGCGCGCCCGCGACGCGACGAGATAGTTGCGCCCGCCGACTTGGATGCCGTGTCCCGCGTAGTAGATGACCGACGCCGCCCTTGGCCCCGCCGCCGCTGTGCGCGCGCGCAGCCGCGCGATGGCTCCTGTCATCATGGCGCGATCGGCGTTGAGAAAGGTCTCGACCTGAAACCCCGCGCCGCGCAGCGCCTCGCCGACGCGCACGGAATCAAACCACGGGTTGGCGAGATCGCCGACAAAGCCGCGTCCCTGCGCGCGCGTGACGCCTTCGGCGGAAGCGTCGACCCTGCCGTCGCCGTCATAATCCGAGTTGGCGATGATCAGCGCGAACTTCGCCTGCGGCGCCGATTGCGCCTGCGCAACGCCGCTCCATGCGAACGCGGCGGCCGAGGTGGCGAAAGTCCTGCGTGTGAAAAGGCCTCCCATCATCGTCACCCTGTTTTGCGGGCGTAGAACTGGATGCCCGCCTTCCAGTTGAACCGGTGGCGGAACACCTCAAGGCCGTTGGCGGCGAACAGCGTGCGAAGTCCCTGCGGCGAGAAATAGGTGCAGTGGCTCGGCGGGCAGAACTCGTTCCACGCCGTGATGTCCTTCGGCTTGTTCCAGTGCGCGACGTCCGGCGTCGTCACGTTGAGCACCGCGCCCGGTTTCATGTGGCGCGCGATGGCGGCGACGAACGGGCCGGGGAACGGCACGTGTTCGATCACTTCGGAACAGTAGACGGCGTCGTACTGCTTGAGATCGCCGCGCGCTTCGACTTCTTCGAGAAGCCCGTTGTGGAACGTGCAGCCGGGAAACTCCTTGCGTGCGTATTCGACGCCCGGCTTGTCCACTTCGACGCCCGTGGCGTCGTAGCCGCGCTGGCGCATGGCCTCGACCATGAAGCCGCCGGAGGAGCCCACTTCGAGAAACGTCTTTCCGGTCGTCACATACGCATCGAGCATCCGCGCGCGCTTGGCGCAGCGGCGGAGTTTCTTTTCGCGCTTGGCGTAATAGCCCTCGCTCGCGCCCTGGTAGGGGTCGTCGTACATGGCGTGGCGGTCGGCGTCGGTGGGGGGCGGGTCCATGTAGACGCTGCCGCAGCCGCCGCAGCGGTGCAGCGTCATGCCCTTCCATTCGGTTTCGAGCGTGCGCGCGGGGGCGGCGCAGATGGGGCAGGGCATGGGGTCGGACCTTTCGGGATTTCGGGTTTTGGCTAGGGCTTCGGGGATGGGATCGCAAGCCGCCGGGTGAGCAGGACCGCCGGCGTCCCGCCGGCATGGGGGCGCGCGTCCTGCGAAGGGGTTGCAGGACGTTCAAGGGCGTTGCCGGCGGGACGCCGGCGGTCCTAGCCATCGTCATTGTCGCGCGGCCGTGGCGCGTGCGCCTGCGACGCAGCGACGAGCCATGCGTGGGGCGATGGCCGTTCGCCGGGTTTCTGCGTCCGCCGCAATAGTGCGCGGGCGATGGTCTGATCCCGTTTGCGTGCGAGACGCTGCGCCAGCCGCAGCGCGAATTTCTCCCGCTGCTGCAGCACGTGAATGAGTCCGTTGTAGCGGCGCACGACGCCGACGCGGTCGACGAAACGCGATGCGGGCGGGCGCGGCGAGAGGAGGGTGAATGGTGCGCCGTTCGCACTTGGTTGAAGTTTTTCGCGCGGCGGCTTCGGATCGCGCCCGAACATGCGGCGCTGATAGCGTTCTTCATGTCGCGCCTCTTCCAGGCGCCGCTTCTGCTCCGGCGAAAGTGCGTATTGCACGGCGTGTTTTTCAGCGCGCGCGAGCCGCGCGACGAAGCCGAAGCGCCATTGCGGCCTTGCATGTTGCACTTTCCGCGATGGCGTCGCGCGGGTTGTCGTTGTGTGTGGCGGCGTCAGCACAACTGCCATCGTCGCCGCCATCGCCAGCAGCAGCGCCCGCGCCACCGCCTCGCCGTCGCGCAGCCACGCCTCCACCCGCCGCGCGGCGGTGCGCAGGATCAGTTTCGGCGCGTCGAAGAGATCGCCGAACAGCGTCTCGATGGTGCGCAACAGTCTTTCATACTCAGCCCAGCAGTCCTTGAGCGCCAGGGGAGCGGATAGCTCGTGTCTGATGGCGGGAAGGATGCCACGGCGGGGAATCCGGTCGGATAGATTTTCTGCTTTCCCTCGTTTTGCTTGCGTGCAAGCCTTGCGCGCCAACAAGCGGGGCGAAATCTGTCCCCGCAATTTTGTTGTAATGCCCGCCCGCGTTCCCCCCAAATTCTGGTAACAATTCAAGGTTCCGTCATTCCGGACGCGCCCGATCGTGCAAAGCGCGATCGGATATGGACATCGAAATCGGGCAAGCCCGATTTCGGAGGCGCGATCCGGATCCCAGGAGTTCAAGCGCTGCCCAGTCCCCTCGGGTCCGGGTTCGGCCTCCGGCCGCCCCGGAACGACAGAGCTTGTGGTGCGCCTGTGTTGCGGTGATCTTGAGAAGTTCGAGTCTTGCGCCGCCTTCGCTCTGCGCTCAGAGTCGTGAACCGATCAGCCAGAGGTTTTGCCGTGTCGTCCTTTCCGCTTCGCGTCTCCGCCATCGCGCTCTTGTCCGCACTCGCCGCCTGCGCGAGCGGCATGGGGGGCCATCACGCGCAGCACATGGCCGCAATGGAGCCCTCGCCGACGCTCGGCGCACAGGCGCAGGCCGATGTGATCAACGCGCAGGGTGCGAAGGTCGGACATGCGCTGTTCCGCGAGGGGCCGCGCGGCGTGTTGATCGTGCTCGAATTCAACCCACGCGCGCTGTCGCCCGGCTGGCACGGCGCGCACATCCACCAGAACGGCGACTGCGCGGACTTCGCAGCGGGCTTCCAGGCGGCGGGCGCACACATGGGCCATCCCGAGGCGGGCGGCACGCACGGCCTGCTCAATCCGGACGGTCCCGAGGATGGCGACATGACGAACATCTTCGTCGCTGATACGGACGGGCCCTTCGCCGCCGAACTCCTCGCGCACGGCGCCACGCTCGGCGCCATGGGCCACGGCCATCACAATGCGCCGCTGCTCGGGCCGAAGGGCGCAGCGCTCGTCATCCACGCCAACGCCGACGATCACGTGACGCAGCCGATCGGCGGCGCCGGACCGCGCGTCGCGTGCGCGGCGCTGAAGCCCTAGTCTTTCAGACAGCGTTCGAAGATCGCGTTGAACGCCGCCACCGCGGCCTTCGGGCCTGCGGGGTGCGCCCACACGCCGTTGGCGACGGCGATGAAATCGGCGCCGGCGCGCACGAGCGGTTCGGCGTTGTCCAGCGTGATGCCGCCGATGGCCACGCAGGGGACTTCCATCAGCGCCTGCCACCATTCGAGAATTTCCGGATCGGCGAAGGTCGGCGGCGCTTTCGTGTCGGAGGCGTGGAAGGCGCCGAAGGCCACGTAGTCCGCGCCCGCTTCGCCGGCCTCCATCGCGAGGTGGCGGCTGTCATGACAGGTGACGCCGACGATGCGGTCCGGTCCCATGGCGCGGCGCGCGTCGGCGTAGCTTGCATCGCCCTGGCCCACATGCACGCCGTCGGCGCCGACGCGCTCGGCGAGATCGGGGCGGTCGTTGAGGATGAAGGCCGCACCCGCGTCCTGCACGATGGGCAGAAGCGCTTTCGCCGTCGCGAGAACGCTTGCGTCGTCGATGTCCTTGAGGCGCAGCTGCACCGCCGCCACGTCGCCGCCGGAGAGCGCGTCCCTCAGCATCGCCGCAAAGCCTTCGTCCACGCGCGGCGGCGTGATGAGATAGAGCCGCGTGCGTTCGCGTCCGGTCATCGGGCGAGCATCGCCTCGGTGACGCTCCAGAGCTTTTCCTGCGTCGCCTCATCGCGCGAGGCGGCGGAGGAGCGCACCTCCTTGCATTCGGTGAAATAGCGCCCGCTCACGCCCTCGACGGCAGGCGATGCGGCGAGGTGCATGCTTGTCTTCGCGCCGTCGGTTTCGCTGATCGCGCCGAAGCGCTGCGCGAGGCCCATGACGAAGCCGGTGACACCGCCGTTGTTGTGGCCGAAGCGCGAGGCGACGAAACCCGGATGCAGCGCATTCGCGGTGACGCCCGAGCCTTCCAGGCGCCGCGCGAGCGCGTAGGTCCAGCAGACGTTGGCGAGCTTCGAGTTGCAGTAGGCGTTCCAGCCGGCGTACCGCCGCGCGCCCATGAGGTCGTCGAAGTCGAGCGTTCCCGTCGCGTGCACGCCCGACGCCACGGAGACGATGCGCGCGGGGCCGGAGGCTTTCAGGCGATCGAGCAACAGCGCCGTGAGCTGCGCGTAGGCGAGGTGGTTCAGCGCGAAGGTGCGCTCGACGCCGTCTTCCGTCAGTTCGCGTTTGGCGAAGAAGCCGCCGGCGTTGTTCACGAGCACGTCGATGCGCGGGTGCGTGGCGAGGATCTCCGCGCTCGCCGCGTCGATCGCCTTGCGGGAGAAAAGATCGCACGCAACGAAGCGCACCGCGGCGCCCGGTGTTTCCTGCTTCAGATCCCCCGCCAGCGCGTCGGCCTTGGCCTTGTTGCGCGCGACGATGGTCACCGCCGCGCCCTGCGCGACGAGCGCCTTCACGGTCGCCTTGCCGATGCCGTCCGTGCCGCCCGTGACGATGATTGTCTTGCTCATCGCCGTTGCGTAGTTGGGGACGCGGAGTCTGTCGAGCGGTTCATGTGGCGTCCATGTTGGATGTGGCAGGCTCCGATGAAAGCAGGGGAGACCGGACATGCGGTTGATGATGGCGGGCCTGATCGGCCTGGGGGCTGCGGCGCTGGCGGCGTGCGAGACCATCGGCGGGCCGGCGATGTCGGCGGCGCAGTGCTCGGTCGCTGACTGGAAGGCGCTCGGCTACCAGGATGGCGCGGAAGGCCGCGCGCCCGAGCGTTTCGTCTCCCGCCAGCAGGCGTGCATCGCGGCGGGATACGGCGCCGACCAGGAGGCCTACATGGCCGGCCGCACGGACGGCCTGTGGACCTGGTGCCAGCCGGACCGCGCGTTCCGCCTCGGCCTCGACGGCAATTCCTACAACGGCGTCTGCCCGCCCGAACTCGACGGCATGTTCCGCGACGCGCACGCGGAGGGCTACCGCGCGCACACGGTCGTCTCGGCGCTGCAGAGCGTGGAGAGCACGATCTCGTCCCTGCGCAGCGAGCGTGACGATCTCGAACACAAGATCCAGGCCAACGAGCTCGGACTCCAGCGTTCGGCGACGGAAGAGGAGCGCCAGCGCCACCGCGGCGAACTCGACCGGCTCTACGGCGAACGCAGGCAGGTGGAGAACCGGCTCCACGACGCCGAACGCGATCGCCGCTTCCGCGCCCGCGACGTCTCGCAGCTGCGCGAAGAGATCGGTTTCAGGTTCGGGAGCTGGTGATCGCGGCGAGCAGCTGGGTGACCTTCTCGATCGCGGCGGGCGCGTTCTGCATGTAGCGCGCGAAGGCCATGAGCTCGTGCGTGTCGGTCGGCCGGACGTTGCGGATGCGGCCGGCGAGCGGGTCGAGGCGACAGCCGGCGAGCCAGTCGTTGATCGCGGGGTTGGTGATCAGGCGCGTGCGGTTCGGCAACTCCACCGCGAGCATGCGCAGCCATCCGACGGTGTCGCTGGGCGGCTCGACGGGCGGGCAGATCGCGTTCTTCTCCGCGTCGCTTCCGTAGCGCGCCTCCACGTGCCCGATGAGCGCTGCGCTGAACACCGGCTGGCACAGGCGCACGTGCTGCAGCGTGATGCGGCCGTCCTCGAAGATCGGCCGGGTGGGGCGATAGTTGATGCCGGGGGCGGTGCAGTCGATGTGGATCGTGTCGGCGCGTGTGGCGATTTCGCCGCCGTCGAGCACGATGCGGCCGGGCTCGATGCGCCGCACATACCCCATGCGCACCACGTCCGTGATCGTGCGCATGAGGTCGAGTTCGCCCTTTGACACCGTCGCGCAGCGATGGATCGTCGGCGTGACCGCCGGATCGAGCCGCAGCCGGCAACCCTTCGCCTCGAGGCGTTCAAACAGATCCTCAAGCGAGGTGGACTCCACGATCGCCTCGACCTCGTTGGCGAGCGTCTCGAGCACTTCGCCGAGGTGCTCCTGGCCGGGCTGGTAGTGCGCGCGGTCGAGCATCCAGGAATCGTGCGGCATGATCCAGCGGATCCGCCCAGGGCCGACGCCGTTCTCCAGAAGCCACAGCGCGGTGTCCATGCCGGTTTTGCCGGCGCCGACGAGCACGTAGTCCGCGCCCGGTCTTGCCTGCGCGGGGAGATCATTGACGCGGATGCACGTGGCGCCGTCCGCCACGTCGTAGTTCGGCGTGTGATGCGCGGGGATCGACGGGCTCAGATGCGTCGCATCGACAAGCCTGCGCGCGTTGACGGTGCGCCGTTCGCCGGTGAGGCGCGAGACGATCTCGCCGCCGCCTTCATGCTCCGTCATCGGAAAGAAGCGCACGCGTCCCGACGGCAGGAAGCGCTGGTTCAGGATCGTGTCATAGTAGCCGACGACCTGATCGCGGGACGCCAGTTCGATAAGCCCCGCGTTGGGACCCTGCTGGTCACGCGCCCCGGAATCGAGCGGTCGCGAATTCACCCCGTAGTATGCGGCGGGCTGGTGCAGCCGCAGGAACGCGTAGCCGTCGATCCAGTGCCCGCCCGGGGCGTGGCGCCGATCGACCATCACGACGGTGGAGTCCGAATCCGTCAGCAGCTGGTCGACGAATCCCATGCCCATCGCGCCGGCGCCGACGACGAGGTAGTCCGCTTCAATTCCGGTCACGTTCGCACCCGTTCTCGCTGAGCGCGAAGCATCAGCGGTCGGACCGCGCAAGGCAAGCCCGGCGGACGGGGCCGACGGTCGTGGCCGGCCTCGTCGGCCCTGTTGCGCGAGGAACTCGGCTTCAGGTTCGGGAGCTGGTGATGACAGGCGGTGCGAGTCTCGCCCATGCCTTTCGGCATCTCCGGAGCCCGGCTTGCAGGCCTTCCGTGCGCCGACTAGCGTGTTGTTCCCGTGGCAGTGGCGCTGCGCTGGATTGGCCAAGACGATTGAGGTGATCGAAAGTGATTCCGCCTCGCGCGACGCCGACACGGCGGCGAATACTGGCGAGCGCGGCGGCGTTCAGCGCCGGTGCGGGGGCCTGCGCAAGGTCCGCCGATAACGGCGCCGCCGCCGGATCGGACGTGCGCGTTGAGGCCGGCGTCGTCTGGGATGCTGCATTCAAACTGAAGGCCGACATCTATCGTCCTGCCGCGCGCGCGCACGCCGGCGCCGGTGTCCTGATGTTTCATGGCGGAGGGTGGGCCGCGGGAAGTCGCGCGGAACTGGCGTGGTTCGGACACTTGCTCGCCGGTTCCGGCGTTACGGCCATTTCGACGGATTATCGTCTGGTCGACGGCGCGACGGTTTTTGCGGAAGACCAGCTACGCGATGCGCGTGAGGCGATCAGGGCCACGGTCGCCAACGCGCCCGCGCTCGGCATCGACACGTCACGCCTGGGCGTTCTCGGTGGTTCGGCGGGCGGCCACCTTGCCGCCATGCTTGCAACCGATGGAAATGTCTCCGTTCGTGCCGCAGCGCTTCTCTGGGCGCCGACGGACCTGACCGCGACGCAATCGGAGCTGACGGCGGCCGGCCGAGACATCCTGCGCAAGTATCTTCAGGCGGCGAAGTCCAGCAGCGCCGCGTTGTCTCCGGCGCTGCGCATTGATCGCCCCGGGGCCTGCCGGCAATGGCTTCTGATGCACGGAGATCGCGACGAACTGGTCCCCGTTTCCCAGTCACGCCGGCTGCATGCGCGGCTGGAAGCGGCTGGGGCGCAATCGACCTACCTGGAGCTGGCGGGGCAGGCGCACTTTCCCCGATCGCCGGCGCTTCAGCGCCGTGCGGCGCGAGCGCTCACCACATTCTTCGAAGTGCTGAACCGGTAGGCGGCGATCGGGTTCCGACCTCCATCCTGTTCGGGTTTCACATCCAGCGGCGTTGCAGTTTACAGCTTGTGCCAACGGAGCGGTTTGGTCGCTTCGCGCGCGACGATATCTCTGGCTTCAAGATCGAGCTGCACGCCCTTCATCCACCAGCCGGCCTTCGCGCCGCCGGGGAACAGGTTGTCGGGCAGCAGCGGCAGCACCCGTTCACGGATTTCCGCTGCGGTCGGCCCCGGAGACTTCGCGGGCAACGCCTTGAGATAGGCGCGCTTCACGGCCTCATTTTTTTGCGCGTCTACGCGCACGACATGGCCCGGACTCACTGCGTTCAGCATTTCGACCTTGCGGATCTCTTTCGCCGCCATTGTCCTTCTCCGTTTTTGGAGGACGTTGCCGATCGGCGGCGCTATGGCGCAGGGCGCAAATCCCCGAGATGGTCCGCCATCGCCTTTGCATAGGCGGGCCGCGCAGTGCAGCGGGCGATGTAGGGGCCGAGGCGCGGGTCGCCGGTGATGTAGTCGGCCTCCGGCATGATGCTGAGCACGCTCGACATCATCAGATCGCCGGCGGTGAAGCGGTCGCCATCGAGATACGGCTTGTCGCCGAGCGCCTTCGAGAGCCCGTTGATACGGTTGCGCAGAAAGGCTTCCGCGCTCGGACCGCGGAGCTTTGCCCATTCTTCACCGGCATTGAAGAAATCGAGCGTGGCGACCGTCATCACGTGCGGTTCGATGGAGTTGAGCGCCGCGATCAGCCACTGTGTCGCGCGCGCTCTTGCGCCGGTATCCCTCGGGAGCAGGGTTTCGCTGCGTTCGCCGATGTGCAGCACAATGGCGCCGGATTCAAACAGCGTCAGGCCGTCCTCCTCGAACACCGGCACCTGCCCGAAGGGCTGAATGGCGCGATAGTCAGGCTGATCCTTTTCGTCGTGCTCGATCAGGCGCGCGCGGTAGGGGAGGCCTGCTTCCTCCAGCGCCCAGCGGACGCGCAGGTCGCGCACCTGGCCGCGCGCAAAGTCGGGCACCCAGGCGAAGGCGCAGACAGTGATCATGAGATTCTCCTTCACATCGTCGGAATGGGGTTGCAGGGCATGATCTCCACGGCCTCTCCCGGGAAGATCGTGAAGTGCGGATGATTTTCGAACATCTTCGCCGCGGCCTCGTGCGAGGGCGCCTCGACGATCGTGAAGCCGGCGATCGAATTGGTGATGTCGGAGACGCCGCCCTTGCCGACGCGCTTTGTCTTCCCGAGCGGGCCGCCTTCGACGACGACGACGGCCTTGTGCCTTTCCATCCAGTCGGTCCACGCCTGCATGCCTTCGCGTTCGCGCGCCTGGCGCGTGGCATCGTCGAGTGACGCCCACTCCGAGCGGGCGAAGGCGTCCGGCGAGCCTGTGAACAAGGCCATGAATTTCATTTGCGGTTCTCCTGCGTTTTGGCGGCGTAGGCGCCGAGTTTCCCGAATGCGGATGTCCAGCCGCCCACATGGCTGTCACGGCGCTCGGCGTTGAGGAACGGCGTCTGGTGGAAGGTCTGCACCGTCTTGCCGTCGTGTTCGCGGAACGTGATGGTGATGAGCGTTTCGATCTCGGCGGACGGACCCGTGTTGTTCCAGGCGAAGGTGAAGACGAGGCGTTCGTTGGCGACGATCTCGCGGTAGACGCCGCTGAACGGGCTGGCGCCGGACTCGGGCGACGAGATCGTGGCGCGATAGCCGCCGCCGACGCGGACATCCATCTCGCAGTCCGTGCAGGTGAATCCTTCCGGTCCCATCCAGCGCGTGAAATGCTCCGCTTGCGTCCACATCGCGAAGACGAGCGATGCCGGCGCATCGAACGTGCGCGTGATGAGGAGTTCGTCGTCGGCGAGCACTGCGCCCATCGTCTCAATCCTTCTTCTTCTTCAGGGCGCCCTTGCTCTTCAGTTCGGCGACATAAGCGTCCATCCGGTCAAACGATCCGCTCCAGAAGCGGCGATAGAACTCCAGCCATTCGTCAACGCTTTTCAGCGCCTGCGGCTCCAGCCTGCACGGCCGCCACTGCGCCTCCCGTGAGCGGGTGATGAGGCCGGCCGCCTCCAGCACCTTCAGGTGCCGCGACACCGCCGGCAGGCTGATGTCGAACGGTTCGGCGATCTCGTTGACCGTCGCTTCCCCCGCCGCGAGCCGCGCGAGGATCGCGCGCCGGGTGGGATCGGCGAGGGCCGAGAGCGTGGCGGAGAGGGGATCGAGGCTTTGCATTTAACTTGAAGGTTAAATACGGAAATCGAAGCCCGCCGTCAAGCGCCCGCGCTGTTGTCGCGCGGCAGGCCGTCACAGACCGGCGTGCGCCGCGATCGTGCAAAATGTAATGATGCGGAGGGACGTTCACATCCGGCGCACCGGCGCGCTGCGCGCATGGGCGGTGTTCGCCCTGCTTGCGCTGTGCGTGCGCGTCCTTGCGCCTCCGGGCTACATGATCGCGTCCGGCGGTGCGTCCGGGCGCGCGATCACGATCACGATCTGCTCCGACTTCGGCATGCGTCAGGCGGTTCTCGATCTCGGAACCGGCGATGTCGTCGATGTAAACGCGCCGGGCGAGCGCAACGACAACGCGCCGACGAACGACGCGCCCTGTGTGTTTGCAGCCGTCGCCGCACTCGCGTCGCCGGTTGCGCTCTCGCTTGCCGCGCCTGTGGTTCCCGCAATCCCGCTGGAGCTGCGGCGCATCGCATCCGTGGCGCCGGGACGTGGCCTCGCCGCGCCGCCGCCGTGGCCCACGGGTCCGCCTCTCTCGATCTGAAGCAACGCTCCCGTCGATGCGCGCATGCAGCGCGCTGACCGTGATGCCCTGCGCCGCACCGGCGTCGGGCTGTCTGCCTATCAGTCGAGTTCAAATCATGTCCTTCATGACCCACGCCATGCGCGCGCTCTGCGGCGCGAGCGTTTCCGCCCTCACCATCGCCGTCCCCCTCTGCGCCAGCGCAGGCGAGATCGAACGCGACACCGCCGTTGAAACCATCATCGTCATCGGCGCGCGCCCGACCGCGCCGGCGCAAGCCGTCGTCGTCGAACCGGCGCGCGCCGGGCGCCTCGCGACCTTGCCCGACCTGTTCGCCGCATCGCCGGGCGTCCTGGTCCAGTCGACCTTCGGCGGCGTCGACCACCCGCGTCTTTCAATCCGCGGCTCCGGCCTGCAGCGCGGCACGATGCCCGCGGGGCGCGGCGTCGAGCTTCGTCTCGACGGCCTGCCGATGACCTACGCCGACACGAGTTTCGACTTCGTCGAATGGATCGAGCCGCTCGCCGCCGAGCGCGTCGTCGTCCTGCGCGGCGGGCGCGGCGCGCTTGATGCGGCGACCTCGCTCGGCGGCCTGATCGACTTCGAAAGCCGGACCGGCCGTTCGGCGTCCGCCAATGTGCTTCGCGGCGAGGCGGGCAGCTTTGGCGCAACCCGCGCGCAGGCCTCCTACGGCGCCGCCGGCGAGAGCCTCGACGGCTACGCATCGGCGAGCTGGTTCGCCCAGGACGGCTACCGGGATTTCAACGCCCAGGAGGCGGCGCGCGCGAACGCCAATCTCGCATGGGAAATTTCCCCGCAGACGCGCGTATCGGCGGGCCTGCTCTACAGCGACAGCGAACTGGAGCTGCCGGGACCGCTCACGCTCGCCCAGATCGAAGCCGGCTCGCGCGCGGCGCAGCCCGGCAACGTCGCCGGAGACTGGCGGCGCTTTGCGGACCGGACGCGGCTCTCGCTCGGCGTGGAAAGCCGCCTCGCGGCAGCCGACGTGCGCCTCGCCGTCGGTCGCATGGCCACGGACGTCGAGTTTCGCCGTCGCGACGTGCAGGTGGAGGACAATGTCGACTGGTCGATGTCGGCGGGCGTCGGCGGGGCGCTTGCGGCGGCGGGCGACGGCGCGGCGTGGGAGCTTTCCTTCATCGGTCAGCACGGCGAACGCGCGGTGCAGCAGTATCTCAACGGCGGCGGTACGATCCCCACATTCTCCGGCGCGCGAGGCCTGCTGTGGGCCGACAACGACCTGACCGCGACCCGCGCCACGATCGCCGCACGGGTCGATCTGCCGGTCACGGATGCGATCAGCTTCGACGGCGCCGTCGCCTACAACCGCCACACGCGAAAGATCGAGGAGAATTTCCCGGTCCGCGCCGCGCGACCCGCGGCGGTGCTCGATACGTCCTATGAAGCCGTGACGGCGCTTGGCCTCGTCACCTTCGCGGCGAGCGACGACGTGGATGTCTTCGTGGCCGCGTCGCGCACGCACGAGCCGCCGACATGGGACGTGCTGCTCGTGAACGCCAACGGCGTGGGCGCAGGCGCTGTGCTCGTGAACGGCGCCAATCCGAGACGGCCTGTCGTGGCGATGCTCGACGACCAGATCGCCGACACGCTCGAAATCGGCGCGCGGGGGCGCATCGGCGCGGCGCATTTCGACGTCACGCTCTACCGGAGCTGGATCGACAACGAGATCGTCTCGACGACCGATCCGGTGACGCAGACGGTGGCGACCGTCGGCAATGCGGACCGCACGCGACGCTGGGGCGTCGAGGCGATCGCCGAAGCGACGATTGCGCGCGACCTGTTCGGCGCGGGCGATGAACTCGCGCTCGCGGGCGTGTGGACGTGGACCGACGCGCGCTTCGAGAACGATCCCTTCTTCGGCGACAACCAGTTGCCGATCGTTCCCGAGCACATGTTCCAGTTCAACCTGGACTATCGCCATGCGAACGGCCTGTTCGCCGCGGTGTCGGCGGAGATCGCGCCGGACGGCGGTTTCGCCGACTACGCCAATACGGTGCAGGCCGACGGGCACGCGACGCTCGGCCTGCGGCTGGGCTGGGAGGGCGAGCGCTTTACGGTGTTCGCGGACGGCCGCAACATCACCGACGAGCGCTACGTCTCGACGGTGATCGCCGCGCAGAACAACCTCAACGGCGCCGACGCCGCCACGTTCGCACCGGGCGAAGGCGCCGCGGTGACCGTGGGGCTGGAAGCGCGTTTCTAGCGGCGAACATGCAAAGGGCCGGCGTGGAGATCCGCGCCGGCCCGATGCCGATTCCGGTTGGCCGGCGGCCGTTCTAGTTCTTTGGCAGCACGCCGTCGGGCGTGAGCTTGTCGATGGCGGTCGGCAGGAATTCCGCGAGTTTGGCCTTGAGGTCGTCGACCGGAAGGCCCGCCTTCTGCGCCATCTCGGCGAGCTGGTCGGCGCCGAACGCGTGCTGGATCTCGTCCGGCGAGATCGCCTTGTTCGGGCCGGTCGCGACCCAAGACTTCACTGTTTCGCCGAATCCCTTGGTCTGGAACTCGTTCACGACGCCGGCGACGCCGCCGTGCTTTTCCAGAACGTCCTTCACCACCGCAGCCATGCCGCCGCCGATGATGCCGCCGAGCAGTCCGTCGAGAAGTCCCATGATGTCACCCTTCCGCAAATGCAGTCCCAGACTTGGGGCGCGCTCCTACGCACTCCATTTGCGGCGGAACTTTGGAACGGGTGACCTGCAAAGGGTCGCGGGCGTTTCTACTCCGCCGCCATCCGCGCTTCGTCGAAGCGCGCGTCGAGATCGCCGGCGGCGTACTTCTTCGCCATGGCCGAGAGCGGCAGCACCTTGATCTTCGACGCCTGACCCTCGCAGCCGAATTCCTGGAAGCGCTGCTTGCAGATCTTTCGCATCGCTTCCTTCGCGGGCTTCAGGTAGGCGCGCGGATCGAACTCGCCGGGCTTTTCGGCGAACACCTTCCGGATCGCGCCGGTGATGGCCATGCGGTTGTCGGTGTCGATGTTGATCTTGCGAACGCCGTGCTTGATGCCGCGCTGGATCTCTTCCACGGGCACGCCCCAGGTCTGCGGCATCTCACCGCCGTACTGGTTGATGATGTCCTGCAGGTCCTGCGGCACGCTCGACGAGCCGTGCATCACGAGGTGGGTGTTCGGCAGGCGCTGGTGGATCGCCTCAATGACGTTCATCGCCAGCACCGCGCCGTCGGGCTTGCGGGAAAACTTGTAGGCGCCGTGGCTCGTGCCCATCGCAATGGCGAGCGCGTCGACGCCGGTGTGCTTGACGAACTGCACGGCCTGATCGGGATCGGTGAGGAGCTGGCTGTGGTCGAGCACGCCTTCCGCGCCGTGGCCGTCCTCGGCCTCGCCGGTGCCGGTCTCGAGTGAACCGAGCACGCCGAGTTCGCCCTCCACCGACACGCCGCAGGCATGCGCCATGTCGACGACCTGCCGGGTCACGGCGGCGTTGTAGTCGTAGTCCGCCGGCGTCTTGGCGTCGGCCATCAGCGAGCCGTCCATCATCACGCTGGTGAAGCCGTACTGGATGGCGGTGGCGCAGGTGGCCGGGCTGTTGCCGTGGTCCTGGTGCATGCAAATCGGGATGTGCGGGTAGATTTCCACCAGCGCGTCGATCATCCGCGTCAGCATGATGTCGTTGGCGTAGTTCCGCGCGCCCCGGGAGGCCTGGATGATCACCGGCGCATTCAGCTCGTCGGCCGCCTCCAGGATCGCCAGACCCTGTTCCATGTTGTTGATGTTGTAGGCGGGCAGGCCGTAATCGAACTCGGCGGCGTGATCGAGAAGCTGGCGAAGCGTGATGCGGGCCATGGCGCGAAAGTCCCTTGGAAAGCAGCGTCTGAGGCGTATCCCGTGCTTTTACGGGACACCCGGCGCCGGTCAACCGGGTGACCGTCGCGCGATGAAAACGGCCTGCCAGAAGCGCGCCAGCGCCTAGACCTTCAACGCCTCCACGCCCGGCAGCGGCTTGCCTTCCATCCATTCGAGGAACGCCCCGCCCGCGGTGCTGACGAAGGTGAAGTCCTCGACGACGCCAGCGTGGTTGAGCGCCGCCACCGTATCCCCGCCGCCGGCGACGGCGACGAGCTTGCCGGCCCGCGCATGGATCGCGGCGAGGTGGGCGGCGCCGACGGTGCCCTTGTCGAACGGCGGCACCTCGAACACGCCCAGCGGGCCGTTCCAGATCAGCGTCGCGGAGTTCGCCATAGCGCGGCCGAGGCGGTGGACGGTCTCGGGGCCGGCGTCGAGAATGCGTTCGTCCTCGTCGACTTCGCCGAGGCCGCGCACGCGGGCGGCCGCGCCCGGCGCGAGCTTTTCGGCGACGATGATGTCGATCGGCAGGAAGAGCTTGCAGTTGTGGTGGCCGGCGAGGCGCACGATCTCGCGGGCGGTGTCGGCCAGATCCTTCTCGCAGTACGAAGCGCCGACGTCGTAGCCCTGCGCGTAAAGGAAGGTGTTGGCCATGCCGCCGCCGATGGCGAGCTTGTCGAGCTTGGTGACGAGGTTCTTCAAGAGTTCGATCTTCGACGACACCTTCGAGCCGCCGACAATGCCCATCACCGGCCGCTTCGGATTGCCCAGCGCCGCATCGAGCGCGTCGAGCTCCGCTTCCATGCTCTTGCCGGCGTAGGCGGGCAGGAGGTGCGCGAGACCTTCGGTGGAGACGTGCGCGCGGTGCGCGGCGGAGAACGCGTCGTTGACGTAAAAGTCGCCGAGCGCGGCCATCTGCCTGGCGAGCGCGGGATCGTTTGCTTCCTCGCCCGCGTGGAAGCGCGTGTTTTCCAGCAGCACGACGCCGCCCGCGGGTAGCGCGTCCATGGCGGCCTGCACGACTTCGCCCACACAATCGTCCGCAAACGTCACGGGCGCGCCGAGCAAGGCGGCGAGCGGTTCCAGGATCGGCCGCAGCGACATCTCCGGCACGCGCTTGCCTTTCGGACGGTCGAAGTGCGCGAGCAGCGCCACCTTCGCGCCCTGGTTGCGCAGGAGGTTTATGGTCGGCAGCGCGGCGCGCAGGCGCGTATTGTCGGCGACCTTGCCCTCGTGCATCGGCACGTTGAAGTCCACGCGCACGAGGGCGCGCTTGCCGGATGCATCGGCGGTGTCGAGGCGGCGGAAGGTCATGAGGTGTCCCCGGGAAGCAGGCGCGGATTGTGCGAGCTTGATAGCGGCGCCCGCCGCGCTGGCAAACGGTGGCGCTTGTCGCGCTCGACAACGAATGTTATAACTTCCCGTGAACGAGGGCTCCAATGGTCGAGATCAAGCTGCGCAAGATCGGCAATTCGCTCGGCGTTATCCTGCCGAAGGAGACGCTGGCGCGGCTCAATGTCGGGGAGGGCGATGCGCTCTTCATCACCGAGGCGCCCGACGGGTTTTTCGTGAGCGCGTACGATGAACGCGTGGCCGAGCAGGTCGCCGCGGCGAAGAAGGGCATGCGCAAGTATCGCAACGCCCTGCGCGAACTCGCGAAGTGAGATCGGCGACGTGAGCGAACCCGTCTGGCTGGAAACGGCCGCCGTCGCGCGCATGCACATGGACCAACTCGCCGAGCACGGCGGCGGTCTCGGCCTGCGCGATGCGGGGCTTCTCGATTCCGCGATGGCGCGAGCGAAGAACCTCCACGCCTACGGTGAAACGGACCGGATCGTCCTCGCGACCGCGTACGCCAGCGGCGTCGTGCGCAATCACCCGTTCATCGACGGCAACAAGCGCACGGGCTTTCTCGCGGCGTACGTGTTTCTTGCGGTCAACGGCTTCGAGATCGTCGCCGACGAGCCCGACGTCGTCGTGACGATGCTGGCGCTCGCGGCCGGCGAACTCAGCGACGAGGCTTTCACCAGGTGGCTGCGCGCGGTCGTCACGCCGATGGCGGCGGGCCCATGAAGTCCATCTTGCCGAGCGGGACGCCGTTGTGGCGCAGGATCGCGTAGGCGGTGGTGAGGTGGAAGTAGAAGTTCGGCAGCACGAAGCCGCTGAGATAGTCGGCGCCCGACGCCGTCATGGAGCGGTCCGGGCCGAGCTGCACGGTGATTTCGCGCGCGCCGCCGCCTTCGAGATCGGCCGGCTTCACCGCCGCGAGGATGCCTTGCGTTTCAGCGACCCGCGCGCGCGCGGCCGTGAGCGTGGGTTCGAGGTCGGTGAAATTCGGCGGCGTCGTGCCGGCGAGCCGGTGCGCGGCGTTCTTGGCGAACGCGGTGGCGAGATGGATCTGGCCGGTGAGCGTCAGCATGTCCGGCGCAAGGCGCGCCACGAACAGCACGTCGGGATCGAACTTCTTTTCCGCCGCGAACGCCGCCGCCTTGTCGAGGCAGCCGGAGAGATTGGCGAGCATGCGCGTGAATGCGCCCGCGCTGGCTGCGTGAAGTTCGGTTCCGTTCATTGTGCTTCCAGTTCTGTCTTGGAGTCGCGCCGTTCAGTCAGGCGGCGACCGTTGTGGCAAAGGGGATGGCGACGGGTGTCGCGCCTTCGAAGGCGATGCCGCGGGAGATTTCCTTGAGATCGAGATCAAGAACTGGCGCGGGCGAAGCGCCGCCAAGGCCGGCGTCGAGCGCTTCACGGGCGTTCGCAAGCGCCTCATCGAAATCGTCGCCTTCAGTGACGATGCTCGGGACCTGCGGGAAGGTGACGGTGAATCCGCCCTCCGGGGCAGGGTCGAAGCGGGCGATGTAGAAGGCCATGGTCCTCACTCGAAGTCGATGCCGGTCCGTTTCGCGATTGCGCCAAGCGTGCCGCGCTTCAGGTCCTTCGTACCATATGGGACCGTCACCGTCATGGTTCGATCCGGGCTGCGCATCTGATGATGGCTGCCGGACACACGCGCGACGCTCCAACCCTGCCGCTTCAGTTCGGCGATGACGTCCTTCCCGCTGACCGGCATCGCCGAGTCTCAGATCGTCCTCGCGAACGCGACAGCCGTATCCGCCATGCGGTTCGAGAAGCCCCACTCGTTGTCGTACCAGGTGAGGATCGACACGAAATTGCCGTCCATCACCTTTGTTTGATCCAGGTGGAAAATGGACGAACGCGGGTCGTGGTTGAAGTCCATCGAGACGTTCGGCTGATCGGTGTAGCCGAGCACGCCCTTGAGCGGGCCTGAGTCAGCCGCCTTGCGGATCGCGGCGTTGATCTCGTCGACCGTGGTGTTGCGCTTGGCGACGAATTTCAGATCGACGACGGAAACGTTCGGCGTCGGCACGCGCACGGAGATGCCGTCGAGCTTGCCCTTCAGCTCCGGCAGCACGAGACCCACCGCCTTCGCGGCGCCCGTGGAGGTGGGGATCATCGAGAGCGCGGCGGCGCGGGCGCGATAGAGATCCTTGTGCATCTGGTCGAGCGACGGCTGGTCGTTCGTGTAGGAGTGGATCGTCGTCATCATGCCGCGCTCGATGCCGATCGTGTCGTGCAGCACCTTGGCCACCGGCACGAGGCAGTTCGTCGTGCACGAGGCGTTGGAGATGACGAGGTGGTCCTTCGTCAGCTGGTCGTGGTTGACGCCGTAGACGACCGTGAGGTCCGCGCCGTCGGCAGGCGCCGAGACGATCACGCGCTTGGCGCCGGCCTCGAGGTGGGCGGCGGCCTTGTCGCGGCTGGTGAAGATGCCGGTGCATTCCAGCGCGATGTCGACGCGCAGATCCTTGTGCGGGAGCTCGGCGGGGTTCTTCACCGCGGTGACCTTGATCGGGCCGGAACCCACATCAATCGTGTCGCCTTCGACTTTCACCGTGCCGGGGAAGCGGCCGTGGACGCTGTCGAAGCGCAGCAGGTGGGCGTTGGTTTCCACGGGCCCGAGATCGTTGATCGCGACGACCTCGATGTCCTTGCGCCCGCTTTCGGCGATGGCCCGCAGCACGTTGCGGCCGATCCGGCCAAATCCGTTGATGGCGACGCGCACGGTCATGCGGAGACTCCCTGAAAATCCGGTGGGGAAAGCGTGGCGGGTATGTAGCCGGGAGGGGCTGAATCGTCCACCGGCTCAGAGGGGAAACCCTGTAGGGAAACGATTCGGTGATTGCGCCCTCTGCGCGATCCTGGGCCATTGCCCGTGCTTCCCCGCGAGTGGAAGCTGTCAGCGCGTATGCGCTGACTGATGGGGCGGTAAGCTGGCTTTGGACGGGGAGCCGCCGCCCCAT
>CAZGYQ010000061.1:0-21175 GCA_964530695.1 uncultured Caulobacteraceae bacterium
TCGCCCTGCAGCACGTCATCGCCCGCGAGACCTTCGAGGCGATTGGCGCTGGCGTTTCCCGTCAACGAGTCCGCTTCGCCGGAACCGCGCAGGTCTTCAATGGCGACCAGTACGTCGCCGGCCGCATCGCCGCTCGACCCACTTCCGTTCGCGCCGCCTTCGCCGAGCACGACAGAGACGCCGCCAACGGATGTCGCGTAAGAGGCGATGTCGACGCCGGCGCCGCCGTCGATCGTGTCAGCGCCCTGGCCTCCCGTGATTTCATTCGCGTCCGCGCCGCCGACGAGCGTGTCGGCAAAGTTGGATCCGACCATATTTTCGATCGAGGTCAGCGCGTCTCCCGTTGCATCCCCGCCGAGCCCCGCGGCGGCGAGACGCGCGGAAACGCCTGCAAGCGCGGAGAGATACGACACCGTGTCCACGCCCGCGCCGCCAGCCAGAACATCCGCACCTGCGCCGCCGTCAAGCACATCGTCCCCGTCGCCGCCGGAGAGCGAGTCAGCGCCCGCGTCGCCATTGAGGCGATCTGCGCCACCGTATCCATTGATGACGTCGTCGCCCGCCCCGCCGAAATAAACGCCGTCGGTATCCAGATCCTGAATGACATCGTTTCCCGACCCGAGAAGGACTTGCAGTCTCTCGATGCCGGCGACTGTCCCGCCCGTTGCAAGCATGATGGCGAAGCCATTCGACTGCTGACGGAAATCTATGTTCAGCGACGTCGATGTCGCCCCCATGGAGATCGATGCGAAATCATGGCCGCCGAACTCCGCTCCGCCGTCATAGGCGTCCTCTCCCCCGCCATAGAGGCTGTCGTTGCCGGCCTCCCCCAGCAGTTGGTCGCGCACGGAATCTTCGATGCTAAATCCCGACGCGAGGGACCATCCTCCAGCGGATATGATGTCTTCGCCGTCCCCGCCGCGGATCGTATCGCCTCCGGCGCCGCCAGTGAGCGTATCTGAACTCGCCGAACCGGATATCTGATCGATGCCGCCCAGCCCCTGCACGAACGCACCGACGCCC
Organism: uncultured Caulobacteraceae bacterium; assembly: GCA_964530695.1. GTDB lineage: Bacteria > Pseudomonadota > Alphaproteobacteria > Caulobacterales > Aquidulcibacteraceae > VFBF01. The sequence goes on from CAZGYQ010000061.1 coordinate 1,024, forward strand.
TCGGCGGAAATAAAGTCGTCCACCTCGGAACCGACAACCGAAATGGATCCCGTTGGGTCGTAGGCGACGATGAACGTACGCTCGAAGGACTGCGCGCTGATCGTCCCGCCGATCACGTCGATGACCCCGCTGCCTGTAAGACCCGCAAGGTTCACAGAGACTCCTGCCCCGACGCCAGTCTGGTAAAGCTGGAGGGTATCTGTACCTGCGCCGCCATCGGCGACATCGCCCGCGAAAGCGCCAACAACGTCATCGCCGTCGCCGCCGCTCAGCGTCTCGGCGCCGGCGTCGTCAGCTGCGAACCAATTGACGTAGTCGTTGCCCGCACCGCCATTCATGGTGTTTGAGCCTACACCCCCGTCGATGAAGTCTTGGCCGTCGCCGCCATCGATTGAATCTGCGCCATCACCGCCCGAGATCGTGTCGATCCCAGCGCCGCCGCTCAGGGTATCTGCGCCCGCATTCCCCAGGATGGAATCGTCGAGCGCGCCACCGGTGAACACATCGCCCCCGGAACCGCCCGACAGCACGAAACGTTCGACATTGGTCACCGCCACGTAGACGGCGCCGCCGACAGAAAGGGTGCGCGACGAAGCGGGGTCGCCAGAACCGTCGAAGGTCATCGCGAGTCCGCTCGCAATGCTCATATAGGCCGTATCAACTCCGGTCCCACCGTCAACGACTTCACCGGCGAAGGTCTCTGCGGAAAATGACGCCACAACAACCGTCCCGTTGTTGATCAGAGTGTAGCCCCCGCCGAGCACCAGCGCGTCGTCACCGGCGCCTCCATCCATGGAGTCCGAACCCGGGCCGCCAAAAATGAAATCATTGCCAGCCCCGCCGAGCAGGGTGTCTGCCGATACATCGTAAAACGACGATCCGTCGGTCGGCTCGCCGCCGTGCAGAATATCGTTTCCGTCGTCGCCTGTTATAAAGTCGGCGCCGTCGCCTCCGACGACTGTGTCGTTCCCGCCGCCGCCAGCGAGAGTGTCGGCCGCGCCGGCGCCAACCGCCAGACGGTCTCCCTGAAGCTGGTCATTGCCTTCGCCGCCATCAATGCTGTCGGAGCCGTCGCCGCCACGCAGCCCATCGTCTCCGTCTCCGCCGGAAATCGTGTCGTTTCCCGCGAGACCATCGGCGAAATCCGCGGTTGCGTCCCCAACAAAAACATCATCGCCGGTCGTTGCGCCCGGCCCCGGAGTCCACGTCCCCATATTCGTCCCCTGCGTCCGCCACGGCTGGAGTGTACGACCGGCGCGGGGGGATTATCAATCGACGAGCGCGCGCGCAGGCTGCGATCAACGCTTCGGGCGACGAAAAAGCCCCGCTCCTTGCGGAACGGGGCTTTGTGACATTTCAAAGACTTCTCGCTTACTCGTCGTAGGCGTGGCGCTCGACTTTCGGGCCGCTGTTGACGCCCTTGGCGCTCTCGTCGCGGTCGACGAATTCGATCACGGCCACCGGCGCGTTGTCGCCGTGGCGGAAGCCCGCCTTCAGCACGCGGATGTAGCCGCCCGAGCGCGTCTTGTACCGGGGGCCGAGGGTGTCGAAGAGCTTCTTGGTCATGTCCTCGTCGCGGATGCGCGAGGCCGCCAGCCGGCGCGCGTGCAGGTCGCCGCGCTTGGCGAGCGTGACGAGCTTTTCCACGACCGGACGAAGCGCCTTGGCCTTCGGCAGCGTGGTGACGATCTGCTCGTGCTTGATCAGCGCCGCGGCCATGTTGGCGAACATCGCCGTGCGATGGCTCGCGGTGCGGTTGAGCTTCTTGAGGGCGACGCCGTGGCGCATGGTCGTGTTCCTGTTATCCGACGATGATCAGATGGATTCGTCGTACTTCTTGGCTAGATCTTCGATATTTTCCGGCGGCCAGTTTTCCACGGCCATGCCGAGGTGCAGGCCCATCGCCGAGAGCACTTCCTTGATCTCGTTGAGGGACTTGCGGCCGAAGTTCGGCGTGCGGAGCATTTCCGCTTCCGACTTCTGGATCAGGTCGCCGATGTAGACGATGTTGTCGTTCTTCAGGCAGTTCGCCGAGCGCACGCTGAGTTCGAGCTCGTCGACCTTCTTGAGCAGCGACGGGTTGAACGGCAGGTCCGGCTTGTCGGCAGAAGCCGACGCCTTCTTGGGTTCCTCGAAGGTGATGAACACCTGCAGCTGGTCCTGCAGGATGCGCGCGGCGTAGGCGATCGCATCTTCCGGACGCAGCGCGCCGTTGGTTTCCACCTCGATGATGAGCTTGTCGTAGTCGAGCACCTGCCCTTCGCGGGTGTTGTCGACGCGATAGGCGACGCGCTTGACCGGCGAATAGAGGCTGTCGACGGCGATGAGGCCGATCGGCGCGTCGTCGGGACGGTTGCGTTCGGCCGGGACGTAGCCCTTGCCGGCGTTGACCGTCAGTTCCATGCGCAGCTGCGCGCCGTCATCGAGCGTGCAGATGACGTGTTCGGGATTGAGGATCTCGATGTCGCCGGTGACCTGGATGTCCTTGGCCTTTACTTCGCCCGGACCCGTGCCCTTCAGCATGAGCCGCTTGGGGCCCTCGCCGCGCATCTTGATGGCGACCTGCTTCAGGTTGAGCACGATATCCACCACGTCCTCGCGGACGCCCTGGATCGGCGAGAATTCGTGGACGACACCGTCGATCTGCACGGCGGTGATCGCCGCGCCTTGCAGCGAAGAGAGCAGCACCCGGCGCAGCGCGTTGCCGAGCGTCATGCCGAAGCCACGCTCCAGCGGCTCTGCGATCAGCGTGGCGCGACGCTTGGGATCGTAGCTGTGCTCCACCACCGGCTTCTTCGGGCGGATGAGCTCTTGCCAGTTTTTTTCAATCGACATGCAAACCCCAGACGGGAGAAAAACGAAAAGCGCGCCGCTTGAAGGCGCGCTGGCCGTAAACAGTTGCGCTCAGACGCGCCGACGCTTGGGCGGTCTGCACCCATTGTGAGGGATCGGCGTCACGTCACGGATGGACGTCACGGTGAAGCCCACGGCCTGCAGCGCGCGCAGCGCGGATTCGCGGCCCGATCCCGGACCCGACACGTTCACCTCGACAGTGCGCATACCGTGCTCCATCGCCTTGCGGCCCGCATCTTCTGCGGCGACCTGCGCGGCGTAGGGCGTGGACTTGCGCGAGCCCTTGAAGCCCATCGTGCCGGCGGACGACCACGAGATCGTGTTGCCCTGCGCGTCGGCGATCGTGATCATCGTGTTGTTGAACGACGCGTTCACGTGCGCAACGCCGGAGGCGATGTTCTTGCGCTCGCTCTTTTTGACGCGCTTTGCTTCCTTGGCCATCGGTCGGTGTTCCTGATCTTACTTCTTGGTCGCCTGCTTCTTGCCGGCGATCGGCTTCGAAGGTCCCTTGCGGGTGCGGGCGTTGGTGTGGGTGCGCTGACCGCGGACCGGCAGGCCGCGACGGTGGCGCAGGCCGCGGTAGCAGCCGAGGTCCATCAGGCGCTTGATGTTGGTCGCGACTTCGCGGCGCAGGTCGCCCTCGACGGTGTAATCCTTGTCGATGGTTTCGCGGATCTGCAGCACTTCGGCGTCCGTCAGCTGGTTCACACGGCGATCGTCGGCGATGCCGACCTTCTCGCAGATCGCCTTGGCGTGGGCCTGGCCGACGCCGTGGATGTACTGGAGCGCAATGACGACGCGCTTCTGGGTCGGGATGTTGACGCCGGCGATACGAGCCACGGGGGCGCTCCTGGATTAGCAAAACAATACGCCAGCCACCCCCGGTGAACGGGGCTGGCGCGAGCGAACTCAAGCGAAGAGCGGGACTTATAGCGCCGGGCTTGGCCTCGTCAACCGGGGGAAACCGGTTTGCGGCGTGCTTGGTCGCTTTCCCTTAACGATGGGACGCCGATGAAGCGCCGGCCCGCGCCGAAAACGACGATCAGCACAGTCTCGATGATCATCGGCGCAGCCATGTCCGGGGTGAAGCCGTCCAGCGCGGCCGTCAGCGCGCGTCCCGACAGCGCGACGCACACGAGCAGCAACGGCGCCGTCAGCAAGCGCGCGTCGCCGCGAAGGGCGGCCGCCAGCGAGAAAATCCCCGCCCCTGCGAAGAAGCCGGCGAAGTCCGCGCGCATAGAGGCGCGCCCAAGTCCGCCGACAAGTTCGAGTCCGAACCTCTCCGCCGGACCGGCGGGATTGGCCCAGGCCGCGAGCGCGACGAGCACGCCGAGCAGCCCGAGGATGCCGACAAGAAAACGCAGGACGATACGCACGCAAACCCCGATGCTTCCGGAGAGATTACAGCGCTCTCTATGACAGTTCCGCCGGCGCTACGCCATGGCGGGCGAAATCAGCGGCCGCGCTTGCCCGCGTCGATGGCGGCGGAGACAGCGGCGCTCACGGCGTCCATGTCGGCCATGCCGTCGATGGCGACGACCTTGCCCTGGGCGACATAGACCGGGAGCAAGGGCAGCGTGTCGCGTTCGTACTGCGCGTAACGGACCTTGAAGGCCTCGGGATTGTCGTCGGCGCGCCCGGATTCGGCAAAGCGCTTCACGATGCGCGCGAGCACCGCGTCCTTGTCCGCTTCCAGGCTGATGACGATGTTGATCGCCTCGCCCCGCGCGGCGAGCATGGAATCGAGCGCCTCAGCCTGGGCCAAAGTGCGCGGAAAGCCGTCGAAGATGAACCCGGGGGCCCCGGCATGGCGGGCGATGGCGTCCTCGATCAGCTCGATCACGATGGCGTCGGACACCAGCGTCCCCGCGTCCATGATGGCCGCGACCCGCTGGCCCAGCTCCGACCCGCTGGCCTTGGCCGCGCGGAGCATGTCGCCCGTGGAGAGCTGCACATAGCCGCGGCCGTCGACGAGCCGCCTGGCTTGCGTGCCCTTGCCGGCCCCCGGAGGGCCGAACAGGATGAGGTTCACTTCTTACCCCCGCGCAGTTTGGTCTTCTTGATGAGACCCTCATACTGGTGCGCAAGCAAGTGTGACTGAATTTGGGTCACTGTATCCATGGTCACCGAGACCACGATCAGCATGGACGTGCCGCCCAGGTAGAACGGCACCTTGTAGTAGGAGATCAGTATCTCCGGCAGCAGGCAGACGGCGGTGATGTAGATCGCGCCGATGACGGTCAGCCGGGTGAGCACGTAGTCGAGGTACTCGGCCGTGGGCTTGCCGGGGCGGATGCCGGGCAGGAAGCCGCCATACTTGCGCAGGTTGTCGGCGGTCTCTTCCGGGTTGAACACGATCGAGGTGTAGAAGAAGCAGAAGAAGATGATGCCGAAGGCGTAGAGCCCCATGTGCAGCGGCGTGCCGTAGCCGAGCATCGCCACGACCGTCTGCACCCACTCCGGCGCGTTCGCGCTCTGGCCGACGAAGGTCGCCAGCGTCGACGGCAGCAGCAGGAGCGAGGACGCGAAGATCGGCGGGATGACGCCGGCGGTGTTGATCTTCAGCGGCAGGAACGAGCTTTCGCCCATGAACATCCGGTTCCCGACCTGGCGCTTGGGATACTGGATCACGAGCCTGCGCTGCGAGCGCTCGATGAACACGACCGCGAAGATGGCCCCGATCAGCACCGCCGTGATGACGATCATCGCGAAGGGATCGAGCGAGCCGTTCTTGCCGAGTTCCAGCATCTGCCAGATCGCCGTGGGCGCGCCGGTGACGATGCCGGTGAAGATGATGAGCGAGATGCCGTTGCCGACGCCGCGGGCGGTGATCTGCTCGCCCAGCCACATCAGGAACATCGTGCCGCCGGTCAGCGTGATGACGGTGGAGAGCGTGAAGAAGACGCCGGGGTTGGTGACCGCGGAGCCCGAACCCTGCAGGCCGACCGAGATGCCGTAGGACTGCACCAGCGCCAGCACGAGCGTCAGATAGCGCGTGTACTGGTTGAGCTGCTTGCGCCCCGCCTCGCCTTCCTTCTTCAGCCGCTCAAGCGAGGGCGAGGCCGTCGACAGGAGCTGCACGATGATGGACGCCGAGATGTAGGGCATCACGTTCAGCGCGAAGATGGCCATGCGTTCCACGGCGCCGCCGGAGAACACGTTGAACATCCCGAGGATGCCGCCGGACTGCTGCTTGAACGCCTGCGCGAAGGCGGCGGGATCGATGCCGGGGATCGGGATGTAGGTGCCGATCCGGTAGACCACGAGCGCGATCAGGGTGAACCAGATGCGCTTCTGGAGTTCCGTCGCCTTGGCGAAGGCCGAGAAATTGAGGTTTGACGCTAGCTGCTCGGCGGCGGAGGCCATGGGTGCTCCAGACTTTTGAACTCCCCATCTAGGGGAAGACGCGCGGGCAAAGCGAGAGGTCCGGCGATGATGAGGCGAAAAGACTCACCTCGCCGCCCTGCCTCGCAGCGCCCGCCCCGCACCCGTCGCCCGGTTGGAAGCGATGGGCTGCGGCTTGTCAGGCCGTCGCTTCGGCGGCGACGACCGGCTTCGTCACGGTGACCGAACCGCCCGCCTTCTCGACGGCCGAGATGGCCGCGGCGGTGGCGCCCGTGACGACGAGCTTCACTTTGGTCTTGAGGTCGCCTTGTGCAAGGAGGCGGACGCCGTCACGCACACGTCGGACGAGGCCGGCGGCGACCAGCGCCGCTTCATCCACATCCTTTTTCGTGTCGATCTTGCCGGCGTCGATCGCCTTCTGGAGGCGATAGAGGTTCACTTCGGCGTAGCGGGCGCGGTTGAGGCTGTTGAAGCCGCGCTTCGGAGCCCGCATGTGGATCGGCATCTGGCCGCCTTCGAAGCCGTTGATCGAGACGCCGCCGCGCGACTTCTGACCCTTCACGCCACGGCCGCAGGTCTTGCCCTTGCCGGAGCCCACGCCACGGCCCACGCGCATGCGGTTCTTCGTTGCGCCGGGATTGTCGGTGATTTCGTTCAGGCGGGACATTTCACTAGCTCCAGGACGCCGCGGCTCAGCCGCGTTCCTCGACGATTTCGATCAGGTGCGCGACGGCGCGGATCATGCCGCGGGTCGCGGGCGTGTCTTCCACTTCGACCGTGTGGCCGATGCGGCGGCAGCCGAGGCCCTTCAGCGTCTCCGCCTGCGCTTTCACGCGACGGATGGTGCTGCCGGTCTGGCGCAGGACGATGGTTTTCTTCGCAGCCATGATCAGCCCTCGGCGCCTTCGACTTGACCCGCGCTGTCCTTGCGACGGGCGAGAATGTCGGCGACCTTCAGGCCGCGGCGACCGGCGATATGGCGCGGGCTCGTCTGCTTCTTGAAAGCGTCGAACGTGGCGCGCACCATGTTGTAGGGATTGGACGATCCCTTCGACTTCGCCACGACGTCCTGGACGCCGAGCACTTCGAGCACCGCGCGCATCGGACCGCCGGCGATGATGCCGGTCCCGGGAGGCGCCGAACGCAGCATGATCTTGCCCGCGCCCCAGCGGCCGTCGCCGTCATGGTGCAGCGTGCGGCCTTCGCGCAGCGGAACGCGCACGAGGGATTTCTTGGCTTCTTCCGTCGCCTTGCGGATGGCTTCCGGCACTTCGCGGGCCTTGCCGTGGCCGAAGCCCACGCGACCCTTCTTGTCGCCGACGACCACGAGGGCCGCGAACGCGAAGTTCTTGCCGCCCTTCACGACCTTGGCGACGCGGTTGATCGCGATCAGCTTGTCGGTGAATTCGCTGTCGGCGCCGTCGTTGCCGCCGCGGTTGTCGCGACGGCCGCGATCGCGATCGCCGCCGCCGCCTTCACGATTGCCGCGACCGCGACCGCGACGCTGCGGCTGCTCCTCGGTCGGCGGGGTGGTGACGTCTGTCATCGACATGGCCTGTCCTTTAGAACTCGAGACCGCCCTCGCGGGCGGCGTCGGCCAGGGCTTTCACCCGGCCATGATACAGGTAGGCGCCGCGGTCGAAGACGACCTGCTTGACGCCCTTCTCGGCGGCGCGCGTGGCGATGAGCTTGCCGATGGCGGCGGCCGCATCCTTCTTGGCGCCGACCTTGGCGAACGCCTCTTCCAGCGTCGAGGCGGCCACGAGCGTCACGCCCTGGCGGTCGTCGATGATCTGGGCGGAGATGTTCTTCGACGAACGGTGCACCGACAGCCGCAGGCGGCCGCCGGAGACCTTCCGGATCTTCGAGCGCATCCGCTGGGCGCGGCGGGCATTTTTTTCGAGCGCGCTTTTCATGGCGTTACTTCTTCTTGCCTTCCTTGCGGCGGATCCGTTCACCGGCGTACCGCACGCCCTTGGCCTTGTAAGGCTCGGGCGGACGGAAGCCGCGGATTTCAGCCGCAACCTGACCGACAACCTGACGGTCGATGCCGGTGATCTTGATTTCGGTGGGCTTGGTCGCCTCGATCTTCACGCCGGCGGGCGGCGAGAAGATGACGTCGTGGCTGAAGCCGAGCTGGATCTGCAGCTTCGTGCCCTGCATGGCGGCGCGATAGCCGACGCCGTGCAGTTCGAGGGTCTTCTCGAAGCCTTCGCTCACGCCCTTGACGTTGTTGGCGATGATCGCGCGCGACATGCCCCACATCGCGCGGGCCCGCGCCGTCTCGAAGCGCGGCTTCACGACGACCGCGCCGCCATCGACCGAAACGGCGATGTCGTCGGGCACGCGGAAGCTGAGCTCGCCTTTCGGGCCCTTCACCGCGACGTCCTGACCGGCGACCTTGAAGGTCACGCCGTTCGGCGCCTCGACGGGCAGTTTTCCGATACGGGACATATCAGTACACCCTGCAGAGGACTTCGCCGCCGACGTTTTCGTTACGCGCGACGTTGTCCGACATCACGCCCTTCGGCGTGCTCAGGATCGAGATGCCCAGTCCGTTGCGGACGAGGCCCAGATCCTTGATCGAGGAATAGACGCGACGGCCGGGCTTGGAGACGCGCTTGATCTCCTGGATCACGGGCGCGCCCTCGTAATACTTCAGCTCGATCTCGAGCTGGGAGTGGCCGTCTTTTTCCACTTCAGCCCAGCTGCGGATGTAGCCTTCGGCCTGGAGCACGTTGAGGACGTTGGCTCGCAGCGTCGACTTCGGGCTCGTGACCTTGGACTTGCCGCGCATCTGGGCGTTGCGGATGCGGGTGATCATGTCGCCGAGAGGATCGTTCAAATTCATTGCCTGACCTCCCTTACCAGCTCGACTTGACCATGCCGGGGATCTGGCCCCGGGACGCGAGTTCGCGCAGCGCGATACGGCTCATCTTGAGCTTGCGGTAGTACGCGCGCGGACGGCCCGTGAGCTCGCAGCGGTTGCGAACCCGGGTGGGGGCCGAATTGCGCGGCAGCGCCGCCAGCTTGAGGCGCGCTTCGAAACGCTCTTCGAGCGGCCGCGCCTCATCGGTCGCAATCGCCTTCAGGCGCGTGCGCTTGGAGGCGAACTTCTTCGCCATCCTGCGGCGCTTCTCGTTGCGCTCGACTGAACTCGTCTTCGCCATAACTACCTACTCTCCCGATGCGTTCCGGGGTGGAAACGGGACCGCCGGCATCTTGCCGGCATGCCGACTGGAAGCCGGCGATCCCGGATCAGTTCCGGAACGGGAAATCGAACTCTTTCAGAAGGGCCTTCGCCTCGGCGTCGTTACGCGCCGTGGTGCAGACCACGATGTCCATACCCCAGATCTGGTCGATCTGGTCGTAATTGATCTCCGGGAACACGATGTGCTCCTTCAGACCCATTGCGTAGTTGCCGCGACCGTCGAACGAGCGGCCGTTCAGGCCGCGGAAGTCCTTCACGCGCGGCAGCGCGATCGTGACCAGACGGTCGAGGAATTCGTACATCCGCTCGCCGCGCAGCGTGACCTTGCAGCCGATCGCCATGTTGTCGCGGATCTTGAACTGCGCGATCGACTTCTTCGACTTGGTCGCGATCGGCTTCTGGCCGGAAATGGCCATCATCGCGTCCATGGCGGACTTGAGCTTCTTGGAGTCCTGAACGGCCTCGCCGACGCCCATGTTGATGACGATCTTTTCCAGCTTCGGGATCTGCATCTCGTTGGTGTACTTGAACGCTTCGCGCATGGCCGGGCGCACCGCCTCGCGGTAGCGCACCTTCATCCGCGGTTCGTATGCGGCCTCAGACATCGATCTGCACTCCCGAGCGCTTGGCCACGCGGACCTTGCGCGTCACGCCACCGACGGTGACGTCCTTGAAACCCACCCGCGTCGCCTTGCCGGTCGAGGGATCGCGGACGGCGACCTTCGACACGTGGATCGACGCCTCGAAGCGCTTGATCCCGCCGTTCGGATCTTCCATCGACGGCTTCACGTGCTTGGCGATGATGTTCACGCCTTCCACGATCACCCGCTCGGCCTCAGGAAAAACCTTCGTCACCTTGCCGACGTTGCCCTTGTCCTTGCCGGACAGCACGACGACGGTGTCGCCCTTCTTTATCTTCGCAGCCATCACAGCACCTCCGGGGCCAGCGAGATGATCTTCATCTGGTTCTTCGCGCGCAGCTCGCGCGGCACCGGTCCGAAGATGCGGGTGCCGATCGGCTCGCCCTGCTGGTTGATCAGCACCGCGGCGTTGGAATCGAAGCGGATGGTGGAGCCATCCTTGCGCTTGATGTCCTTGCGGACGCGCACGACGATGGCCTTGCGGACATCGCCCTTCTTCACCCGGCCGCGCGGGATCGCTTCCTTGATGGAAACGACGATGATGTCGCCGATCGAGGCGTAACGGCGCTTGGAGCCGCCGAGCACCTTGATGCACATCACGCGCTTTGCGCCGCTGTTGTCCGCGACGTCGAGATTGCTCTGCATCTGGATCATGGTTCGATCCTCACCAATCCTTCAACGTCAGGCCTGGACGGCGCCGACAACTTCCCACCGCTTGAGCTTGCTCTTGGGGGGACATTCCTGAATCGACACGACCTGTCCGACCTTGAAGGCGTTGGACTCATCGTGTGCATGAAAATTCTTCGAACGACGCACGGTCTTCTTCATGACCGGGTGGAGGAACGTACGTTCCACGTTCACCACGACGGTCTTGTTTCCCTTGTCGCTGACGATCACGCCCTGCAATACGCGCCGAGGCATCCTGGTCTCTCCTCAAACCGACGTCGTCGGGCGCTTTTCGCGCAGGACTGTCTTGATGCGCGCGATCATGTCGCGCACTTCGCCGACGCGCGCCGTCGACTGAAGCTGACCGGTCGCCTGCTGGAAGCGCAGGTTGAACTGCTCCTTCTTCAGCTGTGCGAGCTGGTCGACGAGCCGTTCGGGATCCATCCCGCGGAAGTCGGTGATCTGTTTCCGGATCTCACGGAGTTTCATCTCAAAGGCCCTCCGTCCGTGCGACGATGCGCGTCTTGATCGGCAGCTTGGCCGCGCCCAGGCGCAGGCTTTCCAGCGCGACGTCGTCGGCGACGCCGTCGATCTCGAACATGATCCGTCCGGGGTGGATGCGCGCCGCCCAGAATTCGGGCGTGCCCTTGCCGGAACCCATGCGGACTTCCGCCGGCTTCTTCGACACCGGCACGTCCGGGAACACGCGGATCCACACCTTGCCCTGGCGCTTCATGTGACGCGTGATCGCGCGGCGGGCCGCTTCGATCTGGCGGGCCGTGATACGGTCCGGCTCGACGGCCTTGAGGCCGAAGGAGCCGAAGTTCAGCGTGAAGCCGGCCTTGGCGTTTCCGTGGATGCGGCCCTTGAAGGCGCGACGGAAGCGGGTTTTCTTCGGTTGCATCATGGCGGTTAGCTCCCTGTGCCTTCCGCCTCGGTGGTTTCGGTCTCGCGACGACGGCCGCGCGGCGCGCGAGGACGATCATCGCTGCGCGGTCCGCGCGGCTGGTCGCGGTCGCGACGCTCGCGGTTCTCGCCCGCATCCATCGCGCGGCGGTCCTGCGCCATCGGATCGTGCTCGAGAATTTCGCCCTTGAAGATCCAGACCTTCACGCCGATCTGGCCGTAGGCGGTCTTGGCTTCGCAGAAGCCGTAGTCGACGTCGGCGCGCAGCGTATGCAGCGGCACGCGGCCTTCACGGTACCATTCCATCCGCGCGATCTCCGCGCCGCCGAGACGGCCCGACACGTTGATGCGGATGCCCTGGCCGCCCAGACGCATGGTCGACTGCATCGCCCGCTTCATCGCCCGGCGGAACGCCACGCGGCGCTCGAGCTGCTGGGCGATGCCTTCGGCGACGAGCATGGCGTCGGTTTCGGGCTTGCGGACTTCGACGAGGTTCAGGAACACTTCGTGTCCCTCGACCATCTTCGAGAGATCCTTGCGGAGCTTCTCGATGTCGGCACCCTTCTTGCCGATCACGACGCCCGGCTTGGCGGTGTAGATCGTCACGCGGCACTTCTTGAGCGGACGCTCGATGATGATGCGCGAGATGCCTGCGCCCGCGAGCTTCTCGCGGAGCATCTTGCGGATCTTCAGATCCTGGTGAAGCAGCCGTCCGTATTCGCCGGTGTTGGCGTACCAACGGCTGTCCCACGTGCGGTTGATCCCGAGCCGGAGCCCGATCGGATTGACCTTCTGACCCATCAGGCGGCCTCTTCTGCTGCGTTCATGCTGATGTCGCGCACGACGATGGTCAGCTGGGAAAAGGGCTTCTCGATCCGCACCGCACGACCGCGCGCGCGCACGCTGGTGCGCTTCATCACGAGGTTCTTGCCGACGTGGGCTTCGGCAACCACGAGGCTGTCGATGTCGAGATTGTGGTTGTTCTCGGCGTTGGCGATCGCCGACTGCAGGCACTTCAGGACGTCGTCCGAGATGCGCTTGCGCGAGAACGTGAGTTCGTTGACCGCCTTCTCCGCGCGCAAGCCCCGGATCGACTGCGCGACCAGGTTCAGCTTGCGCGGCGAGATGCGCACCATCTTGAGGACAGCCTTGGCTTCGTTGTCCGCCTCGCGGCGCACATTCTTGCCGTCAGGCCCGCGCTGTTTTTTTCGCACGACCGTCATGGCCTACTTCCTCTTCGCTTTCTTGTCGGCGCCATGGCCGTGGTAGGTGCGCGTCGGCGCGAACTCGCCGAACTTGTGACCCACCATGTCCTCGGTGACGTTGACCGGGATGAAGTTCTTCCCGTTGTGCACGTCGAATTTCACGCCGATGAACTGCGGCATGATCGTCGAGCGGCGCGACCAGGTCTTGATCGCCTGACGGTTGCCGGCGCCGGCCTTCTCCGCTTTCGCGAGAAGGTAGCCATCGACGAACGGGCCTTTCCAGACTGAGCGAGGCATATGCCCTCTCCTACTTCTTCGCGTGGCGACGGCGGATGATCAGCCGGTCGCTCGCCTGGGTCTTGCGGGTCTTGGGACCGCGGGTCTTCTTGCCCCACGGGGTGGTCGGGTGACGGCCGCCGGAGGTCTTGCCTTCGCCGCCGCCGTGCGGGTGGTCGACCGGGTTCATGGCGACGCCGCGGACGGAGGGCTTGCGGCCCAGCCACAGCGAGCGGCCCGCCTTGCCCCAGACTTCGTTCATGTTGTCGGGGTTCGACACCGCGCCGATGGTGGCCATGCAGCCGTCCGGCACCATGCGGACTTCGCCCGACGTGAGACGTAGCTGCGCGTAGCCCGCGTCACGGCCGACGAGCTGGGCGTACGAGCCCGCCGAGCGGACCATCTGCGCGCCCTTCAGCGGCTTGATCTCGATGCAGTGGATGATCGTGCCGACCGGGATCGAACGCAGCGGCATCGCGTTGCCGGGCTTCACGTCGGCCTTCTCGGCCGCGATCACCGCATCGCCGACCTTCACGCGCTGCGGCGCGATGATGTAGGCGAGCTCGCCGTCGGCGTACTTCAGCAGCGCGATCCACGCGGTGCGGTTGGGATCGTATTCCAGTCGCTCGATCGTCGCGGGCACGTCCCACTTGCGGCGCTTGAAGTCGATGATGCGATAGGTGCGCTTGTGGCCGCCGGCATGACGGAACGCGGTCACGCGACCGGCGTTGTTGCGGCCGCCGGACTTCGTCAGGCCTTGCGTCAGCTTCTTGACCGGCTTGCCCTTGTACAAGTCGGACCGGTCCACGATCACGAGCTGGCGGCGACCCGGCGAGGTCGGGCGGAAGGTTTTCAGCGCCATTTCTCAGAGCCCCCAATCACAGACCAGTCGTCACGTCGATCGACTGGCCCGCGGCCAGCGTCACGATCGCTTTCTTCACGTCGGAGCGCTTGCCCTCGACGCCCTTGAAACGCTTGGTCTTGCCCTTCACGCGGATCGTGTTCACGGACACGACCTTTACCTTGAAGAGCGCTTCGATCGCCGCCTTCACGTCGACTTTCGTCGCCGTCAGCGGCACCTTGAAGACGACCTTGTTCTGGTCCGACAGCAGCGTCGCCTTTTCCGTGATGAGCGGGGCGATGATCGTGTCGTAGTGCTTGATGTCAGCAGTCTTGTCGGCGGCCATCACGCGGCCTCCTTCTTGTCAGCGAAGCGCGCGTTGATCGCCTCGACAGCGTCCTTCGTCAGCACAAGGTGCTTGCGGCGCAGGATGTCGTAGACGTTCAGGCCCGCGTTCGGCAGTACGTCGAGGTTCGGGATGTTGCGCGCCGCGAGGGCGAAGTTGTCGTCCACCTCGGCGCCGGCGATGAACAGCGCGTTCTCCACGCCGAGCTTGGCGAGCTTCTTCTTCAGCTCGGCGGTCTTCGGCGCATCGAGCTTGGCTGCGTCGATGACGATGATCTGCTTGGCGCCGGCCTTCGAGGAGAGCGCGTGGCGCAGCGCCATCGCGCGCACCTTCTTCGTCAGGTCGTGCGCATAATCGCGGGGCATGATGTTGTGGGCATGGCCGCCGCCGCGGAAGATCGGCGCGTTCGCGGCGCCGTGACGGGCCTGGCCCGTGCCCTTCTGCTTGTAGAGCTTGGAGTGCGTGCGGGCCACTTCGCCGCGCGACAGCGTCTTGGAGGTGCCGCCGCGGCGCTTGGCGAGCTGGTAGTTGACCATGCGCGCGATGATGTCGGTGCGGATCTCGGGAATGCCGAAAATGGCGTCGTCGAGATCGACCGAACCGGCCTTGCCGGCATCGAGGGTGAGAACGTCGAGTTTCATCTCTGGTCCCTTAGGCGGCCGGTTGCTTGAAGGCGGCCGGCTTCGGCGCCTCTGCGGGAGCGGCGACCTTGGCGGCGTCGCGGACTTCGACCCACGCCCCTTCCGCGCCGGGCACCGAGCCCTTCACGAAGATGAGGCCGCGGGCGGCGTCGACGCGCACGACGGTGAGGTTCTGGGTGGTCACGCGCTCATCGCCGAGATGGCCGGCCATCTTCTTGTTCTTGAAGACTTTACCCGGATCCTGACGCTGGCCGGTCGAGCCGTGCGAGCGGTGCGAGACCGACACGCCGTGGGTGGCGCGCAGGCCGCCGAAGTTCCAGCGCTTCATGGCGCCGGCGAAGCCCTTGCCGATGGTCTGCGCGGAGACGTCGATCGTCTGGCCCGGCACGTAGTGGTCGGCGGTGATCTCGGCGCCCACCGGCACGAGGCCGTCGGCGTCCACGCGGAACTCCACGACCTTGGACTTCGGCTCGACGTTGACCTTGGCGAACTGGCCGCGCTCGGCCTTGTTCATCCGCTTCACTTTCGGCGAACCGGCGCCGAGGACGACGGAGACGTAGCCGTCCTTTTCCTGCGTGCGGTTGCCGACGACCGTCAGCTTGTCGAGCTGGAGAACGGTGACCGGCACGTGCGCGCCGTCTTCGGCGAAGACGCGCATCATGCCCATTTTTTTCGCGATGACGCCGGTGCGCATCTTAAGCTCCCAGAACCTGGATCTGGACGTCGACGCCGGCGGACAGGTCGAGCTTCATCAGCGCGTCCACGGTCTGCGGGGTCGGGTCGACGATGTCGAGCACGCGCTTGTGCGTGCGGATTTCGAACTGCTCGCGGCTCTTCTTGTCGATGTGGGGCGAGCGGTTGACGGTGAACTTCTCGATGCGGGTCGGCAGCGGGATCGGGCCCCGGACCTGCGCGCCCGTGCGCTTGGCGGTGTTGACGATCTCGAGCGTCGAAAGATCGAGCGTGCGGTGATCGAAGGCTTTCAGCCGGATCCTGATGTTCTGGTTCATACCCGAATTCCCTGAACGCGCCTGCGCGCGCCAAAAACCTGTCGTCGCCGCTCTGGCAGTGGCGCGTGCGATGCTGTCCGCGGGGAATGCGCGAGGTCCGGATCAGGCGGGCCCAAAACGAAAGTGCGGGGCAACGTGCCCCGCTTCCGGGCCCCGAAGATCAACGGGGTGTTTCGCGTAAACTCGCGGACCGCGTCTAAACCCGCCAAAAGTACTTGGAGGTTTACGGCCGGTCCAAAGAGGAACGGGCTTCTACTGCGGGGGGAATGCGCGCGTCAAGCATGGAAGCGCGCATTCCTCACGGTCTTTTCACCACAAGCGGACCGGGGGCCGGCGGCGCGCGCCCGCGCGGTCCGGATTCCCCTCCCGCGCGAAGCTGTGGCGTCATAGCCACGATCCCTGGCGAGGGCCACCGCAAATGCACCGCAACCGTTGGAGGAGACCCATGCCGGGCCTAGGTAACGGCATCGACCGCGAACACGCGGCGTATCAACCATAAGGTGGATCTCCATGAAAACATTGATCATTGGCGCGCTGAGCGCCGCCGCCCTGCTGGCGGTCGCACCGGCGGCCAACGCCGGCTCCGGCTATGTCGGCGCCGCCTACACCCGCGCCAACGTCGACACCGGCCTCGGCGATGACGATACGGACGGCTACGCCATCGACGGCGCCTGGGCGTTCGCGCCCTCGTCCGGCCTCGGCATCGAACTCGACGCCGGCTATGCCGACGCCGACGGCTCGGACAACGAAGCCTATGGCGTGACGGCCCACGTCAACGCCCGCAACGACAGCTACCTCTTCGGCGGCTTCGGCGGCCTCGCCGACGCGGCTGACGAGACGATCTGGAGCGCGGGTCTGGAAGGCCAGAAGTACTACGACAACGTGACCCTCGCGGGCGCGGTGGGCTACGCCAACGCCGATGACTCCGACGCCGACATCTACGGCGCCGACGCCCAGGTCCGTTACTTCCTGTCCGACAACTTCCGCATCCAGGGCGCCCTCGGCTACGCCAAGGTCGAAGCCGGCGCGGCCGACGACAACGTCTGGTCGCTGGGCGCGGGCGGCGAATACCAGTTCGCTTCCGCCCCGGTCTCGCTCTTCGGCGGCTTCACGCACGCCGAAGCCGATGACACGGACGTCTCCTCCGACGCGTTCACTGTCGGCGTCCGCTACAACTTCGGCGGCACGCTGAAGGATCGCGACCGCCACGGCGCGAGCCTCGCGGGCCTGTCGAGCCTCATCTCGTCGGCGTTCTGATCGACGACAACAGCTCCCGCGCAAGCGGGATGGGCTGATGGAGAGGGCGTCCCGGGCAACCGGGGCGCCCTTTTCCTTTTTACGGATTGCTACGAGCCGGTATCTCGGCGGCCTCTGCTGAAACAGAACCACGACCCGAACGAAACACGGTCATTGGGAATGCGGGGGCCGCACCATCCGGCAAGGAAAGCCCGATGATATCGACCACGTCTGGATGCCAATAGTCACGGGTCATAAAAAAGCTATAGGCAACAGTTCGTCCGTTCGGCCCGCAACCAATGTGGATGTATTGCAGAAATGGCGCGCTTTGCCGGTCGCCGTATTCCGGAACCATCCATCTATTCAAAGTTCCAATGGCGCGACTAGCGCTGTCAACGGATAGTACCTCGGCCCCGTCTACAAGGATCGATAGCTTGCGAAGCCTTCTTTCCTGATTTTGAAAAGCTGCGGCCCAAGTCCATTTCACCTCGTGCGAATGGCCGTGACACTCGCCCGCGACACTTTGCGAAACTTCTCTAGGACTCAGCACCTCATCTGCAACGGCTTGGCCGGCTAGGGACATCACCAACAGTGCCAAGGCAAAGATTCGAGTGAACCTCATCCGCAACCTCCGCCTGTTGTCACATTGTTCCCCTCGGCCGGATCCTCAGTTTCACGATCGCTGCTCGTATACTCGAAGACGCCTTGCGGCACGACGCTGATGGAGAGGGCGTCCCAGGCAACCGGGGCGCCCTTTTCCGTTCACGCGCGGCGGTTTACGCCAGCGCCCTGGCGAACAGCGCCAGCATCCGCGACCACGCTCGCTCGGCCTGCGCCTCGTCGTAGACCTGCGAATCCGGCGGGCACCAGCCGTGCTGGGCTGGATAGACCTCGATCTCGGCGTCGAGTTGCTGCGCCGCGAACGCCGCGCGCAGCGTGTCCTTTTCCTGCGGCGTGCGCGCATCGTCGTTCTGCGCCACCGCGATCAGGAAGCTCGCCTTCATCTGTGGAATGAGGAGATGCGGACTGGTCGGCTGGTCGGTGGCGAGGCCGGCGCCATGAAAGCTCGCGCCCGCGCCGATGCGCGCCGACACCGACGCCGTGCGCATCACCAGCGGCCCGCCCATGCAGTAACCGGCCGTGCCGATCTTTCTGCCTGTGTCTACCGCGGCTTGCGCGTCGAGGAACCCGATGAACGCCGTCGCGTCCGTTGCAGCGGTCGTTGCATTCAGCGCCTGCGCCATCGGCATCAGCCGACCGCGCACCGCCGGATCGGAGAAGCTCTCGCCCGGCTGCACCACCGGGCTGCGCGCGTTGCGATAGAACGGATTTACGACAAGCACGGCGTAGCCGCTCTCGGCGAGGCGCCGGCCCATCTGCCGGAAGGCGGGCCGCAGGCCGCGGATGTCCGGCCACATCAGCACGCCCGGATGACGGCCCCGCGCCGGGTGCACGAAATAACAGTCCGCCGCGCCGTCGGGCGTTGTGATCGTCACGTCCTGTTCGGCGACCGCCAGCGTCTCGCCGTCCGCGGTCTGTCCGGCGGCGCAGGCCGCGAGCGCGCCGCCCGCGAGCGCCGCAAAGCCGCGCCGGGAAAAGCCATCGGTTCTGAAATGGGCGGCGTTCTCGGCTTCGGTATGTTCATCGCACATGGCGCGCGCCTTCCCTTCTCCATGGAGAGGCGCGCACCAAAGCGGCAGGCGCGGCGCGTTGCAAGCTTGCTCAGCGACCGACGGTGATGTCTCCCGAGCCGTCCTTGGTTTTGCGCACGTCGCCCGTGGCGCGCGCCACGCGGATGTCGCCGGAGCCGTCGAGGTTTACATCCACGTCGCCGGCCACGCCGAGGAACGCGATGTCGCCCGAGCCGTCGAGACGCACGACGAGGCGCGGAACCGCGCCGCCGCGCACGAGAATGTCGCCGGACCCGTCCAGGGACAGCGTCGTCGGGCCGCTTGCCTGCGCGACGACCATGTCCCCCGAACCGTCGAGTTCGCCGATCAAAGCGCCGGCCACGGAGGCCACGCCCAGATCGCCCGAGCCGTCGAGGCCGAGCATCGCATCGCCGCCGACCGCGCCGCCGCGGATATCGCCCGAGCCGTCGAGCTGCGCGGCGAGCCGTCCGCCGACCGTGGCGAAGTCCACATCGCCCGAACCATCGAGGCCGACCATGAGATCGCCGGACACCGCCGCCACCGCGGCGTCGCCGCAGCCTTCGAACGTGAGCCGCGCGTTGCGCGTCGGGCCGACATCGGTGCGCCCCGCATTGGCGATCTCGGCGACGAGATCGCGCGGCGCGCGGATGGTGATCGTCGGCAGCTCGGCGGCGGAGACGCGGCCGACGCCGTTGATCACCAGCGAGGTCGTGTGACCGCCGACGGAACGGCAGCTGCGCACCCGGTGCTGCAGCTTGCCGTCGATGATGAGATTGTCGCCGTCGCGCCGGACCGCAGGGGCCGGGAGGCGGGTCGCCGCGCCGACGGTGGCGACGATGTCCGCGCGGTCCTCGGGGATGATCTGGATGCGGGCGGCCGCGCCGCGCACCAGGAGTTTCGGTCCCGCGTCAGCCTGCGCTTCGCCGAGCGTCAGCATCAGCGCCGCCAGCGCCAACCCAGTCGTCAGGCCCGTTGCTCTCGCTGTCATGTCCATCTCCATACCCGTGCGGGCCGCTCGAGGCGGCCGCATGGAGTGAAGATGCAGCGGGCGACGCTTTCAGATGCAGTCCCTCCCCCGCCGGCGGGGGAGGGACAGACCGAACGCAGTGAGGTCAGGGCGAGGGCCCGTGAGACGAGAAAGCGCCAGCCGACCTGATTAGAGTAATCAGAAAAGCAAAGGCCCGCGAGACTCTGCGTCTCACGGGCCCTCACCCTTCGCTCACTGCGTTCGCATGCCCCCTCCCGAAAGCGGGAGAGGGACGCGCGTGCTACTCGATGATCTTGGCGACGACGCCGGAGCCGACGGTGCGGCCGCCTTCGCGG
>CAZGYQ010000062.1:0-20899 GCA_964530695.1 uncultured Caulobacteraceae bacterium
CCCCCCCCCCGCGCCCCCCCCGCCCCACCCCCCCGCCCCCCCACCCCCCCCCCCCCCCCCCCGAGGGGGAGGGGGAGCATCACGCCCTTCGAATGAATCAAACACACACCACCGATCCCCTCGAAGCCGGCCGCCTTCTCTTCGCAGGGCCGGTGACGTTTGAACGCGGCGTCGTGAAGATGGACGGACTGCCCGCCGCCGACCGCCCGGAGGTGGCGTTCGCGGGGCGCTCCAATGTCGGCAAGTCGAGCCTCGTGAACGCGCTCACCGGCAGAAAGGCGCTGGCGCGCGCCTCGGGAGAGCCTGGCCGCACGCGCGAGCTCAACTTCTTCCTGCTCGGCGACCGCATGCGCTTCGTCGACATGCCGGGCTACGGCTACGCCAAGGCGCCGAAGACGGAGATCGAACGCTGGACGAAACTCGTGCGCGATTATCTGCGCGGCCGGCCGGGCCTTGCGCGTGTGTTCCTGCTTGTCGATGCGCGCCATGGCGTCAAGGCCAACGACGAGACCGTCATGGACATGCTCGACGAGAGCGCGGTGGTCTACCAGGTCGTGCTGACGAAGGCCGACAAGATCCCCGCGAAGGCGCTTGAAGCCATTGTCGCCGACACCGTGAAGGCGCTCGTCAAGCGCCCTGCCGCGCACCCCGTCGTTCTGCCCGTCTCGGCGTTCGAGGGTGGCGGCATCCCGGAGCTGCGCGCCGAAGTTGCGGCGCTCGCAGCAGGTTAAGCCCCGCCGGCCGGCGCCGCCCACAGGTCTCGCGCCGGCGACAGCCGAACACCCCTTCCTCCCCACGCCCGGGCGCCCTAAACGGCGGCGGTGACAAAGACCTCATCCGAACCGGCAGCGGCCCTCCTGGGCAACGGCTTCGCCACCGCCAGGACGCTGGCGGAGGCGCTGCCCTTCATCCAGATCTATGATCGCGAAACCGTCGTCATCAAATACGGCGGCCATGCCATGGGCGACGTCGAGACGGCCAGACGCTTCGCCGCCGATGTGGTGCTGCTCAAGCTTGTCGGCATCAATCCGGTGGTCGTGCACGGTGGCGGGCCGCAGATCAGCCGCATGCTGGAGCGCGCGGGCGTGAAATCGGCGTTCGTCGATGGTCTGCGCGTCACAGACAAGCAGACGATGGAAGTCGCCGAGATGGTTCTCTCCGGCGCGGTGAACAAGGAACTCTCGCACCTCATCACGTCCGCCGGCGCCGAAGCCGACGTGCGCGGCGTGGGCCTTTCCGGCAAGGACGCGCGCATCATGACGTGCGAGAAGGTCGCGCGCACGAAACGCGACCCGGACTCCAATATCGAGCAGGTCGTCGATCTCGGCTTCGTCGGCGAGCCGAAGCACGTGGACGCCACGCTCATCGAACTACTGATCAACGCGACCGAGCATGATTACATTCCCGTCATCGCGCCCATCGGCGTGGCCGAGGACGGCGCGACCTACAACATCAACGCCGACACCGCCGCGGGCGCGATCGCGGGCGCGCTCAAGGCCAAGCGCTTCCTGCTGCTCACCGATGTCGCCGGCGTGCTGGACGGCGACAAGCAGCTCATCCGCGACATGAGCCGCGAACGCGCTGCAGAACTCATCGCGACAGGCGTTGCCAACGGCGGCATGATCCCCAAACTGGAAACCTGCACCGCGGCGCTGGATGCGGGGGTCGAGGCGGCTGTCATTCTCGATGGCCGTCAGCCGCATGCGCTGCTCATGGAGTTGTTCACTGATCATGGCGCCGGTACGCTTATCCGCTGATCGCGGCGCCGATCCGGGCGCTCGCCGGACCGCCTTCCTGTGGACGCTCGCAACGGCGTTCATAGCGTTCGCGTGCCTGGCGTTCTCGCCGATCGGCCATGCGCAGCAGGCCAAGAAGGACCAGGCCAAGAATCCCGGCGGCTGGTCGCTCTGCAACCAGACGAGCTACATCCTTGAAGCCGCGACGGGCCGCCCCGACGGTCGCGCGGTCGTCGTGCAGGGCTGGATACGGTTGCGCCCCGGCCAGTGCGGATCGGCGGCGCCTGCGCCGCTCGCGCGCGGCGTGCACTACGTTTACGCGCGCACCGTGAACGCCCACCGCGGCGGACGCCGGCAATGGGGCGGCGACGCGAAACTCTGCATCGACCCGAGCGCCTCCTTCGCGGTGGAAAATCCGCCGTCGTGCGAGCAGATGGGACTTGAGGAGCGCGACTTCCGCCGCGTGCAGATCAACAAGCGCGACAGCTGGCGCACGAGCTTTGCGGAGGCCAACCCCTACACCCTGTTCGGCGCGCGCAGCCAGGGCCTGCAACGTCTGCTCGCGGATGCCGGCTACGACGCGCGCACGGCGTCCGGCCGCTCCGATCCGCGCCTCGCCGCAACCGCGATCCAGCGCTTCCGCCAGGATGCGAAACTCTCCCCCGCCGCAAGCGAGGATCAGCTGATCGACGCCCTCGAAACCGCAGCGCGCAGACGCGCGGCCGGCATCGGTCTGACGTTGTGCAACCGCACGTCGGGCCGGGTGTGGTCGGCGGTCGCGCGCCGCCGCGGCGAAGGCTGGGAAAGCCGCGGCTGGTGGCCGCTGGGTCCAGGCGCATGTGCGCGGGCGGTGGACGATCCGCTGGTGCAGAGCGTCTATTTCGTTCACGCGGTCATGGAGACGCCGCAGGGCGAGCGCTATCTCGCGGCCCCCGGCACGACCTTCTGCACGAGCCCGACGAAATTCGCGATTCTCAGTCGCGACCGCTGCGCCGAGCGCTATTACGACGAGACGCTGTTTACGCCGATCTCGAGCGACGGGCGCGAAGGCCTCGTGGTCGAGTTCTTCGATGCGGACTTCCTGCCCGTCGGCGCCCGCCCGCAGGCCTCGAATGCGCCGATCGTCGCCGCCGAAGGCCCGACCGACAGCGTCGATCCCGACACGGGGCATGTGCCGCGCGGCCGCGCGCCAGGTCCGCTGATCCCGGGGCTGGCCAAACGGGGCCCCGACCAGCGCACGACGGTGACGATGCCTGCGCAGAAGGGCGGCGCGCGCCCGGCGGCGCCGAAGCAGGGCGCACCACCCGCTGGGCCGTCGAATTGAGCATCCCCGCCCCGCGCGATCTCGCGGACCGTGACGTCTGGGTCTTCGATCTCGACAACACGCTCTACCCCGCCGAGCACGAGGTCTTCGACGAGATCGGCGAGCGCATGACGAGGTTCATCGCGCGGCTCACGGGCTTCGAACACGAAGCGGCGCGGGTGCTGCGCGAGAAGTACTTCCTCGCCTACGGCGCCACCGTGGTCGGCGTGGTGAAGCACCATGGCGCGTCGGCGGCGGATTTCCTCTCCTACGTCCACGACGTCTCCTTTGACGCCGTGCATGCCGACGCCGAACTCGCGGACCTGATCGCGCGTCTGCCCGGGCGTCGCATCGTGTTCACCAACGGCGCGCGCGACTATGCGGGGCGAATCCTTGTGAAGCTCGGCATGGACCATGTCTTCGACCAGGTATTCGCGCTCGAGGACGCTGATCTCGTGCCCAAGCCGCAGCGCGGGGCGTTCGAGCGGCTGGCGGCGCGATGCGCCTTCGATCCCGCCCGCGCGGTGATGTTCGAGGACCACGACCGCAATCTGGAGACCGCCGCCGCGATGGGCTTCGCCACCGTGCTCGTCGGCCCGCCCGCGCCGCCCGCGCCCTTCATCCACTTCGCCGCGCCGAGCCTGCACGCCTTCCTGCGCGGCCTCCTCGATCCCTCCATTGACCGCAGCGCGGGCATTGCCTAGCGAGCGGGCATGAACACGACGCTCGACCTCGCCGCCGCCATCGACGCCGCCTGGGAAGCGCGCGCCGACATCTCCCCCACGACGCAAGGGCCCGCGCGGGACGCCGTCGCCGCCGCCCTCGAACAGCTCGATTCCGGAACGGCGCGCGTCGCCGAGCGCGGCGCGGACGGCGCGTGGGCGGTGCATCAATGGCTGAAGAAGGCGGTGCTGCTGTCCTTCCGCCTCAACGACAACAAGGTGATGGGCGACCGTGACGATCCGCATTGGGACAAGGTCGCGCTGAAGACCGAGGGATGGGGCGAGAACCGTTTCCGCGACGCGGGCTTCCGCATGGCGCCGGGCGCCGTCGTGCGGCGCGGCGCGCATATCGGGCGCAATGTCGTGCTGATGCCCTCGTTCGTGAACATCGGCGCCTATGTCGATGACAGCGCCATGATCGACACATGGGCGACGGTGGGCAGTTGCGCGCAGATCGGCAAGAACGTGCACATCTCCGGCGGCGCGGGCATCGGCGGCGTGCTGGAGCCGTTGCAGGCGAACCCGGTGATCATCGAGGACGACTGCTTCATCGGCGCGCGCAGCGAAGTGGCCGAAGGCGTGATCGTGCGTCAGGGCGCGGTGCTGTCGATGGGCGTGTTCCTGGGCGCCTCCACCAAGATCGTCGATCGCAAGACCGGCGCCGTCACCCGCGGCGAGGTGCCGCCCTACGCCGTCGTCGTGCCGGGCGCGCTGCCGGATCCGAACGGCGGGCCGTCGCTCTATTGCGCGGTGATCGTGAAGCAGGTGGATGCGCAGACGCGCTCGAAAACGAGTATCAACGAGCTGCTGCGGGATTAAACAGCATGACAGGCGCGCGCCGGTCCGAGCGAGTTGACCGTGCTCCCCCGCGCGGGGGAGCTGTCAGCGCGTAGCGATGACTGAGGGGGCGGCGGCGCGAAGTCCGCAACGGAGCCACCGCCCCATCCGTCTCGCAGCTGTGCTGCGAGCCACCTTCCCCTCGCGGGGAAGGACGAGCGCAGCGCAGTCTGACGCCTTAGCGCCCCGCGACGAGAGTCACGGTATACTGGACGCCGTCGCCGCCGGTGACCGACCAAGAATCGCCGACCTTGCGATTGGCGGCGTGCGGCGAGCAGGATTTCTCCCCGCCCTGCGGCGTGATGCAGAATTCACCGTTGTAGATGACCCATGTGCCGGGCACGGCCTGATCGCCCGCCTTCATCAGGTAGCTGCCATCGGTGTTGAAGTGGAACTTCAGCACAGCGCCGTTGGCGCCGGTCGCGACGACGGTGTTGGCGTTGTACGTGTCGGTCGTGCCGTCCGCGAACGCCGGGGCCGCCACAAACGCAAACGCCGCCACGGCGGCGGCGAGGATGACCTTCTTCATGTCGTTTTCTCCCGATCGTCCCGCGTCGCTGGCGGGCGGGGGCGCCTTACCGGCTTAAAGCCATCCCCGCAAGCGCGCAGCGTATCTCAACTTTCCCGCAGCGCAGCGACGCAGTAGAGCATTGTCATGACCGACTTCGCCGACCCCCTGCCGCTGGCGCAGGCGCTGATCCGCCGCCGCAGCGTGACACCCCATGACGACGATGTGCTCGCCGTGCTGTCCGATGCGCTCGAGCGCCTCGGCTTCCGCGTGAAACGCTACCGCTTCGGCGAGGTGGACAATCTCTACGCGCGCCGCGGCGACAGCGCGCCCAACTTCTGCTTCGCCGGCCACCTCGATGTCGTGCCGCCGGGCGAACCGGGCGACTGGAAGAACGATCCCTTCGCCGCGCACGTGGAAGACGGCGTGCTCTACGGACGCGGCGCCGCGGACATGAAGGCCGCGATCGCCGCGATGGTCTCTGGCGTCTCGCAATTTCTTGCTGGCGGCGATGCACAGCGCGGATCGATCAGCTTTCTCATCACGCTCGACGAGGAAGGCCCGGCCATCGACGGTACGCGCAAGCTGCTCGACGCCATCACCGCCGAAGGCGAGCGCATCGATCACTGCCTCGTCGGCGAACCGACGAGCGTCGACGCCGTCGCAGACACCGTGAAGAACGGCCGGCGCGGCAGTCTCAACGCAATCATCACAGTGACGGGAAAACAGGGCCACGTCGCGTATCCGAAGCTCGCCGTAAATCCGGTGAACGCGCTGCTGGACATGATCCACCACCTGCGCCGCCGCATCCTTGATTCCGGCGCACCGGGGTTCGACGCCTCGAACCTCGAGATCACCAGCATCGACGTCGGCAACGTCGCCCACAACGTGATCCCGGCGAAGGCGGTCGCGAAGTTCAATATCCGATTCAACACGCACCACTCGGGCGCGGAGTTGCTCGCGTGGATCGAGGAGTGCCGCGAGCGCACCGCGCGCTCCGCGCCGGGCGCGAACATCACCGTCGAGGCGCGGGCCACGGGCGAGCCCTTCTACACGACGCCGGGCGCGTTCACGGATCTGATCGTCGACGCCGCGCGCGACACGCTTGGCCGCGCGCCCGTGCTGTCCACCAGCGGCGGCACTTCGGACGCGCGCTTCATCAAGGATGTCTGCCCCGTCGCCGAACTCGGCCTGCAGAATGCGACAGCGCACATGGTCGATGAGAACGTGCGCGTGGAGGACGTGCGTGATCTCGCCCGGCTCTACACGGCGATCCTGAAGCGCTACTTCGCAGCGCCCGCCGCGTAATCCACCCGCATCAGGTAGAGCCCGTCCGGCGGCGCCACGGGCCCGCAGCGTGCGCGATCCTTTGCGGCCAGCGCTTCTGCAACTTCCCGCGCACGCATCTTGCCGAGGCCGACTTCCACCAGCGTTCCGGTCATCGAGCGCACCTGCCGGTGCAGGAAAGATCGCGCGTCGCAATAGAGATGCACCTCTTCGCCGGCGCGCGAGACGCGGATGGAATCGAGCGTCTTCTGCGGGCTTTTCGCCTGACACTTGCTGTCGCGGAAGGTGGTGAAGTCGTGCGCGCCGACGAGCGCCTGCGCGGCGTCGTGCATGGCGTCCGCGTCAAGCGGCCGGGTGATGCGCCAGGCCTTGCCGCGATCGAGCGCGAGTTCCGGCCGACGGTTGATGATGCGGTACCAGTAGGCGCGATGGATCGCGTCGAAGCGGGCGTGAAACTCCGGCGTCGTTTCCTCGGCGTTCAGCACGGAGATGGGGTGCGGTCGAAGATGCGCGTTCAGCGCATCGCGCACGGCGTCGCCGCCGTAATCCTTCGGCAGATCCACGTGCGCGACCTGCGCCAGCGCGTGCACGCCGGAATCGGTGCGTCCCGCGCCGACCACATCCGCGCGCACGCCGCAGAGCTTTTCCACCGCATCCTCGATGGCGCCCTGCACGCTCGGCGCGGGGTCTGGATTGGCGCCAAGACGCTGCCAGCCCTGATAGGGGCCGCCGTCATATTCGAGGGTGAGCTTGTAGCGCGGCATCGCGTCAGCCGAACGCTGCGGACACGGAAAGGCGCCCGCTGTCCGGCCCGACAGCGCGAAGCCGCTTCAGCACGAAGTGCGGGCCGGGCCACGGACTGTCAAATGCGCGCGCGGCCTCCGCCGAAAACCCGAAGCGCGGATAGTACGCTGGATGCCCGAGCACGAAGACGTGCGTCTCGCCCGCTGCGGCGAGTGCATCGAGACCGTCCGCGATCAGCGTCGATCCGACGCCCGCCTTCTGCCGGCCGACCGCGGCGCTCACCGGCGCCATCTGCACTGCCGGAAAGCGCGCGCCGCCGCTGTCGATGCACGCGCGCGAGAAGAGGATATGACCGACGATGGCGCCATCACTCTCCGCCACGCGCTCCAGCACTACGTCGCCCGCCGCGCGCAGGCGCGCGATCAGGTCCGGTTCGTCAGACCGTCCGAACTCGGCCGTGAAGGCCGCGCGGACGAGGACCGCGATGGAGTCGTGATCTGTGTCGCTGACAGGGCGGATGTTCATCGCAGCACGGTTCCGGCGGCGATCGGCGCGCCGCGCAGGAAACCCTCCGCGTCTATCGCCTGCTTGCCTTCGCGCTGCACGCGCAGGAGCCGCACCGCGCCGTCTCCGCACGCGACGAGCAATTTGTCATCCAGCACTTCGCCCGGGTCCCCGGCGCCGCGCCCCAGCCGCGAGAGCAGCGCCTTCATCCGCACCGGACCCTTCTCGCCCGGCAGCTCGAACCAGGCGCCGGGAAACGGCGAGAGGCCGCGGATCTGCAGGTCGATCTCGCGCGCGGATTTCGTCCAGTCGATGCGCGCCTCGGCGGGATCGATCTTCTTCGCGTAGGTGACGCCGTCTTCGGCCTGCGGCGTCTCGCGCGCGCGGCCGGCTTCGATCGCATCCACGGCATCGGCGAGCAGCGGCGCGCCGAGCACAGCGAGGCGATCATGCAGCGTCTGCGCAGTGTCGTCGGGCTCGATCGGCGTGCGCGCGGTGGCGAAGACGGCGCCGGTATCGAGGCCTTCCTCCATGCGCATCACCTGCAAGCCCGTTTCGCGATCACCCGCCATCAGCGCGCGCTGGATGGGCGCCGCGCCCCGCCAGCGCGGGAGGAGCGAGCCGTGCAGGTTCACGCAGCCCAGACGCGGCGCATCGAGCACCGCTTTCGGCAGGATGAGCCCGTAGGCGACGACGACGGCGAGATCGAGATCGAGCGCCGCGAACGCCTCCTGCTCAGGAGGCTTCTTCAAGGACTTCGGCGTGCGGACCTCGATGCCACGCTCTTCCGCAAACACATGCACCGGCGTCTTGCGCAGCGTCTGCCCGCGCCCGGCCGGGCGCGGCGGCTGGGAATAGACGCACACGACCTCGCGTCCCCGCGCCAGCAGCTCGGCGAGCGCCGGCACGGCGAAATCGGGTGAACCCATGAAGGCGATGCGGAATGTGCTCATCGCCCGGATCCTACACGATGACTGTGGCTGCGTGTCAGGCGGCTTCGATCCGCTGGGCCTTCTTGACCTTGCGGATCGCGCTGTCGCGCTTCAGGCGCGAGAGGTGATCGAGGAAGACGACGCCTTCGAGGTGATCCATCTCGTGCTGTATGCACACGGCGAAGAGGCCGTCAGCCTCCTCCTCCACTTCCTTGCCGTGGTAGTCGAGGTAGCGAATCTTCACCCGGTCGGGGCGTTCGACCTCATCGTAGATTTCCGGCACGGAGAGGCAGCCCTCTTCCCAGCTTTTCAACTCGTCGGATTTCCAGGTGATCTCGGGGTTCACGAAGTAGCGCGGCGCGCGCTCGTCTTCCTTCGGCGAGATGTCCATGACGATGATGCGCAGCGGCACGCCGATCTGCACGGCGGCGAGGCCCACGCCTGGAGCTTCGTACATCGTCTCCAGCATGTCATCCATCAGCGCCCGATGTTCATCGGTGACGCCGCCTTCGACGGGCCTGGAGACTTCCTTCAGCACGGGGTGCGGGACGGTGAGAATGGTGCGCAGGGCCATGGCCGATAGCTATGAAGGCCCGCCCGGAACGTCAAGCGAGCGAGCCTTTACAGACCGTAGGTGGATGCAAATCGGGCGGACGACCGCCGCCGCCCGCCCGATCGCTGCTTCGGAAATGCGCGCCGTTACGGCGTCGGGCCTTTGATGGCCGTGTCGATGACAAAGAACTGCTTCTTGATGGTCGGCCCCATCACGGTCAGCACGGAGATCAGCGTAACGCTGATCAGCGCGGCGATCAGACCGTACTCTATGGCGGTGACGGCGGACCTGTCGCCCAGCAGGCGGCGGAACTGTTTCATGATGATGCACCCATTTCTCGGGCGAACGACGGAGGCCGCGCCCGACGGATGTTCTCGCAAGAGGCGAGCCGCGTGTTGGGAAAGCGTTAGGCATGGCCGGGCCGGTTCAGCCGCCCGCGGGCGAAGGGACGTTGCGCTCGACCGCCGCGAGCCGCGCCGCCTGACGCCGCACCGCCAGCAACGCCGCGCCGTCCCGATCGACGCGCGCCAGGATCGCCGCACCCTCGAGCATCGCGATGGCTGTCCACGCCAGCGACTGCGCGATGTCAGGAGCGAGCCGTTCCTCGACGAACGCGGCGCTGATTTCCGCACGCCAGTCGCCGTAGGCGTCCGCGAGCGCCCGCGCGAGCAGCGGCGTGTCCGCGCCGGCCTGGTGGGCGACGGCCGCGATCAGCGGACTCCAGCCGAAGCGCTCCTTTTCCATCCGTCGCGCGCTCATCTCCGCCAGATCGCCGACGATGTCGGCGGCGCTGGTCCCTTCGGCGCGGCGCGCGGCCATATAGGCGGTCACGTCGGCGGCGATGCCCCGCACGGCGCGCGCGCCGAGGTCGTCCTTGCCGGCGGGAAAATGGTGGTAGAGCGAGCCCTTGGGCGCCTTCGCCGCGGCGAGGATGTCGCTCAGTCCTACGGCGTGAAATCCCCGTCGCTGAAAGAGATCCTGCGCGGCGGCGAGGATGCGCGTGCGGGCGCTGTCGCTCACGCCATCACGCGGAAGGAGGCGCTGGCGCGCGCGACCGGCGCGTCGTCGGCGCTGACGATGGCGTCCGCGAAGCCGAGGTTGCGGCCGGTCTTGAGTACGCGCGGCGTGACCTGCACCCACTGACCGATCCGGGCGGTGGCGAGATAGTCGAGCGACAGCGACACCGTGACGAGGCCCGACGGCGCGGGCGAGCCCTGCCCCATCATCGCCGCCCCGACCGAAAGGCCAAGCGCGTTGTCCGCCAGCGAGGCGATCACCCCGCCATGGACGAAGCCGCGCGAGTTGCAGTGCGCCGCCGACGCGCGGAAGCCGATCTCGACGGACGCCTCTCCCTTGCGGGAATAGAGCGGCTCCCACGGGTCGGTGACCGGGCTCCTGCGGAAGTGGGGCTCAAAGCTGTTCGGGATTTCGGACATGGCGCCTCCAGACCAATCAGTCTACAGGATATGGACCAATCGGTCTAGCGCCCGGAAGCCTTGCGTCCGCCCCCGCGAAGGGCGATATGCGCCGCGCAGACAGGCGGCGGACGGCCGCCCCGCCAACCCGGTCAGGTCCGGAAGGAAGCAGCCGCAACGGGTAGCGAACGGGTCGCCGTCCTGTCTGTACCGAACTTCCCGTGAACGCTCGCGAGTGCGCCCCCGCGACGCTATATGTGGGCCATGTCCGACACCCCCGGTGATTCCGGCCCCTCCCTCTTCGGCGATCCAGCCCCCTCCACGGGCGGTTATCTGGTGCTCGCGCGGAAATACCGGCCGCGGACCTTCGAAGACCTGATCGGCCAGGAAGCGATGGTGCGGACCATCGGCAACTCCTTCACGCTCGACCGCATCCCGCACGCCTACATCCTCACGGGCGTGCGCGGCGTGGGCAAGACGACCACCGCGCGCCTGCTCGCGCGTGCTCTCAACTACGAGACCGACACGGTCAGGAAGCCGTCCATCCAGCTCGACCCGCTCGGCGCGCACTGCCGCGAGATCATGGAGAGCCGCCACCCGGACGTGTTCGAAATGGACGCCGCCTCGCGCACAGGCATCGGCGACATTCGCGAAATGCTCGACGGCGTGCGTTACGCCCCGGTGTCCGCGCGCACCAAAGTCTACATCATCGACGAAGTGCACATGCTGTCGACGGCGGCCTTCAACGGCCTCCTCAAAACGCTGGAAGAGCCGCCGCCGCACGTGAAGTTCATTTTCGCGACGACGGAAATCCGCAAGGTGCCGGTGACGGTGCTGTCGCGCTGCCAGCGCTTCGACCTGAAGCGCGTGTCGCCGGAACATCTCGCGAAACACCTGACGAACATCTGCACCGCCGAGCATGTGAAGGTCGACGCCGACGGCATCGCGCTCGTCGCGCGCGCGGCGGAAGGCTCCGTGCGCGACGGTCTTTCGCTGCTCGATCAGGCGATGGTGCAGAAGCCCGACGGCGGCGCGGTGACCGCCGCCGACATCCGCGAGATGCTGGGCCTCGCAGACCGCCTGCGCGTAGCCGATCTGTTCGATGCCGTGTCCAAGGGCGATGCGAAATCGGCGCTCATCGAAATCCGCGCCCAGTACGACGCCGGCGCCGATCCTTCTCTGATCCTGCGCGATCTCCTCGAGATCGGTCACGAGGCCGCGCGCGTGCAGGCGCTTGGCGCGGACGCCCGGATCGTCGGCGGCCAGGACTGGGCAGCGCGCATCCGCGCCATCGCCGTCTCGCTCTCGCCGGCGCAGCTTTCTCGCCTGTGGCAAATGCTGCTGAAGGCGCTGGAGGAATGCGCCCGCGCGCCAGAGCCGATCGCGGCGGCGGAAATGGCGCTTGTGCGGCTGTGCGCGGCCGCGACCATCCCGCCGCCGGAAGAAATCGCCAAGATGATCCGCTCCGGCGCGGCCCTTTCGGCGCCGGCCTCCAGCGGGCAGAACGCCGCCACGTCCGAAGCGCCGAAGCTTGAAAAGTTCGAGGACGTCCTGGCGCTCATCGAAGCCGCGCGCGACATCGACCTGCAGATCGCCGTCGAGCGCTTTGTGCGGCTCGTTGCCTTCGCGCCCGGCCGCATCCTGTTCGAACCTGTTTCCGGCATGCCCGAAGATCTGCCCTCGCGCCTGTCGAGGAAACTCGCCGACTGGACCGGCGACCCGTGGGATGTACGCGCCGATGCGACGGGCGGCGTGGAAAGCTTCGCCGAAAGCCGCGCTCGCGCCCGTGCGGAGGCGCTCGAAGACCTCAAACGCCATCCCTTCGTCGCCGACGCGCTCGCTGCGTTTCCCGGCGCGAAGATCAAGGACTGGCGCAAACCTGATCCGGAAGAAACCGGCGACGTCGTGCCGCTGAAGCCGCCGGCGTCGCGTGCGAAACGCAAGGAAGGATAGCTGGATGAAAGACATTTCCCAGATCATGCGTCAGGCGCAGGCCATGCAGGCCAAGATCGCCGAATCGCAGGCAAAACTCGAAGCGATGGAAGTCGAAGGCGCGGCCGGCGGAGGCCTCGTGAAGGTGCGCCTCTCGGGCAAGACCGCGCTTCTGAGCATCACCATCGACGCCTCGCTGCTCAAGGCCGAGGAAAAGGAAATCGTCGAGGATCTGGTGAAGGCCGCGCACGACGATGCGCGCCGGAAACTGGAAGAAGCGCAGAACGACGAGTTCAAGAACGCGACGTCCGGCATGGGCATGCTGCCCGGCTTCAAGATGCCGTTCTGATCCTCGCTTGCGCAACTCCCGCCTTCCTTCCGTCAGCCCAGAGATCGCGCGGCTGATCGACCTGCTCGCGAAGACGCCGGGGCTCGGGCGCCGGTCGGCGCAGCGTGCGGCGCTGGCGCTTTTGAAGAAGCGCGACGGGCTGATGCTGCCGCTGGCGCAGGCGCTCAACGAAGCGGCGGAAAAGGTGAAGGCGTGCAGCGAGTGCGGCTCGCTCGATTCGCTTGATCCCTGCGCGATCTGTTCGTCGCACACGCGCGACGACACGCTGATCTGCGTCGTTGCGGACATGGGCGACGTGTGGGCGCTGGAGCGCGCGGGCGTGTTCCGCGGCAAATACCACGTGCTCGGCGGCGTGCTTTCCGCGCTCGACGGCGTGCGACCGGAAGACCTGCGCATCGGCAAGCTCGTGGAGCGCGCGGGCCGCGAGGGCGTGCGCGAGGTGATCATCGCCCTCAACGCCACCGTCGATGGCCAGACGACCGCGCACTACCTCACCGAACGCCTGCAGGGCGTCGGCGTTTCCGTGACGCGCCTCGCGCACGGCCTGCCCGTAGGCGGGGAACTGGAACTGCTCGACGACGGCACGCTGCTCGCCGCGCTCAGCTCACGGCGGCCTTTCTGAGGTCTGCGCCCGCGACGTGACGGCGGTCACGCGCAGCTCCTCGCCTCTCGACCATTGCTTTGCGCGCCCCGTGAATTCGCGAGGCCGTGAAGCAATCGAGAAGGAACAACCAGATGGCCGACATCATAGGTACGCCGGGCGACGACATTCTCCCTGGTACGATTGAAGACGACACCATCATCGGGCTTGCCGGCAATGACACCATAACGGCGGGTGACGGCGTCGACACAGCGATCGGAAATCAGGGCGATGACGTGATCGATCTCGGCGAGGGCAATGTCCAGTTCGCCCAGGGCGGCGAGGGAAACGACACCATCACCGGCGGCGGCGGAAACGACAACATCTTTGGCGAAAGCACCACAGAGACACAGAACGGCATCACCGGAAATGACGTGATCTTCGCCGGCGGCGGCAATGACTTCCTGCGCGGCGGTCTCGGCGACGACTATCTGGACGGCGGAACGGGTTCGGACCGTGCGAGCTACTATGCCCTTGCAAGCGGCGTGACTGTCGACCTGCGCATCCAGGGCGTCGCGCAGAACACCGGCGCGGGCGGGTTCGACACGCTTGTCGGCATCGAGAATCTCGCGGGCACGGAACATGCCGACACGCTGACCGGCAACAACGTCGCCAACTGGATCTGGAGCCATGGCGGCGCCGATTCGATCAACGGCCTCGCTGGAGACGACACCTTCTGGCTCCCCCAGGGCGACGGCGCGAGCGTGCGCGGCGGTCAGGGTCAGGACGTCGTGTCCTTCCGCGGGCGCATCGACGCAACCACTGACGGCGTCACCGTGGATCTCGCGACGCAGGGCAGCGCCCAGGACGTCGGACGCGGACTGGTCACGCTCCGCAGCATCGAAGGCGCGGAAGGATCGGAGTTCGATGACACGATAACAGGCAACGGACAGGACAATCTCCTGTCCGGTTTCACCGGCTCCGACACCGTCAACGGCGGCGGCGGCGATGACTTGATCTATGGCGACTTCGCCGCGCGCGAAGTGGGCGAAATCCCTTTCAGCTATGACGATCCCGGCGTCGTGCAGGGCGACGACGTGCTGAACGGCGGCGCAGGCGACGATGCGATCTACGCCAATGGCGGCAACGATACGATCGACGGCGGCGGCGGCGACGACACCATCTCCGGCGAC
Source organism: uncultured Caulobacteraceae bacterium (assembly GCA_964530695.1). Taxonomy (GTDB): domain Bacteria; phylum Pseudomonadota; class Alphaproteobacteria; order Caulobacterales; family Aquidulcibacteraceae; genus VFBF01. Next base: position 14,596 of record CAZGYQ010000062.1, read on the forward strand.
GCCGGCGCCGACCGGCTCACCGGGGGCGGTGGCGCGGACCAGTTCCTCTACGCAAGCGCATCGGAGTCCACGAGCACGACTTTCGACACGCTGGTCGGATTCAACTTCCGCGACACCGACATGTTCGATCTGCCCACCGCGGTCACAAGCGTCTCCACCGTCAGCGGCGGCGCGCTGGACATCGCCAGTTTCGACGCCGACCTTGCTGCCGCGCTCAGCGCGGGCGCCCTGTCGATCGGCGAAGCGGCGGTGTTCAATCCGAACGCCGGATCGTTCGCGGGGCAATCTTTCCTCGTTGTCGATGCAAACGGCGTTGCGGGCTATCAGGCGGGCGAAGACTACGTGTTCCAGCTCGAAGCGCCCGTGCGCGCGAACTTCATCGACATCTTCGACTTTGTCTGAAGTTGAATGACATTCCGGCGGCGGCGCGGCCCCAAAGGTCGACGCCGTCGCCGGTTACTTCTTCCCGCGACAGTCGTGGCGCGCCTGCGTGAGCCTTGGGTCCATCAGACCCTTTTCATCGAAGCGCGCCATCGCCGCGTCGAATTCCTCGGCCGTCATTTCACGCGTGATCTGGTCCCACATGCAATCGCATTCGGGCTTACCGGTCGGACACCCCTGGGCGAAGAGCGCGCGCGACTCGGGCGGGAACTCGTGCGCAGGTTTTTCACTGCACGCGGCCAACAGAAATAGCGCTGCCAGGATTGCGCGCACGCGGGCCTCCCTCACGGTTTCATGAAGACTAGGCCGCGATCGTTCACAATCAGTTTACGCCTTCCTCCAGCAGCCGCCGCGCGATGACCATCGCCTGGATCTCGCCGGCGCCTTCGAAGATGTTGAGGATGCGCGCGTCAGCCAGCACGCGGCTGATGGCGTATTCCATCGCAAAGCCGTTGCCGCCATGGATCTGCAGCGCGTTGTCGGCGGACGCCCACGCGACGCGCGCGGCCAGCAGCTTGGCCATGCCGGCTTCGAGATCGCAGCGCTTGCCGGAGTCTTTCCGGCGCGCCGCGAAATAGGTGATCTGGCGCGCGGCCATGAGTTCCGCCGCCATCATCACCAGCTTGTCGGAGACGCGGGGGAAGTTGATCAGCTCCCGGCCGAACTGCTTGCGGTCGAGCGCGTAGGAGAGCCCGAGTTCGAACGCCGACTGGGCGACGCCCACGGCGCGGGCGGCGGTTTGAATCCGCGCGCTTTCGAACGTCGCCATCAGCTGCTTGAAGCCCTGCCCCTCGACGCCGCCGAGAAGATTGGCCGCAGGAACTTTGAAACCATCGAAGCCGATCTCGTATTCCTTCATCCCGCGATAGCCGATCACGCCGATCTCCCCGCCGCTCATGCCGGGCGTGGGGAACGGGTTTGCGTCATCGCCGCGCAGCTTGGGCGCGAGCAGCATCGAGAGCCCGTCAAAGCCCGTGGTGTCGGCCTTCGTGCGCACGAGAAGTGTCATCACGTCCGCGCGCGCGGCGTGTGTGATCCAGGTCTTGTTTCCATTGACGACGAAGTGATCGCCTTCGAGCGCGGCGCGCGTGCGCAAGGATCCGAGATCGGAGCCGGTGTTCGGCTCGGTGAACACCGCCGTCGGCAGAATTTCCGCCGTCGCGATCTTCGGCAGCCAGTAATTCTTCTGCGCGTCCGTACCGCCGATGAGGATGAGTTCGGCGGCGATCTCCGAGCGCGTAGCCAGTGAGCCGACGCCGATCCAGGCGCGCGACAATTCTTCCGACACCACGCACATGGCGGCCTTGCCCATGCCGGAGCCGCCGAACTCTTCCGGGATCGTCAGGCCGAACACGCCGAGGGCGCCCATCTCCTCGACGATCTCCATCGGGATGAATTCGTCGCGCAGATGCCAGCCGTGCGCGTGCGGCATCACGCGATCGTCCGCGAAACGGCGAAACTGGTCGCGGATCATCTCGAGATCATCTTCGAGGCCCGTGCGCTCGAGCGTCGCCTTGCCCTTGCCGGCGCGGACGAGTTCGGCGAGCCGCGCGCGCGTTTCCCGCGCCGCGCCCTCACGCACCAGCGCGCGGGTGGCGGTTTCCAGCGTGCGCGCGTCGGCCTCGACGCCGAGATCGCCCGGACGGATCATCTCAAGCTGCGTCATCGGCAGGCCGCCGACGAGCTGGGCGCAATATTCGGAGAACACCGTGAGCGCGAGAAGCTGTTCAGTCGCCCCGAAACCTCCCGCCTCCTCCAGCGCGCGCGCCCAGGACGCCACTTCCCGCAGCGCCTCGCCGTAGGTGGCGATCCAGGCGAAGCCGTGGGCGGCGTGCTGTTCGGCGTCGAAGGCGCGCCGGTCGACCTTGCCGGCCTTCACCACCTTCGCGGCGACCGCGCTGCGGGCGGCGGCGACATAGGTTTCGACGGCGGACGCCGCCTGTTCGAGGCGGGGGACGAGATTTTCGGCGACGACAGTCATGAGGGCTCCTGAGCGCCCGCACATTGCTTTGGATCGCCGACGCGGGAAAGCCCGCTCTTCGCACCTGCGAAAAACTGGCGCGGCGGGCGATCTTCCGGTTCAGGCCGCCGCCGGCGCTACGGCGAAGTCCGGCTTCCACTTGTCCGTGAGATGGCGTGTGTCGATGTCCCACGGGTGGAAGCCCGGCCGGAACCACGCGAAGAACGTGCGCCAGCCGCGGCTGAACAGGCCCGGCTTGCGCCAGACATAATCCTGCACCGCCTTGAGCGCGGCGTCGGGCGCGTAGCCATCGGCTTCGAGCAGCTTGGCCGCAAACGCACTGATGTTGCGCGGGAACATGTAGCCGATGATCGCCATCGCCATGCAGCGGCGGAACCAGCGCCGGAGGGGCGACCAGTCCTTCGTCACTTCCATGTAGACGTCATAGGCGACCGCCTTGTGCTCGGTTTCTTCCAGCGCGTGCCAGCGCCAGAGGCGCTCGATGTCGGGCGCGACATTGTCGAAAACGTCCTGATGCTGGGCGTGCATTTCCGCCATCATGGCGGTGAAGTGCTCCAGCGAGATGGTGGCGATGAGCATGCCCATCGGGCCACGCGAGCGGGAGAACGCGATGCGCTCGCGGATCTCCGCCTCGATCGCGTCCACGGGGTAGCGCGTGCGGTCGATGAATTCGTTGAGCATGTGATGTTCGCGCGAGTGGATGGCCTCCTGCGCGATGAAGCCCTTCACGTCTTCCTGGAGCTTGCCGGAGAGCTGGCCGCGATAGTGGCGCACCGCATCCATGAACATCCGCTCGCCGTCCGGAAACGTGAGCGACAGCGCGTTGAACACCGCCGTGCCGACGGGATCGCCGCCGAGCCAGTGGCCCTGCCGCGCGCTTTCCACGTCGAAACGGATGTCGCGGGGCAGAACATCGACGTCGGCGGGGGTGCGCTTGGCGTTCATGGCGGGTCCTGTGGCATGAGGGACGCTTCGGTTGCGGACAGGAGCCATATCGGCTTTACTGACAAAAATGTCAATAGCGAAACCCCGGACACGACGCACCCCCGTGGCGGCGCGCGAGAACATCCTCGCGGCGGCGGAGGGTCTGCTTGTGGCCCAAGGGCCGCAGGCGCTGAAGCTCGCCGACGTGGCGGCGGCCGCCGGCGTGTCCAACGCCACGGTCCTGCATTACTTCGGCTCCATCCAGGAGGTGCAGACAGCGCTCATGGAGCGGATGATCACCGGGCTCGTCGAGACGATCCTCGCCTCGAGGTTCAGCCTGGATGACATCGCGACGGCGCGCGACCAGGGCCTGCGCGCCCTGTTCGATGCGTTCGAGGCGCGCGGCGCGGCGCGGCTCGCGGCGTGGCTCGTGCTGACCGGGGAAACCTCCCGCCTGACCAGCGTCCGCAAGGCGGTCCAGGACGTGGTGACGCAACGCATGGCGCCGGCGGGCCTCACGCCGGAGCGTGCGGAGAACCTCGTGCTTGTCAGCGTGACGCTGGCGATGGGGGTCGGCCTGTTCGGGGACTCGCTCGCCGCGCTGATGGGCAAGCCGCCCGGGGAAGCGCGCAAGCTCGCGGAAGACTTGCTGCAATCGCTCACGCAATTGCCGGACAAGCACTAGCCCGCGAGTTTCTCCAGCTCCGCCTCGCTCACCTCGTAGTTGGCGTAGACGTTCTGCACGTCGTCGAGGTCTTCCAGGATCGACAGGAGCTTCACCAGCGTCGCTGCGGCGTCGCCTGTCACCGGAATGGTGGTCTGCGGGCGCCATATGAACTTCGCGCTCGCGGCTTCGCCAACCGCGCCGGCGAGCGCCTGCGAGACCTCCGTCAGCGCTTCCATGCGACAGGTGATGACATGCTCCCCGCCCTCTTCGCCCTCCTCGACAACGCAATCGTCGGCGCCCGCCTCGATGGCGGCTTCGAGCATCGCGTCCTCGCCTGCGGCGGCGAGCGGATAGCGAATTTCCCCGATGCGTTCCCACAGGAACGAGACGGAGTTCGTTTCGCCGAGATTGCCGCCGTTCTTGGAGAACGCCGCGCGGATCTCGCCTGCGGTGCGGTTGCGGTTGTCGGTGAGGCTTTCCACGATCACGCCGATGCCGCCCGGCCCGAAGCCCTCGTAGCGGACCTCTTCCAGCGCCTCGGCGTTGGCGCCCGCGCCGCGGTCGATCGCCCGCTGGATGTTGTCCTTGGGCATGTTCATGCCGCGCGCGGCGGCGATGGCGCGATAGAGGCGCGGGTTGCTGGCGGGGTCCGACCCGCCGAGCTTTACCGCCGCCTGCATTTCGCGGGCGAGCTTGGTGAACTGCGCGGCGCGCTTTTTGTCCTGCCCGCCCTTGCGGTGCATGATGTTCGCGAACTTGGAATGGCCGGCCATCGGGCTCGGGCTCCCTTGAAAGATGAGATTTGAGGTTGGCGGGGGTGTAGCGAAGACCGCGCGCGCTGTCATCTATGGGGAGGCGCACGGGCCGAGCCATTCCGCAACGGCTTGATACCTCGTTTGCGCGATCGGACCACGGAGCCCGCGGACTGTCTCTTCAGACGACCTCTCCAGTCGATCCGGCGCATAGGTCACCTCAGACTGCAGGCTGTGGCTGCGGTCCGCGCTTTGCCGACACGTCTGATCAACAAGAATCTCGTTTCGACCAACATGAAGACGATCAAGATCGCATCGGACCGGCACCTCCAGATCCCCGTCTACCAGCACGAATTTTCGGAGGAATCTGCTTTGGTCGCCGGCCTGCACGCACTCCTCCGTGACGACAGGCTTCTCCAGAATGACCTTGACCAACCATCTAGGGAGTTCGGGAGTATTCAGATTCAAGGCGGTAGTTGTTGTCCGCCACCGACCGGGTTTGAGAATGGATGCGGGCGCGTCAAGGACGGCAACGGCCTGGCTTCGATCTTCGACGGGACGAACCGATCCCGGCGGCGAGCAGGCGGCGAGCACGCATACCGAAACAGCGAAGGCGAACGATCTGAATGCCAATGGTATGTCCTCGTGCTGCCTGCTGTTTTCGCCTGTCACTTGAACGGCTCGATCGCCTCGCGGTTCGTAACCACCCAGTCGAGCCGCTGATCGAAGGCGTCCGCCGGAATGGCGTCGACTTCCTGACACGCCCACGCCAGCCCCACCGCGGTGACCGGGCGGCGCGCGCGCAGGGCCATGAGCGTGCGGTCGTAGTGGCCCTGGCCGTAGCCGAGGCGATAGCCGGCCCGGTCAAACCCGAGCAGCGGGACGAGGATCAGGTCGGGTTCGATGACGCGCGCATCCGCCGGCGGTTCGAGGACGCCGAAGGCGCTCTTCTGGAGCTCGGTTCCCGGCGGGATGACGTGGAAGCTGAGCGGCAGCCCTGCCCCTTTGGGGGGTGTCCGAGGAAGGGCCGTGATGCACCCTCGCGCCTCGGTCGCGCCGAGGATGTCGAGAGGGCTGATCTCGGACCGGAACGGCGCGTAGGCGGCGACAATCGCTCCGGGCGGCGGAATCAGGTGTTCCGGAAACCGGCCCGCGAGCGCCGCCCCCGCCACATGCGCGGCGAGATCGTCCTCCGCCGCCGCAGCGCGCCGCGCCTGCAGGATCTTGCGCAAGGCGGCCTTTTCGCCGGCGATTTCGGCTCTGGCGTCAGTCAAGTTGGGCGGCCCCGCATGCGCCGATGGAGGCATATCATCCACTCGGACCCTAGCAAGCTAGGTGGGCGCCAGGTGCCCCGCCGTCCAGTAAAGGAACCAGCCGGTCGGGACAGAGCCAACTCCCGAGAGAGAATGTACGGTCTCGGGGATTGAAACCTCTCGCACGCCGCAGAAGCCGCCCGAGGGGAAGGTATGGCGGGTCGCCGTCCGCTACAAGCGGCGCTCCTCCGTACTTCCCCGCGAGGGGAAGGTGGCGCGCGGCGAT